>NZ_CP107871.1:7273567-7605589 GCF_041432505.1 Streptomyces virginiae
TTGCCGACGGGGCTGCCCTTGAAGGTGAGCGACACCTGCTTCGGCTTGAGGATGGTGCCGACGTTGCCGTCCTGGCCGCCGCCGGGCGCCTTGGCGTCCTTCTCCACCTTGCCGTCGCGCAACCGCAGCACGGGCCAGTAGTACGTGGACTGGTCCCCGTTGCGGCAGGTGGTGCCGGACGCGGCGAGGCTGTTGTTCGTGGAGAAGGCGTCGGCGGTCAGGTTGCCCACGTAGTCGTGCATGTGGTGGGCGCCGTTGGAGACGCCGGGGGCGACGATCACGTTGTCGGGGTTGAAGTGGCCGTTCTCATTGCGGCCGCACTGCGAGGTGAAGGAGCCCTTCGAGGCGTTCCCCGCCTGCCGGGGGTTGCGGACGTTCGGCTTGATCTTGGTGATGTTGACGAAGTCGTTCCTGGACGGACCACCCTTCTGCGCGGCGGCCTGGGCGACCGCGCCCTGCTCGCCCTTGCTCGCGGCGTCCACCTTGGCGTCGGCCGCGTCCGCGGCGGGTGCGTCCTTCATCGTGCACGCGCTCAACGACTTGATGTCCGCGGGAGCCTGGCCCGCCCGGCCCATCGCGTCGCTCATGCCCTTGATGGTCTGGTCGCGCTTCTGCTTCAGGTCGCCGAGGAGGGCGTTGCCCTTCGCCTGGCCGGCCGCGAGCTTCTTGTACGCGTCGGCGACCTGGTCGTCCAGTTTGGCGAGGTTCGCGTCGACCTCGGGTTTGGCCTGTTCGGGGACCGCGGTGAGTTTCTCTCCCACGTCGGGGCAGTCGATCGTCTGTATCGCCCGACCGTCCTGGCCGGCGGACGCGTTCCCGGCGACGACGGCGACCCCGCCACCGCCCAGGACGAGCGCGGAGATCACGCCCAGGACCTTGTTCGACAGCCGTGGGCGTTTGTGTCCCTTTTTACTCATGCGATCACTTCACTTCGTCGGTTGGACATTGTCAGAGAGCGCGTCGAAGTCGACGAGTCCGGTGTCTTCGAGGACCGTGATGTGGTCCAGAACCGCGGCGTTGGCGGACGAGGCGAGGGCGCGGACCATGGAGTTCTTGGTCTGGGCCCGAATCCCGGCCAGCAGCGCGAACACCTTTCCGTGGGCTCGGCGCAGCAGCTGCACGAACAGCCGCTCGTACTCCTCTCCGCGTGCACGGTTCATCTGGCCCAGCCAGTCCTGCTGCTGTGCGGACGGCTGGTTGGGTAGATCGACACCGAGGGCCTGGCCGACCTGGATGACCTGCCGGTCGAGCTCGGTGTGGCCGTCGACGAGGTGCTGGCCGGCCGTCTTGATGGTGGGCTTCGACCCGCGCTGCTGGGCCTGGCGGCCCGCGGGCAGCTCCCAGAGCCCGGCGAGCCGGACCTTGCGGATGAAGTCGCGGTCCGCGGCGGTCAGCGGCCCGTAGGCCGTGCTCAACGTTCCGCCGCCGTCGTCGTCGCCCGCCGGGCCCGCGACAGCGGCCGCGGGTCGGCTGCCGAAGCTGTCCACGGGTATCAGAAGGGCGATCAGGGTGAGGGCAAGGGCGGTGATGACCAGGCCGCTTCCGATCGTGTATCGCGTGGCCACCGACAAACTGCTGATGGATCTCCGCCGCAATGACGGCACTGTGCCTCCTCGCTCCAAGGGCCGGGAGGGGGTGGCGGGGCAGGAGGGTCCGCACGAACTGTGCGGTGCGCACCCGCATTCCCGGGGTGTCACGGGACGCTAGTGCCGGGCGCGGCGCCGAGGCCGTAGGACATCACCATCGGACAAACATCCCGGCGACCGAGCGGAAGGCTGATATCTTGCGGCGCGCCCGCACATTCGGCCGCGTGGTGCCGTCGTACCCCGTCATGCCCGTGTGCCGTCCGGCCCTGCTCGCATGCCGCCATGGCCTTCCCGCGTGCCCGCGACGCCCCGCACGGACCGCCGGAAGGCCTCGGAGGCTCACCCGTCGGCTTCCGTCCTTGTGTCGTAACTCCCTTACAGGGCGGGTCTGTTCGTGGCGTAGGCGTGGCGTGGGAGGGCTGCGGGCGCTCACGGCGCCCGCAGCCCTCCCCTCCTATGTCGTACGTCCGCTCGCGCGCCTACCGGCTCAGGCGAGCGCCGCGGCCGCCGTGAGCGTCCGTTCTCCGGCCCGCTCGTGCCGCGGCGCCGGGGGCTCCGGCGCCGGCTCGGTCGTCCGGGTGTCCGTCAGGAGCGCGATCAGCGAGGTACGGGCGCGGGCGACCCGGGAGCGCACCGTACCGATGGGGCAGCCGACGGCCGTGGCCGCCTCGGCGTACGACAGGCCCAGCAACTGCGTCAGCACCAGGGCCTCCCGCCGCTCGGACGGGATCACGGCGAGCAGTTCCGCCAGGGCGATGCCGTCCTCGAAGCCCGGCACGTCGTACGGCTGGGTCTGCTCGGCCGCCGTCTGCCAGTCGCAGCGGTCCGAGAGTCTGGGCCGGGCGGCCGCGTGACGCAGGCTGTCCACGACCGTGCGACGGGCTATCGACAGCAGCCAGGTACGCGCGGAGGAACGGCCCTCGAACCGGGGCAGGCTCGCCAGCGCACGGAGGAAGACGTCCTGGGTGAGGTCGTCGGCCGCCTGGGTGTCGGCGCTGAGGTAGGCCACGTAGCGCCAGACGTCGCGGTGGAGCGCGCGCACGAACCGGTCGGTCTTCGCCGGATCGCCGTCGCGGGCGTCCAACGCCAGCCGGGTCACCGCCGCGTCGGAGTCGGGCGTGCGCCGGGCCGGTCGGTTGCTGGCGGTACAGGAAGAAGGGGTGGAAGGGGTCGTCAGGGCAGCAGTCATCGCCACAAGGTCCTTACGGGCAAAGGGAGTCCGGCGCCACGAGCGGCGGGGCCGGTGAGGGGTGCGGTCTGCCGGAAGGCATGACCGAGGCCCGAGGCGCGATGTGCGGATGCGAAAGCGTGTGCGAAGCGCGTGGGAAAGCGGTCGCGGTCGCGGACGCGGCTCGGGGAACCAGCTGTCAGAGGACAGCGGTTCCCGCCGGCGGACCCCGTGAGGTGATGGCGTGGACGAGGAAGAGCCGGCGCGGCGCGCGGTTCCGGCGCCGACGGCGGACGCGGACGGGCGGCCGGTGCGCGGGCACGGCCGTACGGAGCAGCAGCCGCATCGGAGTCCACAGACGCCCGGCGACGGCGCGCACCACGCGGAAGGCCGCCCGCTCGCCGTGCGCGAGCCACAGCCCGCACAGCACGGCGGCCAGCAGGTGCGCGGCCAGCATGCCGGCCGGAGACATGGCGCCCGCCTCGTGCACGCCGACCGGCAACGGCCCGCCGGTGGCGCCGGCCAGGGCGGACGCGGTGTCCGTCGCCCCGTGCATGGCGTGGTGCGCGTGGGCGGTGGCCGCCGGCGTTCCGACGCCGGGCGGCCGCGTCATCCCCGCCATCGGCGCCATCGAGGACATCTGCCCTGATCCGGTCGGCGCGGCCGGACCGACGAGCGACTGGGCCAGGGTGAAACCGGTGTGCAGCACCGCCTGGACGGCGACGGCAGCCGTCGTCACGGCGAGCAGCCCGCGTTCACGTCCCGCCAGGGCCCAGGCCGTCGCCGCCGTGCCCGGGAAAGCGACGGCCAAAGCCCACCAGGGCACCGGCACACCGGACATGAGCAGGTGTCCGGTCGCCGCGAGCAGCACACAGAGGGCTGCGAACATCGCAGCCCGTAGCGCTCGCAAACAGCGGACCGGGTTCATGGAGGGCTCATCCTCGCACCGGCCTCCCGAGCCGCACATCAGGGTGCGCACTTCCGGACAAGTTCCCGCGTCCCGGCCTGTCAGGGCCGGGTCGCCCGCCTCGTGTGGTGCAGGGCACAACGGAGTGGGGGAACCTGCCCGCCGCTCCATCCGACTGCCTACCCGCTCGGTCGAAGAGTTCAACGTCCTGGGAGGGGAGACTTCGTGACGGCGGAAGGGGTGGCGCGGCGGCCGGAGAGAGCGACGCCGGAGGGGACGACGGCGAGCGCGGCGACGGCGCCCCCGACGGAGCAGGACGTGGGCGCCGGGCGGCAGTTGACCGCACTGCTCACCTGCGCCATGGCGTTCTCGATGCTCCAGCTGTTCCTCCTCGGGGCGCTGGGCCCACGCCTGGTCACCGAACTCGGCGTTTCCCCGGCCGTATTGGGGCTGACGACCACGATCGGCTTCGGGACCGCCGCCGTCCTGTCCCCGGCCGGCGGCCGGATCGTCGACCGGATCGGACCGCGGCGCTCCCTGGTGGCCCTGCTGATCCTCTCCGCCGCGGCCCTCTGCCTGATCGGCGCCGCACCCGGCGCCGGTCTGCTGCTCGGCGCCGTCGCCCTGGGCGGCGTACCCCAGGCGCTGGCCAACCCGGCCACCAACAAGGCCGTGCTGCGGGCCGTTCCGCCCGCCCGGCGGGGTGCGGTGACCGGGCTCAAGCAGTCCGGGGTCCAGCTCGGCGCCTTCGCGGCCGGACTTCCGCTCGCTCTGCTCGCGGGCGGCATCGGCTGGCGGGGGGCCGTCTGGACCGGCGCCGGCGCCGCCCTGCTCGCCGGGCTGTGGGCGCTCCGCGTCCTGCCCGCCGACCCCGCCCCGCCGCCCGCGGGGCCCCGTACGGCTCTCGTCCCGCGCGGGATGGTGGCCTGGCTGGCGGTGTTCTCGCTGTTTCTCGGCGCCGGCATCGCCTCGGTCAACACCTACCTCGCCCTCTTCGGCGCACAGCGTCTGGGCATGGGCCCGACGGTGGCGGCCGCCCTGGTCGCCGTACTCGGCGTGGCGGGGATCGCGGGCCGGGTCGGATGGTCGAAGGCGGCCCGGCCCGGGCGGGCCGAGTGGCTCCCGGGGTGGCTGGCCTGCGGGGCGCTGGGCGCGGCGGTCCTGCTGGCGGCCGCCCTGCTGGTCGGCCCGCTGGTGTGGATCGGCGCGATCGCCGTCGGTGTCTTCGCCGTCTCCGGCAACGCCGTCTCCATGGTGCTGGTCATGCAGCGGGCCGCCCCCGGCCGCGCCGGACAGGACTCGGCGCTGGTCGCGGCCGGGTTCTTCGGCGGATTCGCGGTGGGCCCGCCCCTCTTCGGCCTGCTCGCGCAGAGCGGCCGGTACGGGTCGGGCTGGCTGCTGGTCGCGGCGGAGTTCGCGGCGGCGGCGGCCGTCGCGGTCCTGTGGGCCGTACGGGACCGACGGCAGGGCGGGGCGTGAGCGCGGACGGCGCCGGGCTCGGCCCGGCCTTCGACGCCGTCATGGCACGGGTGGCGGTGACCGCCGAGGCGGTCGGCCCGCGCTTCCCGCTGTACGCCGAGCTGTCCGACGGCCGGTGGACGACCACCGGCCGCGGTTCGTGGACCGGCGGGTTCTGGGCGGGGCTGCTGTGGCTGCGGGCCCGATACACCGGCGACGCCGCCGACCGGCGCGCCGCCGCCGCGTGCACGGCCCGGCTCGCACCGTGGGTGGGCGCCGACACCGCCACCCGTGGCCTGATCCTCTGGTACGGGACCGCTCCGGCCGGGGACGACGCCGGGGCCGCCGAGCTGCAGGGCCTCGGCGCCCGAGCGATGCTGTCGGCCTACGACCGCGAACTCGGGCTGGTGCCTTGGGGGGACGCGCTCGGCGGGCCCCGTCTGCTCGCCCGCGTGGACGGCGTGCCGGGAACCGTACCCCTGCTGGCCGGAGCCGGAGGGCAGGGCGCCGCCGCGGCCCACCTTTCCCGCCACCTCGACCTCTGCCTCGGCGCGACCCCCGGAGTGCTGATTCCTGCCCTGACCTTCGACGCGGTCGCGGGCTGGC
This sequence comes from Streptomyces virginiae, assembly GCF_041432505.1. GTDB lineage: Bacteria > Actinomycetota > Actinomycetes > Streptomycetales > Streptomycetaceae > Streptomyces > Streptomyces virginiae_A. Next base: position 7,279,293 of record NZ_CP107871.1, read on the forward strand.
AGCCCTGCCCGGACCCGCCGCCGGGCTGGAGCCGGGGCCGTGCCTGGTTGCTCCTGGCGGTGGCCGACGCCCTGCTGCGCCCGGACCTGTCCCTACCCGGCCCGGCCGCCCGCCTCGGCGAGGCGGCGGAGCGACTGATGGCCCAACTCGGCTCCACGGAACATGAGTTCCCGGGCGGTAGTGGACCGGTCCCGGCGGCCGACGCCGGCCGCCCGGACGGGCCGCTCGACACCTCGGCCGCCGCGATCACCGCCGTCGCCCTGCTGAAACTCGCCCGGGTGCCCGGCCCCCGGGCGGCCGGGTACGCGTACCGGGCCGAGGCGATCCTCGGCCGGCTCGCGGAGGACCACGTCACCGGACCGGGCTCCGGGCGACCGACCGGGATGCTGCTCGACGGCTGTTACGACGCCGGGATGGGGCTGGCCGTGCGGCACGAGCTCGTCTGGGGCGACTTCTTCCTGGCGCTCGGCCTCGCCGCTGTGCACGGGGTCGTCGACATCACCCGCGTGTAGCGGCTCACTCCGGGCCGGTGCCGGTGCCCCTGTCACTGCCGCTGCCGCTGCCGCTACCTCTGTCACTGCTGTCCCGCCCGTATCCGCGCAGGACCCGGCGGGCCACCGAGGTGATGTGCAGCTCGTCCGGGCCGTCGAGGACGCGGGCGGCCCGGCCCGTCCGGAAGAGTCCGGGCAGCGGGGTGTCCGGGCCGAGCCCGGCGGCGCCGTGGACCTGGATGGCGGAGTCCGCGACCTGCTGGAGCATGCGCGCGGCGGCGACCTTGGCGAGCCCCACCTCCGTGCGCGCGTCCCGCCCGGCGTCGATCAGTGCCACCGCCTCGTGCACCAAGGGGCGGGTGGTGCGCAGGGCGAGCAGGGCGTCGAAGACGTGACTTTGGACCAGCTGCTGGTCGGCGAGCGGTCCACGGGACCCGTGGCGGGTGGCGGCCCGCTCGCACATGAGGTCGAAGGCCCGCTGGGCCTGGCCGAGCCAGCGCAGGCAGCGCAGCGTACGGCCGAGCTGCAGCCGCTCGCCGGCGATGGCGAGCGCGTCCCCGGGCTCGCCGAGGAGATGGTCGGCCGGGACCCGCACCCGGTCGAGCGCGATCTCGTACTGGCCGCCCGTACCGAGGACGGGCAGTTCACGTACGACGCGGAACCCGGCCGACGCCGTGGGCACGAGCAGCAGCGACAGCCCCTCACGATCGCCGGAGCCCCCGCCGGTGCGGGCCATGACCGTCACCAGGTCGGCGCCCGCGACGCCCGAGGTGAACCACTTGCGGCCGGTGACCACCCAACCGCCGTCCGGTCCGCGCTCCGCCCGGGTGGCGGTCCGGAAGGGATCGGTGCCGGGGACGTCCGGCTCGGTCATGGCGTAACAGGTCCGTATCTCCCCGGCGACCAGCCGCTTCAGGTACGCCTCACGGACCGTGGTCCCCCCGTGCCGCGCCAGCATCGTCACGTCGAGGAGCGGGGCGGAGCCCAGCGCGGCCGGACCGTGGTCACTGGCCCCCTCCACCTCGGCCAGTTCGGCGTACGCGCGGAACCCGAGCCCGCCGCCGCCCAGTTCCTCCGGGAGCGGCAGCGCCCAGAGGCCCTCCTCCCGTGCCTGGCCGCGCAGTTCGGCCAGTGCCTCGGCCGCAGCGGGTCCGCCGCCGTCCAGCAGCGCCTCCCGGGGGATCACCCGGGAGCGGACGAACCGGTCGATGCGTCCCCTCATCTCCGCTGCTCCTGCGGTCCGTTGTGCGTCCGCGGTGTGGTCCGTGCCTGGATCCGTCACTTCTTTCCTCCTCATTCCCGGGAACTCGCGGGAACGGCCGACCGACTCCCTGTCCGTGGAACTGGTCGGGCGCGGACGCTCCCGGGTTCCCCACATTCGGCAAGACCCGGGCGCAGGCCACCGCCGCGCCAGGAGAGGAGAGGCATGGCGTCACCAGCAACCACGCAGACGGTCCGGCCGCTCGACACACTGCGCTTCGACACCTCGGGGCCCCCGCAGATCACGAGCGTCATCGCCGACCACCTGAGGCTGCTCGGCGCACGGACGGACCGCCCCGCCCAGGACGGCGCGTCCACCGGCATCGCCGCCGGCACCGATGGCCCGCCCACCGGCGGCACCACGCTCACGGGCGGCGGTTTCGACCCGGCGCACGCGACCGCCACCTGGGCGGATCCGGCGAGCGGGCTCACCGACGAGGCCACGGTGCAGGCCGCCACCGGCATCATGGCCGTGCACGGCCGGCGCGACGGCGGCCCGCGCGGCCTCGCCGTCGACTACGCGGCCACCGCCACCGGGGTCCTGGCCGTGCAAGGGCTGCTCGCGGCGCTCGTGGGCCAGGCCCGCGGCGGCGCCGCCCGCGCGGTCACCACCGGTGCGGACCGGGCGGGCCTGCTCGCGGTCTCCCAGTACCTCGCCGCCGCCGGGGCCGACGAGGGCGAGGCCGCCGAACTCGCGCCCGGAGGGCCTCCGTTCACCTCGTCCGACGGTGTCCTCTTCGAACTGGAGACGCTCGACCCGGGAGCCTGGGCGGCCTTCTGGAAGGCACTGGAGGCACCCGTGGACGCCCTGCGGGCCGGCTGGCGGCCCTTCCAGTTCCGCTACGCCACCGCCTGCGCCCCCTTCCCGGCGGCCCTCCACCTCACGGCCCGGTCCCACTCCTGGGAACGGATCCGCCGGGCCGCGGCCGCCTACGGCACCGAGGTGTGCGCCCTGCGCCCGCTGGCCGAGCGGGCGGCGGAACATGACGGCGCCGCCCCCTGGTCCCTGGCCCCGTCGGCTCCCGGACGTCTCACCGCCCGGTCGCACCGGCTGCCCGGCGCGGCACACTCCGGCGGGCCGCTGGCCGGGCTCACCGTGCTGGAGGCCGGCCGCCGCATCCAGGCACCGCTCGCCGCGCATCTGCTCGGGCTCCTCGGCGCCGACGTGATCCGGATCGAACCGCCGGGCGGCGACCCGCTGCGCGGCATGCCCCCGGCCTGCTCCGGGATCTCGGCGCGCTGGCTCGCCCTCAACCGGGGCAAGCGGGCCGTCGAGATCGACATCAAGCGGGAGGGCGACCGCCTGCGGCTGCGGGAGCTGGCCGCCGGGGCCGACGTCTTCCTGCACAACTGGGCACCGGGCAAGGCCGCCGAGCTCGGCCTCGACTGCGCGGACCTCGCACGGGTCAATCCCGCGCTCGTCTACGCGTACACCAGCGGCTGGGCCGGCCGGATCCAGGACGCCCCCATGGGCACCGACTTCATGGTCCAGGCCCGTACGGGCGTCGGCGAGGCCGTCCGCCCCGAGGGCGAGGCCCCGGCGCCCTCGCTGATGACCTTGCTCGACGTACTGGGCGGACTGCTCGGCGCCGAGGCCGTCCTCGCCGGGCTGCTGCTGCGCGAACGCACCGGCCACGGCGTACGGGTGGACTCCTCGCTGCTCGGCGCCGCCGACACCCTGACCGCCCCCGCCCTGCGCCGAGCGGGCCGCGGCGAGAACCCCCGGCGGCCGGCCGGATTCCGGCACCCGGTGCCGACGGCGGACGGCCTGCTCGCGGCGGCCGACGCCGACGCCCACGCCGTCGCCCTCCACGACCTGGGCGGGCTGTCCACGACCGAGGCCCTGGCCCGGCTGCACGAGCACGGGCTGAGCGCGACCGCGGTCACCACCGAGCTGTCCGACCTGCACCACGATCCGCGCTTCACCGGCTCGATCAGCCGCGACGCGCACGGCGCCCCCGTCGTCCCCGACCCCTGGAGCTTCGTATGACCGCCGACAGGCTCGTCCTGCACGACCTGCTGCCCGCCGAACTCCGCCGGTCCTGGGTGGTCGACGGGACCTGCCCCGACCTCGACCTCTACAGCCTCTTCCGGGCCCGCCAGATCGCCGACCTGCACCGCACGGCCGTCCTCGATGCCAAGGGCAAGCTCTGCTACACGGCGCTGGACCGCAAGGTCCGATGTCTGGCCACCGGCCTGCGGGAACTCGGGATCGGCCCGGGCGACGTGGTCGGCGTGCAACTCCCCAACAACCGCTTCGCCGTCATCGCCGATCTGGCGCTCGCCGCGCTCGGCGCGATCGCGCTCCCGTTCCCTGTGGGTCGGGGCGTCCTCGAAGCCGAGTGCCTGCTGCGCCGCGCCGAGGCCGTCGCCGTCATCGCGGCCACCGAGCACCGGGAGTTCCGGCACGCGGCGGACCTGAGCACCCTCGCCGGGGCGCTCCCGACACTGCGCCACGTCATCGCGGCGGGGCCGGTCGCGCCCGAAGGAACGATTCATCTGTCGGCGCTGCTGCGTTCCGACCCCAGTGGATTCGTCCCCGCCCGGCCCGACCCCGACAGCGCCGCACGCATCCTCGTCTCCTCGGGCTCCGAGGCCGAACCGAAGATGATCGCGTACTCGCACAACGCGCTGGCCGGCGGACGCGGGAACTTCCTCGCCTCCCTCATCCCGGACCGCACCCCGCCGAGCTGCCTGTTCCTCGTACCGCTGGCCTCCGCCTTCGGGTCCAACGGCACCGCCGTCACCCTGGCCCGGCACGGCGGCACCCTCGTGCTGCTCGACCACTTCACCCCGCAAGCGGCGATCGAGGCGGTGCGCACACACAGGCCGACGCACATCCTCGGCGTGCCCACGATGGTCCGCATGATGCTCGAACACCTCGACGGGACGGACGAGGAACTGCCCGCCCCCACCGCACTGGTCCTCGGCGGCGCGCCGCTCGACGAGACCACCGCGGCCGCCGCGGCCAAGGCCTTCGGCTGCCCCGTGGTGAACCTCTACGGCTCCGCCGACGGCGTCAACTGCCACACCGGGCTCGCCCACACGGTGCCGCCCACCGACGGATCCGGGGTCGTCGCGGGCCATCCCGACCCCCGCGTCGCCGAGATCCGCATCGCCGACCCGGACACGCACGAACCGCTGCCCGACGGCGCCGTCGGCGAGATCATCTCGCGCGGCCCGATGACCCCGCTGTGCTACGTGGGCGCGCCCGACCTGGACGCCCGCTACCGCACGCCCGACGGCTGGGTCCGCACCGGGGACCTCGGCTACCTCGACTCCGACAGCGTCCTGCACATCGTCGGCCGCCTCAAGGACATCGTCATCCGCGGCGGCGCCAACATCAGCCCGGCGGAGGTGGAACGCGAACTCACCGCGCACCCGCAGGTCCGCGACGTGGCCTGCGTCGGCGTCCCGGACCCGTTGATGGGGGAGCGGTTGGCGGCCTGCGTGGTGCCGCGCGGCGGGCAGCCCCTCACCCTCGCCTCGCTCGGCGACCACCTCACCCGGCGCGGGCTCGAACGGAACAAGCACCCCGAGCGGCTGCTCCTGATCGCCGAACTGCCGCTGACGGCGGCCGGCAAACCGGACCGCGCGGCCCTGCGCGAACGCCTCGCGTCGACCGGCGCGGCGGCCCCGCCGCTCGCCCAGGCGGGCTGAGGACCGGGGTCCGGCGGCAGGCTCCTGCCGCCGGACCCCACCGGCCGGACGAAGCCCGCCTCACGGACCGGGCCGCAGGTACCGGTCCCAGATCAAGGCCTTGCGGTACGGGCCGTCCCCGTCACCGTCGTACTGCGGCTCGTCGAAGGCGACCCAGTACGCCAGTTCGCCGGCCCGGGCACGAGGGTGCTCGACGGGCTCCGGCGCGCCCATGCCGTCGATCGTTCCCAGGAACTCCTCCCGCCAGGGCCCGTCCCCACTCGGATCACGGACCACGACGACCCGAGAGCCCGCGGGCAGCGCGGCGGACGGCCACTCCTGCGGCAACGCCCGCCCCGTCAGCCGCTCGACGGCCGACCGGTCACAGATGTTCGCCGCGCCGGAGGAAGAGGCGGAAGAAGGGGAAGAGGAGGAGGAAGCAGCCATGCACCCACCTTCCCCGCGCACGGCCCCCGAAGCCACCGGTTGACGGACGACCGCTCCGGGCCCGGAACCGATCGGCTGCGCGCTGCGCCACCTGCCCGTGGAGTCGTAGCGCACGCCGCCTCCCTTCCGAGGGGCGCGCGGGAGCGGGCGGGGCGGATCGGGGCGGCGCGAGGGTCGTGGGCCGGAGGTAGTGGCTCGGGTCGATGATGATCACGACCTCCGGCGTGGTTCATGGTGGCCGAGCGCCCCGCGGAACGGCGAACCGGCGGACCGGTGAATGGCCGGTTCTCGTCTGGTCTCGCGCGGGCCGCGGGGCGGCTCGTCAACGGCTGATCACGAAGCGCCCATGGCCTTTTTCAGCTCGGCCGCGGCGTTTCGGTAGACCGTCAGCAGGTCCAGGTCCTCACCGGGATAGTTGACGATTTTCACCTGCTCGGCGCCGGAGTCGGGGAGCACCGTGCCGGTGGACATGTGCGCGTTGTCCAGCACCAGCTCCGGCTTCTTCGCCGCGAGTTCGGCCAGCTGCGCCGGGGTCACGGCCTCGGGCCCGTAGGTGCCCACAGGGGTGGCGCCCGCGAGCTTCGCCGACCACGCCGTGAAGACCTGGGTCACGACGGAGGGGCTGCGGCCGCCGGGCCACCCGGCCTGGACCTCCTTGTTCAACTTCGCGTACTCGGTGTCGAATCCGGCCTTCCAGCGCGTGGCCGCGTCCGCCGTGCCGAAGAGCGCGCCCAGCTTGTCGACCTCGGCCTTGACCTTGTCGGGGTCGTTGTCGAGGTTCACCTCGACCAGCTTCGCCTTGGAGCCGGCGGCCTCCTTGATCTTCGCGGCGTACGGCTCGAAGGGCGCGTACAGCACGAAGTCGGCCTTGGCCACGGCGGCGAGGTCCGACGGCTTGGGGTCGTAGTCCGGGGCGTGGTGGACGGACTGCGGCACGATGACCTTGACGTCCTCGGCGCCCGCCGCCTTCGCGAAGGCGCCCTCCCAGGTGGTGGTGACGACCACGACCGGCTTCTTGGCCTGCGGCTGCGGGCCGGCCTCGGACTTCGTGTCCTGGGGCGAGGGGTCGTTCCCGCAGGCGGCGGTCAGGAAGAGCGCCGCGCTCAGTGCGAGGAGGGAAGTGATACGGACGCGGGTGCGCGCCATGAGCTGATTCTCCGTTCGGGTATGAAATGCACCGCGAGGACCAGTGCCCCCGCGGTCAGGACGAGGACCGGGCCGGGCGGCCAGTCCAGCCACAGGGCCAGCAGGAACCCCGTCAGGTTCACCGCCACGCCGATGCCGACCGCCCAGAGGGTGATCGATTTCAGTGAGCTGCCCAGGCGGCGGGCGGCGAGTGCGGGCAGCAAGGTCAGGGCGTCGACGAGCAGGGCGCCGGTGAGTTTGATCGCCCCGGCGACCGCGATGGCGACCAGGACCAGCAGTGCGGCCGTCAGCGCCCGCACGGGTACGCCGGAACACTGGGCGAGCTCGCGGTCGTAGAGCAGGAGGCCGATCTCGCGCCGCCGCCACCAGAACAGGCCCGGCACGACGACGGCCAGGACGCCGAGGACGACGAGGTCGGCGGAGCCCACCGACAGGATGGATCCCCACAACAGGGCGAAGGCGCCGGAGGCGTTCACCCCTGACACGGCCAGCAGCAGCAGCGCCGCCGCGATGGCCAGGCTCATCAGCAGGCCCATCGCCCCCGACAGGCCGTCCGGGGTCCGGGCGAGCGGGGCGACACCCGCGCCGGCCAGCGCGCAGGCCACCAGCGCGCACAGCATCGGGTCGAGTCCGGTGAGCAGGCCGACGGCGATGCCCAGCAGGGCCACGTGCATCATCGCGAACCGCACCGGCATGATGTCGAGCCCGACGATGACCACACCGATGACCGGCAGCCCGATCGCGGCCAGCAGCAGCGCCACTCCGGCCCGTTGTACGGGCAGCAGTCGCAGCAGTTCGCCGAGGTCGGCGGTGGCCAGATTCACCGGATCTCCCGCAGGTGGCCCGCGGCCATCTCCAGGACGCGGTCGCACCGGTCGGCGAGCGCCCGGTCGTGCGTCACCACGATGAGGGTCACCGGCAGGGAGGTGAGGACGTCCGCGGCCTCCGACTGCCCGTCGAAGTCGAGGGCGGCGGTCGGCTCGTCCGCCAGGAGCAACTCGGCTCCCGCCGCGATGCATCCGATCGCACGGGCGAGGTACATCCGCTGCAACTGGCCGCCGGAGAGGGTGTGCAGGGGCCGCCCGACGAGTTTGCCCACACCGAGCCGCTCGGCGGCCTCGGCCGCCTCCGCCGGCGCGTTGCTGGCGGCCAGCAGTTCGGCGCCGAGCAGCGGGAAGCGGCCGGCGGCCGGCTTCTGCGGGATCCAGGCACAGGCCCGGCGCCGCCAGGCCCATTCGGCGGGGGACCGGCCCTCGCGTCCGCCGACCCGGATCGATCCCGTCGTCTGGCGGTGCAGGCCGAGGACGGCGCGCAGCAGCGTCGTCTTGCCCGAGCCGTTGGTGCCGGTCAGGGCCACGCGCTCTCCGGCGGCGATCTCCAGGTCGACGGCGGAGACGGCCTCCACCCGGCCGTGCCGGCACACGACCTCCCGCATGCGCACATCCAGCCCGCCCATCACATGCCTCCTCCGCCACGCGGGAAGGCGAGGATCCGCCTCCCACGGGGGAGTAGTCGGACGGGGCACGCCCGAAGTTCCCGGCGGTCCGGGGCCGATTTCGTGCGGGCCGGGCCGTCGGAGCGGACAGGGCGGGACTCAGACCGGGTGGCCGTCGGCGTCCGTGTGGTCCTTCTGGCCGGAGAACTTGTTCAGGAACACGTCGTAACGGCCGTCGGGGCGCCGGGTCATGGTCGCGCCGTCCTGCCAGATGCCGTTCTCGGGCCACCACGGGCTGCCGTACGGGTCGCCCTGGTTCTGGTGGATGTTGTGCACGCCCAGCCCGGTGTCGAAGGGCTCGCCGAAGACCAGGATCCGCCGTCCGACCGTGAGGATCGGTTCGAAGGCGGTGGCCGCTTCGAGATTGGAGCCCGAGGTCCACGGCGGGGACGACTTCAGGAGCCGGTCGAGGAGTTCGCGCAGCGGGCCGGGCAGCCATCCGGGCCAGTCCTGGCGCCGGCGCAGGGCCGGATGGCGGATGTAGTCGAGGGCGCCGGACCCGGGCGTGCGGGCGAGATCGTGGAAGCCCGGCGCCAGGGCGGCCACCGGGCCGAGTGCCGCCGCGTCCACGGTGAAGACCTTCCACTGCACGCCGGTGTCCGAGTCGTGGCTGTCCACGTCGACGGCGCACTTGTACCGCCCGTCCGGGGCGTCGACACGGAGGTTGACGTGGAACCAGGCGCCCTCCGTGTCGGGGGTGTCGCGGAAGTGTTGGTGCAGGGTCCCGGCCAGCACGCCGTAGCGGTCGAAGGGCATGCTCCCCAGTGAAGCACCGGGCCGACCGGTCGGGTGGTTCTGGCGCGCGGGCGCGAGGAGGATCGGGGCGGGCCGGACCGGGTGGCCCTACGGTCGGTCCCGTGCGGCCCTCCCGGACCGCGCGAGGCGCCTACGCAAGAGGTCGAACCATGACTCTGAGCATCCGCAACCAGCTCGCGGGCACCGTCACCGCCGTCACCGTCGGCGAAGCCATGGCGACGGTCAAGGTCCGGCTGGACGGCGGTCAGGAGATCACCGCCGCCATCACCGCCGAAGCCGTCAAGGACCTCGGCATCACCTCGGGATCCGCGGTGAAGGCGCTCGTCAAGTCCACCGAGGTGGCCCTGGCCACCGGCCCGGTCGAGAACATCTCCATCCGCAACCAGATCACGGGCACGGTGTCCGAGGTGGCCGTCGGCCCGGCCATGGCCGCCGTGAAGATCAACGTGAACGGGGGCGGGCTGACCGCGGCCGTCACCGCCGACGGCGTCCAGGCGCTGGGTCTGGTCCCCGGCTCCGCCGTCGTCGCGCTGATCAAGTCGACCGAGATCTCCCTCGCCGGCGCCTGAACCGTAAGCGTCGTCCCGGCCGCGCTCAGAGGCCCGGCGCCGCCAGGGCGCCGAACCACACGTGCGTGACCGCGCTGACATAGCGGGCCCCGCACCGGTCCGACGGGACCACCAGCTGGGCCCCGGCCTCGTCCAGGTCCGTCCCGTCCAGCCGGGTGGCCAGCAGCACCGGACTGCCCCCGAAGTCGGCGTCCAGTTCGGCCCAGGCGAGAACGCTGTGGTGGCCGTCCCCGCCGCTGACGGCCAGCAGGAAGCGCGATCGGTCCTTGCGGCGCCGGGCGTCGAAGGCCGGCCCCGCGCTCGCGACCACGTCACGCAGCAACACACCCTCGAAGACGTGGTGCTGCGGGCCGTTCGTCGCGCAGTCGAACACCACCTTGGCCCGGTGCTGCTTCCATTCGCGCAGGTCGGCGACGCTGAGCAGGGCCGGGCGGTCGAGGTCGCCGTGCAGCATGAGTTTGGCCATACGAGCCCGATTCCCGGATACCGTCGCCTTGGAAACGTATCTGCCACCCTCATCTCACCATGTGAGCCGCAGATGAGTCCGATCTACTCCCTTGCAGCTTGCATTTTCTGCCATACGACGTCCCTGGTCACGGGCATCTCGGTGAACCGCACCCCGGTCGCGTCCCGCAGGGCGTTGGTGAAGGCGGGGCCCACCGGGTTGAAGGGGCTCTCGCTCATGGACTTGGCGCCGAGCGGGCCGATCGCGTCCGAGGTCTCCATGAAGTGGACCTCCGTGCGCGGGATGTCCGCGTACTGCGGGAGCCGGTAGCGGCGGAAGGCGGCCGTGGTGACCTCGCCGCGCTCGTCCACCCGTACCGTCTCGAACAGGGTCGCGCCCAACGCCTGGGCCACGCCCCCCTCGACCTGGCCACGGCACTGCAGCGGGTTCATGACCTTGCCGGCGTCCGCCGCGTGCACGCTCCGCAGGATCCTCATCTCGCCGGTGTCCGGGTCGACGGCGAGGCGGAACCACTGGGCGTTGAAGGCCACCGAACGGGGGGAGCCGGTCCAGTGGCCGTCCGCGGCCATCTCCTCCAGCTCGCCCTTGTCCTGCGCGGCCTCGTACAACTCCTTGAGGGTGACGATCCGGCCCGCGCAGTCGAAGGCCTCGGGCCCCAGCTCGCACAGGTGCCGGGCCACGCCCGTGTGGCGGGCCGCGAAGGTCAGCAGGCGCTCCGCGAGCGAGTTCGCCGCCAGCATCACCGCCTTGCCCGCCACCACCGTGCCGGCGGATCCGAAGGCTCCGGTGTCGTGCCGGACCACGTCCGTGTCCGACTGGCGGACCGCGATCCGGTCCACCGTCGTGTTCAGGGCACCGGCCGTGATCTGCTTGTGGACGGTGGTCGTGCCGTTGCCGAACTCCGCCGTGCCGACCGCGATGTCGTACGTACCGTCACGCAGCAGGCTCACCCGGGCATCGGCGAAGTGACCGCCGGGCGGACCGGTCGCGATCATCGCGACGGCCGATCCCGTGCCGGTGAGCCAGCCCTCCGGGACGTCCTCGTGGCTGCGGTCCTCAGCGATGGCCTTGCGCACCACGTCCATGCACTGCTTCAACCCGTACGAGGCGATGAACAGGTCCTCCTCGTGGCCGATCGGGGTCACCAGGTGGTCACCGGCGCCGATGACGTTCTTCTCGCGCAGTACGAGCGGATCCATGCCGAGCCGGAGGGCGAGTTCGTCCATCGCCGATTCGAGGGCGAACAGCACCTGGCCCAGGCCGTAGCCGCGGAAGGCGCCGGCCGGGACGCCGTTGGTGTAGACGGAGTACGCCTCCACCTCCTTGTTCGGCGCCTTGTAGACGGCGAAGGACTCGCCCACGCTGTGGAACATGACCGCCGGGCCGTGGTTTCCGTAGGCGCCGGTGTTGGAGACCACGCGGATGCGCAGCGCGGTCAGGGTGCCGTCGGCCTTGGCACCGATCTTGATGGTGATCTTGAAGGGGTGGCGGGTGGTGGCCCCGTAGAACTGCTCGGCCCGGGTGAATTCGAGTTTCACCGGCCGGCGCAGCTTCAGGGCGGCGAGGACGACGATGTCCTCGGTGAGCATCTCCTGCTTGCCACCGAACCCGCCGCCCACGCGGCCCGCGACGACGCGCACCTCGTCCTCGTTCAGGTCGTAGAGGGCGCACAGCGCCCGCCGGGTCAGGAACGGGGCCTGGGTGGAGGACCGGACGGTGATGCGCTCGCCGTCACCCTCCTCCTTGGGCTCGAAGTACGCGACGCTGCCGTGGGTCTCCAGGCTGGCGTGCTGCACGCGCTGCGTCCGGAAGGTCTCCTCGTAGACGACGTCCGCCTCCGCGTACCCCTGCGCCATGTCGCCGAGCGTGTTGTGGACCTCGCCGCACACGTTGTTCTCGGCGCGGAAGATCCCCGATTCGGGGCCCTTGAGGTGGAGGATCGGCGCACCCGGCAGCATGGCCTCCTCCGGGTCGACGACGTAGGGGAGCTCCTCGTACGTGACGACCACCCGGCGGCAGCCCTCCTCCGCGGCCTGCTCGCTGTCGGCGACGACGGCGGCCACGCGCTGGCCGACGAAGCGGACCACGTCGTCCAGGACGCGGGTGTCCATCGGGTCCTCGGTCGGGTGCTCGTGGCGGGCCGACGAGTACAGCCGGTCGGGGGCGTCGTGGTGGGTGAGGACCGCGTGGACCCCCGGGACCTGAAGGGCGTCCCTGATGTCGATGTCGACGATCCGCGCGTGCGGGTGCGGCGAGCGCAGCAGCTTCATGTGCAGCAGCCCGGGCACCTCCACGTCGAACGTGTAGCGGGCGGTGCCGGTGACGACGAGCGGCCCGGCCGGGGCGGCCAGGGACCGGCCCACGGCCTGCCCGGCCTCGGGGCTCTCGGTGTGCTTGACCCCGCGGACCGCGTCCTCGATGGCGCGGTAGCCCGTACAGCGGCAGATGTTGCCCTTGAAGGCGCGCGGCAGGTCCTGGAGCTTGCCGTCGTCGTGGACGGTGCCCTCCTCCGCCTGGAGGGCGGCGGTGGTCATCAGGAAGCCGGCGGTGCAGAAGCCGCACTGGAAGCCCTGGGCGTCCAGGAACTGCCGCTGCGCCGGGTGGAGTTCGCCGCCGGAGCGGGCGAGACCCTCCACCGTGGTGACGCGGCGCCCCTCGGCGCGGACGGCCGGGTAGAGACAGCTGTGCACGGGCTGTCCGTCGACGTGGACCGTACAAGCCCCGCAGTCGCCTTGGTCGCAGCCCTTCTTCACGCCGAACCAGCCGCGTTCGCGCAGGTAGGTGCGCAGGCACTGGCCGGCCCGCGGCTCGGTGTCGAAACGCCGCTCGTTGATCTCGATCTCGTACGTCATCGGTGGTCCTCGGTGGTGAGCTCGCGGCGGATCTCCTCGGCCAGGCGCAGGGCCATGTGGCGCCGCCATGCGGGCAGTCCGTGGATGTCGTCGTACCACTCGTCCGGCCGGACGGTGCCGTCGATCGCCGCGCGCAGTTCGGCGGCCGTGGGCGGCAACGCGAACCAGAAGCGGAAGGGGCGGACGGTGGCGGCGGACACCGTCACGGCGAGGGAGCCGTCGGCGGGGTCGCACGCGCCGATGACCAGCGCGCCGGAGCGTCCGAGTCCGTACAAGGACGCCTGGCGGAAGGCCGTACGGGAGTCCAGCGCGTTCGGGGGCAGGCGCACGGACCGCAGCAGCTCACCCTCCCGCAGGTCCTTCACGCCGGCGCCGAGGATGAACTCGGTGACGGGCATCCGGCGGGTGGCGCCGTCCTGGCTCTGGAGGAAGACCGTCCCGTCGAGGCCGGCCGTGAGGGAGACCATGGGGCCCGCGGGCAGGCCGTTGCACAGGTTCCCGCCGACGGTCGCCATGTTCCAGATCTTGAAGCTGGCGAGGAAGGCCCGACAGCACTGCTCGAAGAGCGGGGCGGCCGTGGTCGGCAGGGTCCGGGCGAACCGCGAGAGCTCGGTGATCGTGCAGGTCGCGGCGATGTCCAGGGAGCCGTCGGGCTGCCAGGACAGGGGCGGCCAGCCCATGCGGGAGAGGTCGACCAGGCGGCGGATGTGCGGCTGGGGCTCGGAGAAGAGGTACGTGCCGCCGCCGAGCCAGGCGTCACCGGGACGCCAGGGTTCGCGGCGGCGCGCGTCGCGCACGTCGAGCACCGTGTTGAGATCCAATTCGCGCCACCAGCCTTTCCGGCCTGACAGGGGGTTTCAGCCAGTGAAGCAACGGGAGACGGTGCGAAACGACTGGTCCCGGCCACGGAATCGGACGAGCCCGCAACCATCCCTCCTGGAGGATCAACCAAGAGGCGTACCGGGCACTTCACCTAGCATTTACGATGACTCAGCCTCTGTTCACCTCGCGAATGTGGGCATCCGCCCATCGCAAGGAGTCCCCGCCATGCACGTCCTGGACCTGCTCCAGCTCGACAGCCTCGGCCTCCACCTGCTCTGGGGCGAGGAAACCCTTCTCGGCCAGGAGGTCGCCGGTGTCACCGCCACCGACCTGGAGGAGCCCGGCCGCTTCCTGGGGCCCGGGGAACTCGTGCTGAGCGGACTCGTGTGGTGGGCCGAGGGTGACGTGGCCAAGGCGGACCGCTTCGTCGGCGCGCTCGCCGACGCCGGCGCCACGGCGCTGCTGGCCGGGGAAGAGACCCACGGCAGGGTCCCCGAAGAGGTCGTCGACGCCTGCCGGAGCCACCGGGTGCCGCTCGTGGCCGTCCCCGCGCGCACCAGCTTCCGGGCGGTCACCGAGGCCGTGTACCTGCGCCAGTGGGGCGACCTCAGCCGCCGCCCGACCCGGCTCTTCGCCCTCCCCGAGAACGTGCGCGGCGAGCTGAGCCGGCTCGTCGAGGCGGGGGCGGGCCCGGACGAACTCCTGGACCGGGCGTGCGCGCACCTCGGCCGGGTCTCCTGCTACCTGCTCACCGCCACCGGCCGCACGGTGGCCCGTACCCCGTCCGCCCCCGAGCTGCCCGCCGGGCAGGTGTCCGCCGCCTCCGCGCGCGGCGGGGTCCGGCTGCGCATCGAGACCGAGAGCTCCCCGTACGACGCCTGGCAGCTGTACGTGCCCGACCCGGACGCGGCGCCCCCGCGGGTGCTCCACGAGATCGCCGAGGTGCTCGCCCAGAGCAGAGGCGGACAGACCCGCCGGCTCGCGGCGGAGCGGCTGGCCGGGCAGGAGCTGATCGGCGTACTGGAGGGAACCCTCGCGGGCCCCACCCCCGCCCCCGCCGACACCGGAGCGCTGGAGGAGGCGCTCGCGGGCGCCGGGTTGCCCGTCGGAGGGGCGTACCGGGTCATGGCATCGACCTCGGGCGACGCCCTCGCGGAGGGCCTGCGCCACCTGGAGGGCGCCGTGTACGCGGTGGGCCGGTCGGTGGCGGTGCTGCACGAGGACCCGGCCTCCGAGATCGACGCGGCCGGCGCGCTCCGCGCGGTGTGGCCGCTGCTCCAGCAGTGCGGGGGACCGCAGGCGGACCTCCGGTTGGGCATCGGCGCGCGGGCCGAGGGCCTGGAAGGGCTGCGTGCCTCGCTCACCCAGGCCCGGTTCGCGCTCACCTCGGCCGACGGGACGGTCCCGGTGCGCGGGGTCGAGCACCTGGACACCCTCGGGGAGCTGATGGCGGGGATCCCGCCGGAGGTGCGATCCGTGTACGGGGCACGGACCCTGGGGGCGCTCGGGGACGGGATGCTGCGGGACACCCTGGAGGTCTTCCTGGCCAACAACTGCTCCTGGGCCCGCACGGCCGAGGCGCTCCACCTGCACGTGAACACGGTGCACTACCGGATCGAGCGGGTGGAGGTCCTGACGGGCCGTGACCTGTCGCGCCTCGACCACAAGCTGGACCTGTACGCGGCGCTGCGCTGCGGATGACCTCGGGCGCCGGGACGGGGCCTACGGTGCTTCGACGTGGACCTCGGTGGACGTCACCCGGGCCGCCACCTCGTCGAGCCGTACGGCGGTGACGACCCGGCGAAGGAGTTCCGTACGGAGGTCGGCGCGACGCGGGGCGGCAACGGGTGCGTTCCGGCGGCCCGTTCCTGGGCGAAGGCGGCCAGGGCCACGCCGTCGACGGATCGTGAACCGTCCGGAGCGCGGTCGGCCGGCAGTCGGCCCGTCTCCGTCCATCGGAGGACGGTTTCCGGGCTCACGCGCAGCGGTCGGGCGGCGAGGCTCACGGAGTACGTCGGCACGCCCGCAGCATGGGCGATGCCGCTCGGGCCGCGAACGGCGCGGCGCCGGGGTCGAGCCTTTTTGTCCGCACATGAGGTTTTTCCAATCCCTCGCGCCGCTCGCGGCGAATCCCTGATGAGGCTCCTGAGGTCGAAGGGGCCGCCGAACCGACCGTCCGACGAAGGGAAGGAGGTGAGTGCGATGACCGGTTCGCTGCGCACGCGGCGTCTGCTGGTGGGGGCCACGTCCGTCGGGCTGCTGGCCGGCGGGTCGCTGCTGGGCCTCTCCGGCACCGCGAACGCCGCCCCGGCGACGTCCGCCACGGTGAGCTCGACGCTCACCGGTGACCGCGACCGTGACCGTGATCGCGACCACCGTCAGGACCGCCATGACCGCCACAACCGGTGGGACCGCCACGAGCGGTGCACCTGGGTGAAGGGCCATTGGGAATACAAGTGGAAGCACGGCACCTGGCATCAGGGCTACCGCGACCACCACGGCAACTGGCACGACGGCTGGTGGGGCAAGGGCTACTCGAAGCACTGGACGCCCGGCCACTGGAACTGCCACAGCAAGTGGTAGCTCCGACGCAACGTAGCGCCGACCTGGCACACAGGGGTTCCGGGGTCACCGCCCCGGAACCCCGTCCGTTCCCGGCTCCCGTAGCTCCCGTAGCTCCCGTAGCTCCCGTAGCCACCGGCCCCCCCGGGGCCGCTCGCACAGCGAGGAACAGTCATGGACACCGCAATCGCATCCACCGCGCGGCCGAGGACCGTGCACCACCCCCTGCCGTCAGGACCGCGTGCCGCCGGTGAAGCCCGCCGCAGCGCCGCGCGCACCCTCGCCCTGCACCCCGTGCGCTGCCCACAGGAGACCGCCTGCGACATCCTGCTGATCGCCTCCGAGCTCGCCACCAACGCGGTCCGGCACGCCCTGCCCCCGTACGCGCTCACGATCAGCCTGGACCGCGGCCGGGCGGGCATCTGTGTCAGCGACGGCTCGCTCTCCCTGCCCCGGCGGGGCGACGGCCACGGGCCCGACGCCACCCGCGGGCGCGGACTGCAGATCGTCCGGGCGCTCGGCGCGGACCTCTTCGTCAGCCGCTCACCGCGCGGCAAGCAGGTCATCGCCGTGATCACCTGGCGGGACCCCTGACCCGCCGGTTCCCTCGAACGAGGGAACCGCGCGCCGGCCCGGAGCGTGAACGCCCTCCCATCCGTACGCGCCTCCGCTACGAAGAACCATCAGACCCCGCCCCCTGGACCTGTGGTCGACACCGCCTTTCGCGCGGCGGTCCGGCCGCTGCTCTCCGGACAAGGATCACCATGCGATGGACAGCCCGCCCCCGACCGGACGCCCCCGGCCGACCCCGCGTCCGGTCCCCACGGTCGGAGCCCACCCCGTGAACCGACCGAGCCCCTTCGCCCCCGAACCCGCCGAAGGCCCCGCCGACCGCATCGACCTCGCCCAGGTCATGCGGCAGGTGGCCCACGGCGACAAGGAGGCGTTCTCCGTCCTGTACGACGCCCTCGCCCCCCTGGTCCTCGGGATCGTGATCAAGGTCGTGCGCGACCGGGCCCAGTCCGAGGAGGTCGCCCAAGAGGTCATGATCGACCTGTGGCGGCAGGCCGCCCGCTACCGGCCCGACTCCGGCAGCGTCACCACCTGGGTCGCGACCATCGCCCACCGGCGGGCCGTGGACCGGGTCCGCTCCGCCCAGGCATCCTCCGACCGGGAACACGCGCAGGCCGCCCGCGAGCACCGCACGGCATTCGACGAGGTCGCCGAACAGGTCGAGACCCGCCTGGACAGCGAACAGGTCCGCCGCTGCCTGCGCGGCCTGACCGAACTCCAGCGACAGGTCGTGACCATGGCCTACTACCAGGGCCTGACCTACCGCGAGGTCGCCGAAGTCCTCCACACGCCGCTTCCCACCGTCAAGACGCGCATGCGCGACGGGCTGATCCGGCTCCGCGACTGCATGGGGGTGACCACATGAACCAGCACCGGTCCGACAGCCACACCCTCACCGCCGCCTACGCGCTGAACGCCCTGGACCCCGGCGAACACGAGCCGTTCACCGACCACCTCTCCCGGTGCGAGGAGTGCCGCCAGGAAGTGGCCGAGTTCCAGGCCACCGCCGCCCGGCTGGCCGCCGCCGTGGCCGTGCCGCCGCCCCCTGCCATGAAGCGGCGCACCCTGGCGGCCGTCGACGGCGTGCGCCAACTCCCGCCCCGGGGCTCCACCGCCGTGGCCCCGGTCGCGCCGCGCGGCGCGCTGCGCCGCAAGGTCGGACGGTTCGTCGTGGCCGCGAGCGTGGCCGCCGCGGCCCTGTTCGCGGGCCTGGCCGCCTGGCAGCACCAGGAGAGCCGCCACTACGCACAGCAGGCCCGGCAGATCGAGCAGCGCCTCGACGACGTCGGCACGGTCCTGGCCGCTCCCGACGCCCGCGCCGTGCACGGCCGCACCAGCAACGGAGCCTCCGCCACCGTCGTCTCCTCGGCGGTGCGCGACAAGGCCGTCTTCACCGCCGGCGGACTGCCCGCGCCCGCCCCCGGCACGACCTATCAACTCTGGCTCGACCACGACGGCACGATGCGCCCGGCCGGTTTCATCCACCAGGACGGAACCGTCCTCATCGACGGCGACACGGCCGGCGCCGCCGCGATCGGCCTCACCCTCGAACCCACCGGAGGCTCCGACCAGCCCACGACGGCCCCGCTCCTCCTGATGGACCTCCCGGCCTGACGACCGCCGCGCTCGGACGACAGGCGCTCGGACGCCGGGCGCTGGGACGACGGGCGCTCGGATGGCGGGTGCGGCGGATTTCCGGAACGCTGTTCTCCGGGTGGACGGGTGGTGTGCACCGGGAATTGTCCACCGTGGCCGAATCTTCTCGACGGCCGTCACGACGTGACGCCGTAGACGAGAGGACCTTCCGTGACCGTTCGCTTCGCCGCCGGGACCGCCGGCGCCGCCGCCCTGCTGGTCGCCGCGCTGACCGTGCCCGCGCAGGCCGTGACGTACGGGACGCCGACGATCGCGCTGTCCGCCTCCTACCTCTCCGGGGCCGTCGGCGCGACCGGTGACCCGGTCGTGAACGTCACCGTCGGCCAGAGCGGGGCCGACGCGTCCGCGCTCACCGTCAGCGTGTCCGCGTCGAGCAAGGCCTCGGTCGCCGGTATCGGGGACGCGACCTTCACGGGCGGCGGGGCGGTGCGGCAGCTGGCCGTCGCCGCGCGTGGCCGCGGCTACACCAACCTCACCGTCAAGGTCACCGGGCTGGGCGGCAAGACCGCCACCAAGACGCTGTCCTACGCGGCCTCGGCAGCCGTGCAGAACCCGGCCGACGCGCGGTACCTCACCGGGTCCGCGGACGCCTCGGCCGCCGTGGACGTGGGCGGCGGGTACGCGGTGGTGGCCGACGACGAGTCCAACGTGCTGCGCCTGTACGACCGCTCCCGCTCGGGCGCACCGGTGCGGACCTGGGACTTCTCCTCGCAGCTCGGCGTGAGCAAGGAGGTGGACATCGAGGGCGCGACCCGGATCGGCAACACCATCTACTGGACCGGCTCGCTCGGCAACAACAAGGACGGCGAGTACAAGGCTCCCCGCAACACGGTCTTCACCACCACGGTGAGCGGATCCGGCGCGAGCGCGCAGCTGACCTACGGGCGCTCGTACAAGAAGCTCCGCGACGACCTGGTGGCCTGGGACAAGGCCAACGGGAACAAGTACGGCTTCGCGGCGGGCACCGCGGAGGGTGAGGCGCCGAAGCAGATCGACGGGTTCAACGTCGAGGGCCTGGAGTTCGCCCCGGGCTCGACCAGCACCGCCTACCTGGGCTTCCGGGCCCCGCTCGCGCCGGTCGTGCCCGGCGGCAAGGCCCTGATCGTGCCGGTCACCAACTTCGACCAGGTCCTGGCGAGCGGGGTCAAGGCCACCTTCGGGCCGGGCATCGAGCTGGACCTCGGCGGCCTCTCCGTCCGGGACATCCGCAAGAACGCGGCCGGGCAGTACCTGATCCTGGCCGGCTCCTGGGCCGCCGACGACAACTCCGACCCGTACGCGCTCTACCAGTGGGACGGCGTCCCCGGCCACGCGCCGGTCAAGCGGGCGGACCTGCCGACCACCGACCCCGGCGGCTGGGAGGCCATCGTGGAGGTGCCGGACCTGACGGTTCCGGGCGCCCGGGTGCAGCTGATCACGGACAGCGGGTCCGCGGACCTGTACGGGGACGGCACCGAGGCCAAGGACCTGACCCACGCGGAGTGGAAGAAGGCCCGGGCGGCCTGGTTCGCACTGGGCTGACGCGTGCGGGGCCGGCCGACCGTCGGGGCTCAGGGGGTCATGTCGTAGGTGACCCACATCGTGCGCCGGGCGACCTGGTCGTACTTGGCGCGGGCGCGGTGGTTGTCGTCGGCGGTGATCCAGCGGACCACGCTCCAGCCCCGCTCGGCCGCGAGCTCGCGCAGGGCGCCGAGCAGCAGGTCGGCGGCGCCCGAGCCGCGATGCTCGGGTGCCACGAACAGGTCGTCGAGGAAGCAGCCGACTGTCGCGGAGAGCGGGCGCGCGAACGGACGGTAGTGGGCGAGGCCCAGCAGCCGGCCCTCGCCGTCCTCGGCCACCAGGGCGTCGACCTCGTGTCCGGGGTCGGTCACCCAGGACCACACCGTGGCGGCCGCCTCCTCGGTCTGCTCCACGCCGTAGAAGTCGGCGTAGCCGCGGTAGAGGACGCGCCACTGGGCGAAGTCGCCCTCCCGCACGGAACGCACGCTGATGGTGGACATGGGGCTGGACTCCCGTGATCGAAGGAAGGCGGAACATCGATCATCCGGGAGTCCGGCGGGCTCGGCAGGTGCCGGGGTGTCGAAACGCGGGCCGTCGCAGCTCCACGATGTACGGGTACGGGTACGGGTACGGGCGACGGCGGCGGTCGGCGAAGCCCCGCGCGCCGAACACCGCTGTCGGCGCGCGGGGGCTTCCTGGACCAGGTCACTCCGTGACCGCGAGAGCCGCCAAGCGGTCCGGAGGGTGGTGGCCACGACCAGTCAAGCAGGGGCGCACCCGGGGCGGCACCTGGTTCGGAGCACGGAATCGGGCCGCTCGACCGTACCCCGTCACGGTTGATCATCCAAGAGGTGAAGACGTCGCCGACACTCGCATCTGCCAGGCAAAAGGCGCATAGGCCTTGCTGGTGTCGTCCGCACCCCTCCTGGAGTCGGCCGTGCGGGGACCAGGGCCCCTCGCGGCGCCCGGCGTGCCCGCACGACGTGTCCGCATGATGATGTGGAGAGAACGGCGTGCGGAAGGGGACGTCTCGTGCCATCGGCTCGGCCGGGGGGCGAGGAGACCCACGGCCCGATCTGGTCCGAGCCCGGGTCGCTGCTGGAGCGCGTGCCCGTGGCCGTCCTCGGCATCGACGAGCGCGACCGGGTCTGTTACTGGGGGCCCGGCGCCCGCGACCTCTTCGGGTACGAACCCGGCGCCGTCCTCACCCGGCCCGGCGCCCTCCTCTTCGCCGACGCCGCCAACGGCGCCTCCGCGTCGTGCGCCCGGCTGACGGAACAAGGCCGTACACAGGGCTACTGGCGGGGCAGGCTGACGGCCCGGCACCGCGACGGCACGGCCTTCGACTGCGGCTTCCGGTCCTTCTCCGTGACCGGGTCCGGCCCCTCGGTGGTGATGATCCTGACGAGCCGCAGCGACGAACTCGACCGGGTCAAGACCAACCTCGCCTTCCTCGACGCCCTCTTCGAGACCTGCCCCATCGGCCTCGTCATGGTCGACGAGGACCTGCGCTACATCCACCTCAACCAGGCCCTCGCCGACATGGACGGCCTGCCGATCCGCTCCCACCTGGGCCGACGCATGGACGAGATCATGATCACGTCCGACGGCGGCGAGTACGAGCGCATGGTGCGCGCCGTCGCCCGGGGCGGAGCGCCCGTCGTCGGGACCCTGGTCGGCGTGCGCCCCCGCGGGCATCCGGACCGGGACCAGGTCCGGTCCGTGAGCTTCTTCCCGCTGAGCCGGGCCGTCGGGACGCACGCCGGCGTGGGCGGACTGATGATCGACGTGACCGACCGGGAACGGGCCATCCTGGAAGCCACCGCCGCCCGTCGCAGGCTGGCCCTCCTCGACGGGGCCTCCACCCGGATCGGGACCACCCTGGACGTCAACCTCACCGCCCAGGAACTCGTCGACGCGTCGATGCCCGACTTCTGCGACGGCTCCGTCGTCGAGATCGTGGAATGGATGGACGAGACCGAGGACTTCGATCCCGGGCGGCCCCTGTTCACCCGCCGCATCGCCTCCGGGACGACCCTGCCCGCTCCGGCCGTCGAACTCGTGAGCGGGGTGGAGAAGGTCCGCTACCCGCCGGGCTCCGTCATCCACGACATGTTGAGCACCGGCCGCGCCATCTCGGCCGTGGTGGACGAGGAGTTCCTGGCCCGCACCGTCGTCACCGAGTCACGCACGAAGATCATGGGCGAGAGCGGGGTGGCCTGCATCCTCGTCGCCCCGCTCATCGCCCGGGGCACCGTCCAGGGCATCGCCATGTTCGGCCGGTCCGCCGCCCGTCCGCCCTTCTCCGAGGAGGACGTCAGCCTGGCCGGCGAACTCGCCTCGCGCGCCGCGATCTGCCTCGACAACGCCCGCCTCTACAGCCGGGTCCAGGACATCGCGCTCACCCTGCAGCGGGCCCTGCTGCCCACCGAGCTGGCGGCCAGCCCGTACGTGGACGTGGCCCACCGGTACGTACCCGGTAGCAGGATCACCGAGGTCGGCGGCGACTGGTACGACGTGATCAACCTCCCCGACGGTCGGGTCGTCCTCGTCGTGGGCGACGTGATGGGGCACGGGGTGTCCGCGGCCGCCGCCATGGGCTACCTCCGCATCACCACCAAGGCGCTGGCCCGCCACGACGGTGAGCCCGCCGACCTGCTCACCGAACTCGACGCCTGCGCCCAGGAGGCCGGCATCGAGCTCGCGACCTGCGTGTACCTCGTCTACGACCCGCGCAGTGGACGCGCCCGTATCGCCAGCGCCGGCCACCCCCCACCCCTGGTGCTCCGGCCGGACGGCACGGTGCAGACCGTCGACGAGGTCCTGGGCGTCCCACTGGGCGTCGGCGGCTGCCCGTTCCGGACCACCGAGATCGAACTGCCCGAGAACGCGACGCTCGCCCTCTACACGGACGGCCTCATCGAGGCCCGGGGACGGGACATCGAGGTCGGACTGGACGCCCTGCGTACCCAACTGGGCGACCACGCACAACCGTTGGAGGCCATGGCGGACCGGATTCTGGCCGGCCTGCTGCCCGAACCGCCGACCGACGACACGGTCCTGGTCCTCGCCCGCGTCCACCGCCACGCCCCGTGAGCCGAGGCTCGGGGCCCGAGGCACTCGCCGGGCCGCACGTCCTCGCCACTCGGCGCAGCCCAGGGAACGGGTGGAATGTCGCGGGCTCAGCCGCGGTGGGACACTCCCGCCGTGTCCAGGGCGGCGCCCGCCAGTGCGGCAAGGGCGAGTGCCACCGAGCGGGCGTCCTCGGGCGGCAGGGGGTGGCCGGGAGCGGGGGCGAGGAGGAAGCGGCCGTAGTAGTGGCCGCCCCCGACGACCCGCAACTCGGTCTCGCCGTCCGGCCAGTCGGCGTATTCGGTGACCTCGCCGCCGCGGCGCAGCCACAGGCCGCCGTCGTGCTCCAGCCGAGGCCGGTGGCCGATCAGGGTCCCGTACTCGAAGCGGCAACCACGCAGCTCCAGCAGGCCGATGAGCTCCTGGCGGACGAACTCGACCACCGCGTCCGGAGAATCGCCGCGTTCGGTCAACCGGGCCGTGCCCTGGAGGCTGGACAGGTGCGCGGCCCCGGTGACCACGACCGCCTCCAGCCTGCGGGCCCGGACGGCCAGGTGCGCGACGATCAGCCCGACGACCAGCAGCAGGACGGCCGTCTGGATCTCGTCCCGGTCGGCGAGGGTGAACCGCCGATAGGGCCGGGAGAGGAGAAGGAGGCCGTACCAGGTCGCCGCGGACAGTGCGGCCAGGGCGGCGGCGGTCCGCGTGCCCGAGGCGGCGATCGCGACCACGACGACGACCAGGACCAAGGCCTCGTTCGCCGGTGAGAGATGGGCGCGGAAGGGAACGAGCGCGAGAGCCACGAGCAGGGGAACCACCAGGGCCCCGAACAGCGCGGCACGGTCGTGGAGTCGGTACCCGGGCATGTGCTGCCTCCAGTCCGGACGTGGCGCGGGCAGCCGGCCGATCGGCTGTCGCCACGTGCAGCCTGCCCACGGTGGGAGCAGGAGGCACCCGCCCTGGTGAGGTCTTGACGTACCGCATACGGATTCCGCATCCGGACACGGTCGTCGCCCCGCGCCCCCGTGCGCACGACGGACGGCATGCGCGCGAGGGCTCGGGTACGGGTTCGGCGCGCTACCGGCCGCCGGCCGCCGGCATCGGCGGCGGTGCCTGGCGCTGGTGCGGGACCGGCGACGCCGACGGGTGCGGTGACGGAGCGCCCGGGACCTCGTCCTGGTGGAGCGCGACCGTACGCGTCGGTGCGGGGATCGAGATGCCCTCCGCCCGGAACCGCTCGTGCAGGCGCTTGATGAACTCGTGCTTGATCCGGTACTGGTCGCTGAACTCGCCGACGCCCAGGATCACCGTGAAGTTGATCCGGGAGTCCGCGAACGTGTGGAAGCGGACCGCCCCCTCGTGCGCCGGGTCGGCACCGTCCACGTGCGCCATCACCTTGCCGACCACGTCGAGGGTCACCCGCTCGACGTGCTCGAGGTCGCTCTCGTAGCCCACACCCACCTGGACCAGGATCGAGAACTGCGCCTCCGGCTGGGTGAAGTTGGTCATGTTGGTCCGTGCGAGACGCCCGTTGGGGATGATGACCAGGTTGTTCGACAGGTTGCGGACCACGGTGTTGCGCCAGTTGATGTCGACGACGTAGCCCTCCTCGCCGCTCGTGAGGCGGATGTAGTCACCGGGCTGCACGGTCTTCGAGGCGAGGATGTGCACGCCGGCGAAGAGGTTGGCGAGGGTGTCCTGGAGGGCCAGGGCCACCGCCAGACCACCCACACCGAGGGCGGTGACCAGTGGCGCGATGGACACGCCCAGGGTCTCCAGGGCGACGAGGACGCCCATCACGAGGACCACGATCCGCGTGATGTTGACGAAGATGGTCGCCGACCCGGCCACCCCGGTGCGCGCCCCCGCCACGGACTGGACGAGGCCCGCGACGACCCGCGCCGCGCTCAGCGTGGCGATGAGGATGAGCAGTGCGGTCAGTGACTGGTTCACGAATCCGGAGACGCGCGTGGTGAGCGGCAGGGTGGTGCCGGCCACGGCCGCCCCGGCGATCAGGGCGGCCCCGGGCGCGATGGTGCGCAGGGCGTCGACGATGATGTCGTCCCCCTGCCACCGGGTCCGCGCGGCGTGCCGGCCCAGCCACCGCAGCAGGGCCCGCAGCAGCAGCCCGGCGGCGGCGCCCGCCGCCAGGGCGATCCCGGCGACCAGCCAGTCGTGCAGGACGAGATCCCGGGTCAACGGACCCCCTCCGGTGCGCCGCGCCGGCCCGGGGGAGTGGCGACGGGCGCTGCCGGCCGTCGTATGGGGTGTGGGTGTGTCGTCACCTTGTCACCTGTCAGTTCGTCGTGCCTGAAGCCGCGTTCGGGCGTGTGTACGCATCCGGAACGGGCTGCCATCCTGCCCCATGGCAGCAGGACGCACCGCAGGCGGGGCAGAACCTAGCGCCGCACGGCGGCGTGTTCGAGGACCGCGCGGACCTCCGCGGCGATCGCGCTCTCGTTGCGTTCGAACTCGGTGCCGGTCAGCTGCTGGGGGTCGGCCGGCAGGCCGGTGAGCACCGGGGTGTGGAGATGGCCGCCGGGCAGCCGCGGGGCGAGTTCGGCGCGCAGGCGGTTGGAGCGGTAGGCCACCTCGTTGGAGAGGTAGCCGCCCCCGCCGCCCGCCACGGCGCGTGAGCCCGGGGTCGGGCCGTCGGTCCGGTCGACGGGGGTGGTGCCGCCCGCCGGGATCTCGGTGACGTCGCTGTTGAGGAGGACCGGATACGGGCTCTGCACGGCGGCGGTGACGGCGCTCGCGGGGAGCGTGGTGCGGATGAACTCCGGGCCCGGACCGAGGCCGGGGGCGGTCACCGGGTGTTCGCGGGTGCCGCCCGAGAGGGCGCGCACGTTGTCGGGGTAGGGGTCGGCGGACCGGGCCCGCCCCGCCCAGTCCTCCAGGGTGAAGACGCCGGGGTAGCCCTGGCTGACGGTGGTGATGATGTCGGCGGAGGCGGGGCCGCCGGCCATGCGCGGGGCGAACGCCCGCTCCACCATGCCGGCGTCGAAGTCGGAGTACCGCACGGGAAGGACGACGGCGCGGATCTCGGCCGGGCTGCCGTCGGCGAGGGTCACGCGCCGTCCGTTGAGCTGCAGGGCCGCCGATCCCGACGGGTTGGCGCGGCGTATCTCGGCGTCGAGCCCGAAGGGGTCGAACCCGCTGATGAAGACGCGTCGTACGCCCGGCGCGGTCCGGAAGGCGTTGTTCGTCAGGCCCCGGGAGGCGTCCTCGAAGCGGGCGCGGAGGCCGGCCCGGTCGGCGGTGAACTCCGGCTGCCAGCGGGCGAGTGCGGCGGTCATGCCGAGCCGCGCCCAGTACAGCGGCCGGTCGTCCCCGGGGGCGAGGTCGCCGCCGGGCCGCTGGGTCTGGGCCCGCCGTACGGAGGCCTGCCACAGGGCCTCGCCCCAGGCGTCGACCAGCCGGTCGGCCTCGGCGGGGCCGCGGGTCGAGCAGAGCGCGGCGGGGAACCGGCGGACGAAGTCCGCGAGCCCGCCGCGCTCGATGAGGGCCGTGGTGCGGGCGTCCGAGAGTCGCGCCTGTTCGGCGTCCAGGGGGACGGAGGCCGAGGTGCGGCAGGCGGACGGACCGTCGGCCGCGTGCGCGGGCGAGGCGACCGCCAGGGGAACGACAGTGGCGAGGAGGGCAGCGGCCGACGCCGCACGGCGTAAGAGCATCATGCGATGTGACATTACATAGCGCCCGTCACCCCCACCAGACGCATCGGCCGCGGCCGCCCGCGACTGGCTCGACTCCGCCGGTTCCGGGCCGGTTCACCGACTGTCGGCGATCCCGGCGATACCCGGCGATCCCGGCAGTACCGGCGGTACCGGCAGTACCGGCGGTACCGGTGATCCTCGCGATGCCGGAGCTCCCGCGGCGACGTTCGTCACGGCGCCCGCCGCGACGCCCGTTCCGGGGCCAACCCCCGCGCGGTGCCCGTCCGTTCGTAGGCATGGCCCGCGCGCAGCACCGTGGCCTCGTCGAAGGGCCTGCCCATCAGTTGCATGCCGATCGGCAGGCCCGCCGAGTCCAGGCCGACGGGCACGGTCAGCGCGGGAACGCCCGTGAGGTTGGCCGGGGCCGAGAGCCGTACGTACGCGTCGGCGACGCTTTCCACGCTGCCGTCGGCCCAGGTCACGTCGGTCCGACCGGACTCCACGGCGGTGAGCGGCACGGTCGGCGCGGCGATCAGGTCGACCGCTTCCATCATCTCCCGCCAGGCCCGTCCCATGAGGGTGCGGGCGCGCTGGGCCCGCAGGTGGTCGCCCGCGGTGATGCGTTCGCCCGCCGCCAGGAGGACCCGTACGTCGGCCCCGTACAGGTCCGGCACCGTCCGCAGCGTCCGTTCGTGGTAGGCGGAGGCCTCCGGCACCATCAGGCCCCAGTGCGTCGCCCGGATGTACCGCGTCATCGGGATCTCGACGTCGACGAGCCGGGCGCCGAGCTCCTCCAGCCGCCCGATGGCCCGTCGGACGGCCGCCTCCACCTCCGGATCCACCCGGTCGAAGTAGTAGTTGCCCGGTACGCCGACCCGCAGCCCCCTCAGATCCGTGTCGGGTCCAGGCCGGTGCTCCGCGGCCGGGGCCGCGACGGACGCCGGGTCACGCGGGTCGTGTCCGGCGAGCGCCGCCAGGACCAGCCCCGCGTCCTCCACGGTGCGGGTGAGGGGGCCCACGTGGTCGAGCGACCAGGACAGCGAGGTCACACCGTGGCGCGGCACCAGCCCGTACGTCGGCTTCAGTCCGACGACCCCGTTGAGGGCGGCGGGCACCCGGATGGAGCCGCCGGTGTCGGTCCCGAGGGCGAAGGCGGCCGCCCCGGCGGCGACGGCGACGGCGGACCCGCCGCTGGAGCCGCCGGCCACCCGGTCCGGGTGCCAGGCGTTGGCCGTCTGAGGGGTGGTCAGCCCGTAGGCGAACTCATGGGTGTGGGTCTTGCCCACCAAGGCCGCTCCGGCCGACGCGAGCCGCGCCGTGACGGTGCTGTCGCTCTGCGCGCGATGGCCGGCCCGGACCCGGGAGCTCGCCGTGGTCGCCAGTCCGGCCACGTCGATGAGGTCCTTCAGGCCGACGGGCATGGCGTGCAGGGGCCCCCGGTGCGTGCCGCGGGCGATCTCGGTCTCGGCCCGGCGGGCCGCGTCGCGCGCACGGTCGGCCGTGACGGTGGTGAAGGCGTTCAGGTGCGGTTCCACCCGCGCGATGCGCTCCAGGGCGGAGTCCACCAGCTCCACCGGCGAGAGCCGGCGGGTGCGTACGGCCTCGGCCGCTTCGGCCACGGTCAGTTCATACGGCCGCATCGTGCTGCTCCCCTCCCGCCCGGTACACCGCGGAGGGCGGTGTCTCGCCGAAGTCCAGCTCCCGCAGGAGCGATACGACGGCGTGGACGTGGTCGGCGACGGCCGCGACGTCCGCCTGATGGTCCTGCGCCGGTGGGGGTCCTGAGGGTGTGTCCGGAAGCGGAGTGAAGTGTGGATCGAGGTCCGGGGCGGACATGTGCTGCCTTCCTTCCGAGGGGGCGGCAGAGCGATCGCCGCCGCCTTAAAGCTAACGGCTTGCGTTAGCCCACCGTAGGGCCTACGGTCGCTTAAAGCGAATGAATCGCTTTTGCTGTTGGTCGGTCCACTGCAGACGAAGGAACACGCGCATGCGCACCGCACAGTTCACCGAGCCGGCCCCGGCCCCCTCCCGGGCCGCCGCCCACTGGTCCGTCGGGGAGATCACGGTCCACCGGGTCGACGAGGTGGCCCTGCCGCCCGCGACCGGGCCGTGGCTGCTGCCGGCCGCCACCCCGGACGTGGTCGCCGAACACGACTGGCTGCGCCCCGACTTCGCCGGCCCGGACGGCGCCCTGCACCTCGACAGCCACAGCTTCGCGCTGGTCGTGAACGGTCTGCGGGTCCTCGTGGACACCGGCATCGGAAACGGCAAGACGAGGGCCGATCCGGCCTGGCACGACATGCGTACCGACTACCTCGACCGCCTCGCCGACATCGGATTCACCCCCGACGACGTCGACCTGGTGATCCTCACCCATCTGCACACCGACCACGTCGGATGG
Organism: Streptomyces virginiae; assembly: GCF_041432505.1. Taxonomy (GTDB): domain Bacteria; phylum Actinomycetota; class Actinomycetes; order Streptomycetales; family Streptomycetaceae; genus Streptomyces; species Streptomyces virginiae_A. Next base: position 7,308,653 of record NZ_CP107871.1, read on the forward strand.
AACACCCGGAAGGTCGACGGCGCGTGGGTGCCGACCTTCCCGAACGCCCGCTACCTGACGTCGAGGGTGGAGCACGCGTTCTGGGCCGCCTACGACATGGACGAGGCGCGGCGCGGCATGTTCCGCGACTCCGTCGTGCCGGTCGAGGAGGCGGGTCTGCTCGACCTGGTCGACGTACCGGCCGAAGGCTTCGACGTCGCCGACGGGTTGCGCCTGCTGCCCACGCCGGGGCACACCCCGGGCCAGGTCGCCGTACAGGTGAGCAGCGCCGGCGCGACCGCCCTCGTCACCGGGGACGCCGTCCACCACCCCGTACAGCTGGCGCGTCCGGAGATCGGCAGCTGCGTGGACATCGACCCCGTACGGGCCGAGGCCACGCGGCGCGCGCTGCTCGCCCGGCTCGCCGACACCGGCGCCCTGCTCCTCGGCACGCACTTCCCCGCGCCGACCGCCGGCCGCGTCGTCGCCGAAGGGGACGGCTACCGGCTCGAACCCGTCGCCGCCGCACCCGCCTGCCCCTGACCGGCGACGCTCTGCCCCCCTCTGGTCGGGTCAGTCGGACGCGCCGAAGCCCTCCACGGCCTCGCCGACCAGGCGTCGCGCATACACGTCGGTGAGACCGTCGGGGCGGAACAGGATGCGGTACATCATCGGCGCCACGACCCGGTCGAGCACCGTCTCGACGTCGGGGACGTCCTCACCGCGCGCCGCGGCGCGCGCGAGCACGACGGCGACCTGCTCCGCCGCATACGCCGAACACTGCCCCGCGTTGTCGCCCGCGGGATCCCCCAGCAGCGCGTCACGGATGTACGCGCGTCCCGTGGGGGAGGCCATCTCCTCCAGGAACTGCTCGGCCCAGCCCCGCAGGTCGGCCGTCAGGCTCCCGTGGTCCGCCGGCGGGGCCTCCGGGCGCAGGTGCTCGACCGCCACGTCCGAGAGCAGCTCCTGCAGGTCGCCCCAGCGGCGGTAGATCGTCGACGGGGTGACGCCCGCCCGAGCCGCGACCAGCGGGATCGTCAGCTCCGGCCGCCCCAGCTCGGCCTGGAGTTCGCGCACGGCGGTGTGGACCGCCTCCTGGACCCGCGCGCTGCGGCCTCCCGGGCGGACCATCGCTTTTCGGCTCATGCGGCCAGCTTAAAGCAAATTTCTTGCATCAGGCTCGGTGGTGGTCTCGCCCCGGACTCCGCGGCGGTGCCGGTCGCGGAGTCCGGGGCGAGGGGGACGGTCGTGCCCGACGCTATCCCCCGATGAAGGCGAGGAGGGCGTTGTTGACCTCTTCGGCGTGGGTCCACAGGAGGCCGTGCGGGGCGCCCTCGAGGACCACGTAGTCGGCGTGCGGGAGGGCCTTGTGGAAGGGCTCCGCGGTGGACCCGATCGGGAGGATCCGGTCCGCGGTGCCGTGGAGGATCAGGGTGGGTACGTCGATCTTGGGGATGTCGGCCCGGAAGTCGGTGGTCCAGGTGAGGACGGCGGCGCGGGAGGCGTACGCGGACGCGCCGGCGGCGGTGGCCCAGCTCGCGCGCACGACCTCCTCGCTGATGCGGGTGCCGAGATTCTCGTCGAGGTTGTAGAAGGCCTGGTAGAAGTCGGTGAAGTAGGCGTAGCGGTCCTTCGTGACGGCGGCGAGGATGCCCTCGAAGACACTGCCGTCGACGCCGGTGGGGTTGTCGTCGGTCTTGAGGAGGTAGGGCTCCAGGCCGGCGAGGAAGGCGGCCTTGGCCACGCGTCCGGAACCGCGGGTGCCGAGGTAGTGGCCGACCTCGCCGGTGCCCATGGAGAAGCCGACGAGGATCGTGTCGGTGAGGTCGAGGGTCTCCATCAGCGTGTGCAGGTCGTCGGTGAAGGTGTCGTAGTCGTAGCCGGTGGTGGGCTGGGAGGACTGCCCGAAGCCGCGCCGGTCGTAGGTGATGACGCGGTGGCCGGCGTCGAGCAGGGCGGGAAGCTGCTTCTCCCAGGAGTGCCCGTCCAGCGGATAGCCGTGGATGAGGACGACGGGCTGCCCGCTGCCGTGGTCCTCGTAGTAGAGGTCGATGTCGGTGCTGTTCTCCTGGCCGACGGTGATGAAGGGCATGGCGCCTCCTGTGGCGATCTCGGTTCGGTCCGTGCCGGCAGTCTCCCGCCCCAGGGGCCCCGAACGCCGCCGGAACACGGCCTTCGGCCGGTACTCACCCAGGTCGTCCACAGCTCCTGTCACGTGAACAGGGGACCGGAAACAGGCGACTTCACCCGAATCGATGCCGTTCCTAGGCTGGACGGGCAAGCAAGCGGAGCATGCGTCGCGGGCCGGTCACCGGTGCGGCGCCGAGGGAGTTGTCTTGGCCAGTCACGATCCGATCGAACGCCCTGCGGAGCCGTCGTTCAGCGCGTTCCGCGCGTCCGGAGCGCAGCAGCGGATGTACTTCCTCCAGCAGCTGGAGGAGGGCAGGCCGACCTACCACATGCCCGTCTTCTACGGCCTCGAAGGCCCGGTGGACGAGGCCGCGCTCCGCACCTGCGCCCAGGGTCTGGTCGACCGGCACGAGGCGCTGCGCACCCGGTTCGTCCTGCGGGACGGCGAGCTGTGGCAGCACATCGACACCGTCTCCGCGCTCGTCTGGTCCTCCGCCGCGGCGCGCGGACCCCAGGACGTCGAGGAGTGGATGGCCGCCGAACACCACCGGCCCTTCGACCTGGAGTCCGGACCGCTCTTCCGGGCGGCCCTGCTGCACACCCCCGAGGGCGCGGTCCTCGCGCTCGCCATGCACCACATCGTCGCCGACGGCTGGTCCGTCGGGATCCTCGCCCGCGAGCTCCTCACCGCGTACGCCCGGCACGGCGACGGCCCCGGCACCCCCGGCCGTCCGCTGCCGGCCGGGTCCGCGCAGACCGAGGAGGCCGCGGAGGTCCTGCGGGCCCCGGACTACCAGTACGCCGACTTCTCCGACTGGCAGGAGGAATGGCTGCGAGGAGCCGCCGCCCGGCGCCAGCTCGGCTACTGGGAGAAGCAGCTGGGCGGCGAGCTGCCCGACGCGCCCCTGCCCCGCGACGGCCGGCCCGCCGCCGGCGCGGCCCGCGGCGCGGCGGCGCTGCACTCCTTCGAGGTACCGGCCCCGGTGCTCGCCCGGATGGAGCGCCTGTGCCGTGACACCCGCAGCACCCCCTACACGCTGATGCTGGCGGCCTTCCAGATCGTGCTGGGCCGCTACACGGGCACCGACGACGTCCTGGTCGGGACGCCGGTGGCGGGCCGGGGCCGCAAGGAGTTCCAGGACACCGTCGGCCTGTTCGTCAACACGCTGGTGATCCGCGCCGACCTGTCCGACGACCCCGCCTTCCGGGTCCACCTGGAGCGCGTACGGGACACCGTGCTCGACGCCCAGGACCACCAGGACCTGCCCTTCGAACGCGTCGTCGACCGGATCGCCCCGGGACGCACCGGCGAGGAGGCGTCCCCCTTCCGGGTCATGTTCGGCCTGCACGACGAGGACGGCATGACCGACGGCCTGCCCGGCCCGAAGGCCACGCTGCTCGAAGGCCCCGCCGGGACCGCCAAGTTCGACCTGACCTTCGACGTCGTACGCAGCGGCGGTGCGCTGAGCTGCCGGTTGGAGTACCGGGCCGACCTGTTCGAGGCCGCCACCGTCCAGCAGTTCGGCCGGCATTTCGCCCGCCTCCTGGACGCCGCCACCGAGAATCCCGCACTGCCGCTCAGCGGACTTCCGATGCTGTCGGCCGACGAGCGGACCGGCATCGGCTCGCCGCTCCCGGCCCCCGCCGGCCTCCCGCACACCCCCGACGAGCCGGCGTGCGTCCACGAGATCTTCGCCGGACACGCCGCCCGCACCCCCGACGCGGTCGCCCTCGTCCACGAGGGCACGTCCCTCACCTACCGCGAGCTCGACACCCGGGCCAACCGGCTCGCGCACCGGCTGCGCGCCCTCGGCGTCGGACCCGACACCCTCGTCGGACTGTGCCTGCCCCGCTCCGCCGACCTCGTCGTCGCCCTGCTCGGCATCCTCAAGGCCGGCGGCGCCTACCTGCCGCTCGACCCCGACAACCCGCCCGAGCGGCTGCGCCACATCGTCCAGGACGCCCGCCTGGAGCACGTCGTCGGCACCACCGACACCCGGGCCCTGTGGGACGCCCCGGGCCTGCGCTGCGTCGACCTGCTCGCCGACGCCCCGCTCCTGGCCGCCGAACCGGACACCGCCCCCGACACCGGCGTGAGCCCGGACCACCTGGCCTACGTCATCTACACCTCCGGCTCCACCGGCCTCCCCAAGGGCACCCTGGTGCCCCACGCCAACGTCACCCGGCTGTTCTCCGCCACCGACCACTGGTTCGGCTTCGGCCCCCAGGACGTGTGGACCCTCTTCCACTCCATCGCCTTCGACTTCTCCGTCTGGGAGCTGTGGGGCGCCCTCGCCCATGGCGGCCGCCTCGTCGTGGTCCCGTACGGCACCAGCCGCTCGCCCGAGGAGTTCCACCGGCTGCTGCGCGCCGAGCGGGTCACCGTCCTCAACCAGACCCCCTCCGCCTTCTACCAGCTGGCCCGGGCCGACGAGGAACACCACCGCACCGCCGGCACGGCCCCCTCCGGGCTCGCCCTACGCCACGTCGTCTTCGGCGGAGAGGCCCTCGACGTCGCCGCCCTCGCCGGGTGGTTCGCCCGGCACGGCGACACCGCACCCCGCCTGGTCAACATGTACGGCATCACCGAGACGACCGTGCACGTCACCTACCGGCCGCTGACCGCCCGCGACGCCGAGGAGGGCCGCGGCAGCGTCATCGGCGTGCCCATCCCCGACCTGCGCCTGCACCTGCTCGACGCGCGGGGCCGGAGCGTCCCGCGCGGCGCCGTCGGGGAGCTGTACGTCGCCGGTGCGGGCCTGGCCCGCGGCTACCTGCGCCGGCCCGAACTCACCGCCGAGCGCTTCCCCAACGGCCTCGGCGACGATGTCGCCGACGCACCCGCCGGGCCCCTCGGCGGCGCGCGGCTCTACCGCACCGGCGACCTGGCGCGCGCCCTGCCCGACGGGGACCTGGAGTACCTCGGCCGCATCGACCACCAGGTCAAACTGCGCGGCTTCCGGATCGAACTCGGCGAGGTCGAGGCCGCGCTGGCCGCCCACCCCCTCGTCGACGCCGCCGTCGCGCTCGTCGCACCGGATGCCGCGGGCACCGACGTGCTCGTCGGCTACCTGGCCGTGACCGGCGCCGAGGACGGGGCGGGACCCACCGTCGAGGACATGCGCGAGCACCTCGCGCGGCGACTGCCCGGCTACATGATCCCCGGCGCGTTCGTCACCCTGCCCGCCTTCCCCCTGACCGCCAACGGCAAGACCGACCGGCGCCGGCTGCCCGCCCCCGGCTCGGCCGCCCGCACCCCCACCGCCGCCTACGAGGCACCCCGCGGACCGGTCGAGACCGCGATCACCGAGGTCTTCGCCCAGGTCCTCGGACACGAACGGGTCGGCGCCCTGGACAATTGGTTCGCCCTCGGCGGGGACTCCATCCGCTCCCTCCAGGTGCTCGCCCGGATCCGGGAACGAGGCCTCGACCTCACCGTCACCGACCTCATGAGCCTTCGGACGGCCCGCGCCCTCGCCCCGCTCGTCACCCCGCTGGACCGGGCCGCGGCCGCAGCCGTTGCCCCGTACGAGCCGTTCTCGCTCCTGGCCCCCGAGGACCGCGCCGCCCTGCCCGAAGGACTGGAGGACGCCTACCCGATGACCCGGCTCCAGGCCGGCATGCTCTACCACAGCGACCTGCCGTCGGCCGGTGGACGCGTCTACCACAACGTGGCCTCCTACCTGATCGAGGCACCCTTCTCCGAGGACGCCTGGCGGACCACCGTCGACGTCCTCGCGGCCCGGCACGAGATGCTGCGCACCTCCTTCGACCCGCACGGATTCACCGAGCCCCTCCAACTCGTCCACCAGGGCGCCCGCCCGGAGATCACCTTCGAGGACCTGCACGGGCTCGACGCCGAGGCGCAGCGGACCGCCGTCGCCGCCCGCTACGCAGCCGAACGCGACAGGCCCTTCACCTGGGACCGGCCCCCGCTGATCCGCTTCCACGTCCAGCGGCTCTCCGACACCCGGCTCCAACTGTTCGTCGCCGAGCACCACGCCGTCCTCGACGGCTGGAGCGAACGTTCGCTCCTCACCGAACTGGCCTCCTGCTACACCGAGGCGCTCGCCGCCCGTACCCCCGCGGACGGCCCCTCCCCGCAGGCGGGCCCCCGCTCCCGGTTCGCCTCCTTCGTCGCCCTCGAACGGGCCGCGCTGGCCGACCCCGGGCAGCACGCCTTCTGGACCGGCAAGGTCGCCGACGCGCCCGCGACCCGGCTGCCCCGCCCGGCGGCGACCGGCGGACCCGCCCGCATGTCCTGGTACCTCGCGCCCCTGCCCGAAGGGCTGCACGCCCGACTCACCGCCCTGGCCGCCGCAAGCGGGGTACCGCTGCGCACCGTCCTGCTCGCCGCCCACCTGAGGGCCATGGCCCTGCTGGGCGGCGGCGACGCCGTCACCACCGGGGTGGTCCACAACGGCCGCGCCGAGGAGACCGACGGTGACAAGGTCGTCGGGGTCTTCCTGAACACCCTGCCGCTGAGCGTCGAGGTCACCGGGCTCAGCTGGCGCGGCCTCGTGGCGCGCATCGCCGCCGTCGAGGCGGAACTGCACACGCACCGCCGCTTCCCGCTCGCCGAGATCCAGCGCCTGTCCGGGGGCGGCCCGCTCTTCGAGACCTTCTTCAACTACACCCACTTCCACGTGGAGCGGGACGGCCCGGCCGACGGCGCGTTCACCGTGCTGGAGGAGATCGGAGAGGCCGGCACCGACTTCGCCTTCGGCGCGGAGTTCTCCCGCAGCCCCGACGGCTCCCTGCTGGAACTCGGACTGCGCTTCGACGCGGCCCAGTTCTCCGAGGAGCAGATGGCGAGCGCGCACGCGTCCTACACGGCCGCCCTGCGCGACCTCGCCGAGTCCCCGGACCGTGACTGCACGGCCGCCGACCTGCTGCCGGAGGTCGAACACCGCCGCTACGCCGAGTGGAACCGCACCGCCGTCGAGTATCCGCGGCCGCACGTCCTGACCCGTTTGATCGACGAGCAGCGGGACCTGACGCCCGACGCCCCGGCCGTCCGCTTCGAGGGCGCGGAGCTGACCTACCGCGCCCTCGACACCGAGGCCGAGCGGCTGTGCGCGGCGCTGCGGGAACACGGCGCGGGCCCCGGCACCTTCGTCGGCCTGCTGCTGGAACGCTCCCTGGCCCTGCCCGTCGTCCTCCTCGCCGTCCTCAAGTCCGGCGCCGCCTACGTCCCGTTGGACCCGGAGCACCCGGCGCCGCGCGTACGGTCCCTGCTCGCCGAGTCCGGTATCGGCCTGGTGGTCGCCGAGGGCGCGTGGGCGGAGCGGCTGGAGGGCTCCGGGGTCACCGTCCTGCGGCCGGACGAGGCCGCGACGGGCACCGCGGGTCCCGCCCGGGCGCCCGAGCCGGCCGACCCGGCGTACATGATCTTCACCTCGGGATCCACCGGCAAGCCCAAGGGAGTCGTCGTCTCCCACCGCGCCATCGCCAACCGGCTGCTGTGGATGCAGGACGAGTACGGGCTGACCCCGGGGGAGCGGGTGCTGCACAAGACGCCGTACACCTTCGACGTCTCCGTGTGGGAGCTGTTCTGGCCGCTGCTGACCGGCGCCACCCTGCTCCTCGCCCGCCCCGGCGGCCAGCGCGACCCCGGCTACCTCGCCGGCCTGATCCACGACGAGGGCGTCACCACGGTGCACTTCGTCCCGTCGATGCTCAGCGTGTTCCTCGACGATCCCGCGGCCGTGGCCGGCTCGGCCGGCCTCACCCGGGTGGTCTGCAGCGGCGAGGCCCTGCCGTACGAGGTCCAGCGCAGGTTCTTCGAGCGGCTGCCCGGCGTCGAACTGCACAACCTCTACGGGCCCACCGAGGCGGCCGTCGACGTCACGTACTGGCAGTGCCGGCCGGACGGCGGCGACACCGTGCCCATCGGCCGGCCCATCGCCAACATGCGCACCCACGTCCTGGACCGGCGCCTGGCCGAGGTCCCCCTCGGCGTCACCGGGGAGCTCTTCCTCGAAGGCATCGGCCTCGCCGACGGCTACCACGGACGCCCCGAGCTGACGGCCGAACGGTTCATCGAGCACACCGGCCCCGACGGCGTCACCCGCCGCCTCTACCGGACCGGTGACCTGGCCCGGCACCGCCCCGACGGAGCCCTGGAGTACGCGGGCCGCACCGACCACCAGCTCAAGATCCGCGGCTTCCGCGTCGAGCCGGGGGAGATCGAGGCCGTCCTCGCCGAACACCCCGGCGTGCGCGACTGCGCGGTCCTGCCCCGAGGCGAACGCCTCGTCGGCTACTACGTCCCCGACGCGCCCGGCCTGGACGCCGCCGCCTCCGATTCCGCCTCCGTCCCCGCCCCCGAGCCGGCCGAACTGGCCCGGCACGCCCGGGAGCGGCTCCCCGAGTACATGGTCCCCTCCGCCTGGGTGTGCCTGACGGCCCTCCCGCTGACCGCCAACGGCAAACTGGACCGCGCCGCCCTGCCCGACCCGGACCCGACCGACCTGCGCGGAGGTGTCGAGCCGACCCCGCCCCGCGACGCCCTCGAAGCCCGCCTCGCCGGGATCTGGGAGGGACTCCTGACCGCCGGCCCGGTCGGCGTCCGCGACGACTTCTTCGAGTCCGGCGGGCACTCCATCGACGCCCTGCGCCTGATCGGCCGGATCAACCAGGCCTTCGGCGAACGCCTCGGCGTCTCGGCCGTCCTGGAGCACCCGACCGTCGCCCGGCAGGCCGCCCTGCTGCGCGGCCGCCACGTCGAGGCGGTCCCGGACCCGGTGGTCCGCCTGCGGACCGAGGGCACGCTCGACCCGCTCCTCCTCGTCCACCCGATCGGCGGGAACGTCTTCTGCTACCGCGCCCTGGCCGCAGAACTGGGTCCCGACCGACCGGTGTTCGGGCTGACCGCACCCGGCCTGACCGACCCCGCCCCGACAACCGACGCCACGCCCGCCCCGACGTCCGACGCCACGGTCGAGGAACTGGCAGCCGCCCATGTGGAGGCCCTGCGCCGGATCCGTCCCGCCGGCCCCTACCACCTGGCCGGCTGGTCCTTCGGCGGGCTCCTCGCCTACGAGATGGCCGTCCAACTGCACGCCGCCGGAGCGCGGGTGGCGACCCTGGCGCTGCTGGACACCGGCTATCCGGAGCCCGGCCACGTCCCCGACGACGAGAACGAACTGCTGGAGTGGTTCCACGAGGACCTGGCCCGCTCCGCCGGCTTCGACCCCACCGAGGAGAGCCGGTCCGCGCTGCGCAGCGCCCTGCGGAGCGTCACCGACACCCCCACCCGGCTCGCCGTCCTCGCCGAGCAGGTGGAACGCGAGGGCTTCGCCCCCGGCCTGGACCCGCGGGACCTCGCCCGGCACTACGCGGTCTTCCGCACCGGCCTCCGCGCCGCCGCCGCGTACGAGCCCCCGGCCGCCCCCTGCCCGGTCCTGTTCCTCCAGAGCGCGACCGGAGCCCAGGAGCACGCCGCCGACCGATGGGCGGACCGGGCCGAGGCCGGCTTCACCCGCCAGGACGCCGCCACCGACCACTACGGGCTGATGCGGCCGCCGCACAGCACCGGGGCCGCCGCCCTCCTGCGCACCGCCCTCGCCGAGGCCGACCACCACTGAACGGGCGCCCCGGCCCGCCCGGGGCGCCCGTGCCTCCCTCCACCCCGCCCCGCCCTTCGCGCGCCGTGCGCCGACGAGGCGTGCCCCGGCACGCCCCCGCGCCCCGCACCAGAACAGGAAACGGAACACACCACGTGACGAGTGACACCCCGGGGCCCGCCGCCCCCGAGCTGAGCGGTCGGATCCGCGGCGGCCCCGCCGAACTCCTCCACGACGAAGTGCTCGCCCCGCAGTTCGGGTTCGAGTCGCGCCACCTGCTGCGCCACTACGTCGCCATCGAGAAGACCCTGGCCGCCGAGTACGTCCGCATGGACCTGATCACCGCCGAGGAGGCCCACCGGATCGCCGTCCTGCTGGACTCCGTCGGGCCGGACACCCTCAGCGCGCAGCCCGGCGCCAACATGTCGGACATCGCCTTCGCCCTCGAACGGCACGTCGAGGCGGGCCTGCCCGCCCCGGTCGTGCGCTGGCACGCCGACCGCAGCCGCAACGACCTCCAGGCCTGCGCCCAGGTGATGTACGGCCGCGACCAGCTCGCCCGCTTCGCGGACGCCCTCCTCGAACTCGGTTCGGTCGTGCACCGGGCGGCCCTGGAGACCTGCGACCTGCCCATGCCGGGGTACACCCACTTCCAGGCCGCCCAGATCATCACCCCCGGCTTCCACCTCGCCGCGCTCTCCGAGCACCTGCTGCACACCCACGCCCGGCTGTTGACCGCGTACGACGGCATCGACGCCTGCCCGCTGGGCGCCGGCGCCATGGCGGGACAGGAACTGCCCTGGGACCGCGACCGGATGGCACGGCTGCTCGGCTTCTCCCGGCCGCAGCCCCATGCCCTGACCGCCGTGGCCTCGCGCCGCTGGAGCGCCGAACTGACCGCGGAGCTGAGCCTGCTGGGCACCGCGCTGAGCCGCTTCGCCACCGATCTGCTCACCTGGGGCGGCAGCGAGTACGGCTTCATCGAACTGCCCGACGAACTGTCCGGCATCTCCTCCGCCATGCCGCAGAAGAAGAACTACCCGGTCCTGGAACGCATCCGCGGGCGCACCGCCCACCTGACCGCCTTCCACTTCGACGTGCTCCTGGGCCAGCGCAACACCCCCTTCTGCAACCTCGTCGAGGTGTCCAAGGAGGCCGGCACCCACCTGTCGAACGCCTTCGACTCGGCCCACGGCACCGTCCGCCTCCTCACCGAGGTGCTGCGCAGGCTGACCTTCCGCGCCGACCGCATGCGCCAGGTCTGCGAGCGCGAGTTCCTCGGCGGCTTCAGCCTCGCCAACGCCCTCTGCCTCACCGAGGGGGTGCCCTGGCGCACCGCCCAGGTCGTCGCCGGGAAATACGTCGTGCTCGCCGCGACGGCGGGCGCCGCCCCCGCCCCGGGCGAACCCGCCCTGCTCGCGGAGGCGGCTGCCGGACACGGCATCACCCTCAGCGACCCCGCCCGGCTCCTCGCCGAGGCCTTCGACGTCGACCGGGGTCTGGAGCGCATGGTGTCCGCCGGCTCGGCCCGCCCCGACGCCGTCCGCGCCGTCCTGCGCACCCAGCGGGAGACGTACGAACGGCTCGGCGCCGACTGGCGGTCGCGCGCCGCCGCGATCCGCGCGGGCGCCGAGGAAGGCGACCGCTTCCTGTCCGGCACGCCCGGCGACGAGATCCAGGGGGAGGACGGCGATGGCACCCGCACCCGCGTACAGCACGCCCACTGACACCGTCACCGGCGCGGCCGCCGCTCCCGGCACGGCCGCCCAGATCGAAGCCGCCCCCGTCGGACCCGGCTCCGGCAGCGCCTTCGGCACCTTCGGCGAACTGCTCCAGGGCGCCCTGCCTCACCCGCAGGGAGACTTCCTGGTCACCTTCCCCCTCGCCCGCTGGGCCACCGCCGTGTTCCACCCCCGGCCCGGCCGCAGCGACGTCCAGGTCCGCCCGGCCCACAAGGCCAAGTCCCGTCGGGTCGCCGAGGCGGTCCTGGCCGCACTCGGCACGGCGGACGGCGGCCTCCTGGAGGTCGCCGGGGACCTGCCCGAGGGCAAGGGCCTGGCCAGTTCCTCCGCCGACCTGGTGGCCACCGTACGGGCCGTCGGGTCCGCCCACGGGCGCGCCTTCACCCCGGCCGAGACGGAGGACTTCCTGCGCGGCATCGAACCGGCCGACGGGGTGATGTACGACGAGATCGTCGCCTTCCACCACAGGGAGGTGCGCCTGGGTCGCCGCCTCGGCGTGCTGCCCCCACTCACCGTCGTCGCCCACGACGAGGGCGGCCAGGTCGACACCGTCGCCCACAACCGGGGCGCCCGGGCCATCGACGCCGCCGACCGGGAGGAGTACGCCCGCCTGCTGGACCGGCTCACCGACGCCGTGGCCCGCGGCGACCTCGCCGAGGTCGGCGCCGTCGCCACCCGCAGCGCCGAGATGAACGCCCACCGCCGCCGGCGCGCCGGATTCGCTGAACTGCACGCCCTGTGCCGCGAGGTCGACGGGCTGGGCCTGGTCCTCGCCCACAGCGGCACCATGCTCGGCGTCCTCCTGGAGGCGAACGACCCCGCCCTCGCCGGCAAGACCGAGCACATCCGGGCCGGCTGCGCCGCCCTCGGCGGAGAGGTGTCCGTACACCGCTCCCTCGGCGCCGACGACAGCTGGAGCCCGCAGGCCGCGCCCGCCCACCCCACCGAGCTGGAGATCTGAGCATGCTGTTCGACACCGTGACGGACGCGATCGGCGGGACCCCGCTGATCCGGCTGCGCCTGGGCGAGGCCCGCGGCGTGGAGGTCTACGCCAAGCTGGAACTGCAGAACCTCTTCGCGATGAAGGACCGCGTCGCCCGCAACATCCTGCTGGAGGCCCGGCGGCTGGGCACCCTGAAGCCGGGCGCGCCCGTCATCGAGAGTTCCTCGGGCACCATGGCCCTCGGCGTCGCCCTCGTCGGCCGCTCCCTGGGCCACGAGGTGCACATCGTCACCGACCCGCGCATCGACCCCGTCACCCTCGCCAAACTCCGCGCCCTGGGCTGCCGGGTGCACGTCGTCGAGGCCATGACCAGCCACGGCTGGCAGAGCGCCCGCCTGGAGCGGCTCGCGGAGCTGCTGGAGGAACTGCCCGGCGCTTTTTGGCCGCAGCAGTACACCAACCCGGACAACCCCGGCGCCTACCGCACCCTCGCCGGTGAACTCCTCGCGGACCTGGGGCGGTTCGACACCCTCGTCGGAGCCGTCGGCAGCGGCGGGTCCCTGTGCGGCACCGCCCGGGCGCTGCGCGAGGAACTGCCCGCCCTGCACGTCGTCGGCGTCGACTGCGTGGGCAGCGCCCTCTTCGGACAGCCCGACGTGCCGCAGCGGCTGCAGAGCGGGCTCGGCAACAGCCTGCTGCCGAAGAACCTGGACCGCACCCTCATCGACGAGGTCCACTGGCTCAACGACCACGAGGCCTTCGCCGCGACCTGGGACCTCGCCCGCGAGCAGCAGATCTTCGGCGGCAACACCTCGGGCTCCGTCTACCGGGTCCTCACCGGCCTCGCCGACCGCGCCGAGCCGGGGACCCGGATCGTCGGCATCCTGCCCGACCGTGGCGACCGCTACGCCGACACCGTCTACGACGACGCCCACTGGGACGCGAACCGGCTGCGCGAGGTGCCCACCGCCACCGCGCCCGCCCCCCTCGGACCCGACGGGACCGCCCGCACCTGGTCCACCCTCGCCTACAGCCCGCCCGCCGGGATCGGCCGGCACCTGCTGTTCGTGGAGTCCAACACCACCGGTACCGGCATGCTCGCGCTGGACCGGGCGCGCGAACTGGGCACCGTACCCGTCCTGCTGACCGGCGACCCCGACCGCTACCGGGGCCTTTCGGAGACCGGCGCCGAGGTGCTGCGCTGCGACACCAACTCCGATGCCGCCCTGCGCGCCGCCGTACAGGAGCGGTTCCGCCGCGAGGAGATCGCCGGGGTCACCACCACCAGCGACTTCTACGTACCGGCCGCCGCCCGGATCGCCCAGTGGCTCGGCCTGCCCGGCAACGCACCCGAGGCGGTGGCCGTCTGCCGCGACAAGTCCGCCCTGCGCGAGCGCCTGCGGGCCGCGGGCGTCCGCCAGCCCCGCTACGCCCTGGTCCGTGAGCCGGCCGGGGCCGCGGCCGCCGTCGCTCGCACCGGACTGCCCTGCGTGGTCAAGCCGGCCGACGACTCGGGCTCCACCAACGTCCTGCTCTGCGCCGACGAGTCGGCGGTCCGCGCCCAGATCGAGAAGATCCTCGCGATCGACACCAACGTACGGGGCATGCCCACCGCCCGCACCGTCCTCGTCGAGGAGTACCTGGACGGGCCGGAGTACAGCGTCGAGATGTTCGGCGGCGAAGGGCAGGCCGTGTGCGTCGGCATCACCGCCAAGTCCGTGACCGCCGGCCCGCACTTCGTCGAGCACCGGCACCTCTTCCCCGCCCCGCTGCCCGCCGGCACCGCCCAGCTCGTGATCGAGACGGTGACGGCGGCCCTGGACGCGGCCGGGATCCGGCTGGGCGCCACCCACACCGAGGTCAAACTGACCGCCGACGGGCCCGCCCTCATCGAGATCAACCCCCGCCCGGCCGGTGGCATGATCCCCGAACTGATCCGGCTCGCCACCGGCGTCGACCTCCTCGACGCGCAGCTCCGCGCCGCCCTCGGCCTGCCCCCGCACCTCAAAGCGGAAGAAGCCGGCCACGCCGGGATCCAGTTCCTCCTCGCCGACACCGACGGCACCCTGACCGCCGTCCACGGCGCCGACGCCGCGGCAGCGGTCGAAGGGGTCGAGTCGGTGCTGGTCACCGCCGCCCCCGGCACCCCCGTCCGCAGGCCCTGCAGCGCCTCGGACCGGCTCGGGCACATGATCGCCCGCCACGGGGAGCCCGAAGGCGTGCACGCCGCCCTCGACGCGGCCCGCGCCCAGCTCCGCCTGGACATCGAAGCCACGCCGTACTCCTGATCTTCCGTCATATCCGTACCGACGACGCGCCGTACGACCCGTACGACCGCACCCGATCCGAAAGGCGAACCGCCATGAGCAACCCCTTCGAGAACGACAACGCCTCCTACGTCGTGGTCCGCAACGACGAGCTCCAGCACTCCCTGTGGCCCGCCGCCAACCCCGTCCCGGCCGGCTGGGCCGTCGTGCACGGCCCCGACGGCCGGCAGGCCTGCCTGGACCACGTCGAGCGGGTCTGGACCGACATGCGCCCCGCCTCCCTGGTGGCCGCCCTCGCCGGGACCGCGGCCCGTGGCTGAGCCCGTCCACCGCACCGAGCACCCGTCCGGGCCCGACCCCGTACGGACCCTGCGCACCCTCTTCGCCGAGGTCCTCGGCCGCGCCGAGGTCGACGCAGGCCACAGCTTCACCGGGCTGGGCGGGGACAGCATCCAGGCGATCCAGGTCGTCAGCCGGGCCCGCGCGGCCGGCCTGGTCGTCAGCACCCGCGACGTGCTCCGCGCCGAGAGCGTGAGCGCGCTCGCCGCCACCGCCCGCGCCCGGAGCCGGGCGGGCGAGGACGCCGGCCCGGCCGTGCCCCCGCGCCGACTGGGCCCGCTGGCACCCACCCCCATCATGGGCTGGCTCGCCGAACTCGGCGGTCCCGTCGACACGTACAACCAGTCCCTGGTGCTGCGCACCCCGCCCGGCTTCGGGGCGGCCGCCGCCGAACGCACCGTCCAGGCCCTCCTGGACACCCACGAGATGCTCCGCCTGCGGCTGCCCGAAGGGATCGGGGCCGCCGGCGCCGAGCCCGTCGTACCGCCCGCGGGCTCCGTCGCCGCGGCGGACCTGCTGGAGCTCGTGGACGCCCGCGGGACGGGCGAGGCGGAACTCCCCGCCCTGACCCGGGAGCGGATGCGGGCCGCGCGGCGGCTGCTGTCGCCCCGCGAGGGCCACATGCTGCGCGCCGTACTCCTGGATCGGGGAGCCGGACAGCAGGGACGGCTCGCGCTCGTCGTCCACCACCTCGTGGTCGACGGAGTCTCCTGGCGCATCCTCCAGGACGACCTGCGCAGCTGCTGGACGGCCCTCGCCGAGGGCCGCGAGCCCGCCCTGGAACCGGCGGCGACCCCCTTCGCGCACTGGGCCGACCTGCTGCGCGCGGAGGCCACCTCCGGCCGTCGGACCACCGAGGCCGACCGCTGGGCCGCCGCCCTGTGCGAGGCCCCGCAGCCCCTGGCCGGGGTCCGCGCGCCCGGCGGACTCGACCCGGAGAGCCCGGAGAACACCCTCACGCTGACCCTCGGGCCGGACGTGACGGGCCCCCTGCTCACCACCGCGCCCGGCCTGGTCAACGGCACCGTCAACGACGTGCTGCTGACCGCCCTGGCCCTCGCCGTGCTCGGCCGGCGCGGCGCCGACGGCCAGGGCGCGGGCGACGAGGAGGGCGCAGTCCTCGTCGACGTCGAGGGCCACGGCCGGGAGGACGTGGTCGACGGCACCGACCTGTCCCGCACCGTCGGCTGGTTCACGACCGTGTGCCCCGTCCGCCTCGCCCTCGGCCGCCCGGACCTCGACGAGGCCCGCGCGGGCGGACCCGCGGTCGGCGCCGCCCTGCGTCTGGTCAAGGAGGAACTGCGCGCCGTACCCGACAAGGGCATCGGCTTCGGGCTGCTGCGCCACCTCAACTCCCTTACCGGGCCGGATCTCGCCGCGCGCGGCATCCCCGAGATCGGCTTCAACTACCTCGGCCGGTTCCCGATGGGCGGCGACGCCCCGTGGGACGCCGCGCCCGGGCACGACTTCGCCCTCGACGACGCCGACGCAGGCCTTCCGATGGCCCACGCCGTGGAGGTCAACGCGGCCGCCCACGAGGGCCCGGACGGCCTCACCCTCAGCGCCACCTGGACCTGGGCGGGCAACGCCATCCCCGGGAGTCGGGTCCACGACCTCGCGCAGGAGTGGTTCACCATGCTGCGCGCCGTCGTCACCCACGCCGCCCGTCCCGACGCCGGCGGGCTGACGCCCTCCGACGTATCCCTCGTCCAGGTCAGCCAGGCCGACCTCGACACCTTCGAATCCCAGCTCGGAGCCCTGCTGTGATCCCTCTGTCCCACGCCCAGCAGCGGCTGTGGTTCCACGCCCGGGACGGCGCCGACGGCGCGCTCTACCACATCCCCGTCGGGCTGTGGCTGCGCGGCGCCCTCGACCTCCCGGCCCTGCGGGCCGCGCTCGCGGACGTGAGCGGCCGCCACGAGGCGCTGCGCACCGTCTTCCCCGACGACGCGGGCCGCCCCCACCAACGGGTCCTGGACCCCGTCGACGCCGTCCCGGTGCTCACCGTCACCGACTGCCCGCCCGCCGAACGTGCCCGGAAGGCCGAGGAGGCCTCGTCCCGGCCCTTCGACCTCGCCGCCGAACCACCGCTGCGCGCCGACCTGTTCACCGACGGCGCCGAGGACCACTACCTGCTCCTGGTCCTGCACCACATCGCGGGCGACGGCCACTCCGTGAACATCCTCGTCCGCGACCTCGCCGCCGCCTACACCGCCCGGTGCGCCGGCCGGCCGGCCGCATGGCCCGAACTGCCCGTCCAGTACCCGGACTACGCGCTGTGGCAGCGCGAACTCCTCGGCCCGGCCCAGGACCCCGACTCGCTGCACGGCCGGCTGCTCACCCACTGGGCGGCCGTCCTCGACGGCCTGCCCGAGGAACTGGCCCTGCCCGCCGACCGCCCCCGCCCGGCCATGGCCGGCCACCGGGGCGCACTGGTCGAGGCACGGACCGACGCCGCCGCCCACGCGGGACTGGCCGCGCTGGCCCGGGAGGCCCGGGCCACCCCGTTCATGGCCGTCCAGGCCGCCTTCGCGGTCCTGCTCACCCGCCTCGGCGCCGGCACCGACCTGCCGATCGGCTGCCCCGTGGACGGCCGGGAGGACGAAGCCCTCACCGACCTCGTGGGCCTCTTCGTCAACACCCTGATCGTGCGCGCCGACACCTCAGGCGACCCCACCTTCACCGAGGTGCTGGGCCGGGTGCGCACCGCCGCCCTGGAGACGTACGCCCACCAGGAACTGCCCTTCGAGTCGCTGGTCGAACGCCTCAACCCGGCCCGCTCGCCCGCCCGCCACCCGCTCTTCCAGGTCGCCGTCGCCGCCCAGCGCACCGAGGCACAGCCCCCCGTCTTCGCGGGCCTGCGGGCACGGGTGGAGGCGGTACGCACCGACACCGCCAAGTTCGATCTCACCCTGGAGGTCGAGGAGCTCCACGACCCGGCCACCGGGCGACCCCTCGGCCTGGCCCTCGGCCTGGAGTACGCGAGCGACCTGTTCGACGAGGCCACGGCCCGGCGCCTGCTGGACCGCCTCGTCCACCTCGTCGGCGCCGTCGTCCGCGACCCCGCGGTCCCACTGTCCGCACTCGACGTCCTGCTGCCCGGGGAGCGCGCCGACCTCCTGGAGCACTGGCAGGGCGCCCCCGTGGTCCCCGACGCCCGTACCGTCCACGGGGCCTTCGAGGAGCGGGCCGCCGCCCACCCGGGCCGCCCCGCCGTGCTCTGCGCCGGCCGGGAGACCACCTACGGCGAACTCGACGCGAGGGCCGACCGGATCGCCGGACGGCTGCGCGCCCTCGGCGTCCGGCCGGGCGAAGCCGTGGCCGTCCTGATGGATCGCTCGGCCGACCTCGTCGCCGCCTGCCTGGGCATCCTCAAGGCGGGCGCCGCCTACCTGCCGCTGGACGCGCGGGCCCCGCGCGCCCGGACCGAGGCCGTGCTCACCGCGTCGGGGGTCGCCGTCCTCGTCACCGACGTCCCGGACGGCGGACCCCTACCGGCGGGCCCGCGCCACGTACTGCGTCCGGACGGGCGGCCCGACGTGGAGACCGGGACGGACGGGACGGGTGTGCCGGGCGGGCACGCCGACGCGCTCGCCTACCTGATGTACACGTCCGGCTCCACCGGCACCCCCAAGGGCGTGGCCGTCGCCCACCGCGAGGTCGTCGCCCTCGCGACCGACGGGCGCTGGCGCGGCGGCGCGCACGAGCGGGTCCTCTTCCGCTCCCCGCACGCCTTCGACGCCTCCACCTACGAACTGTGGGTGCCGCTCCTGAACGGCGGCCTGGTCGTCGTCGCGCCGCCCGGCGAGCTCGACGTCGACGCGCTGGCCCGGCTGATGGTCGAGGAGAAGGTCACCGGGACCTTCCTCACCGCCACCCTCTTCAACGTCCTCGCCGACCGCTGCCTGCCCGCGCTCGGCACCCTGCACGAGGTGATGACCGGAGGTGAGGCCGCCTCGCCGTCCATGGTCCGCCGGGTCCGCGAGGCCTGCCCCCGCACCACCGTCACCAACGCCTACGGCCCCACCGAGACCACCACCTTCGCCGCGACCTTCGCCGTCGGCCCGGGCCAGGAGGCCCCCGACGGGCAGGTCCCCATCGGCCGCCCCCTCGACGGTACGCAGCTGCACGTCCTGGACGAGCGGCTCGGCCTCGTGGCGCCCGGCGTCATCGGCGAGCTGTACATCGCGGGCGCCGGACTCGCCCAGGGCTACCTCGGCCGGGCCGCGCTGACCGCCGAACGCTTCGTCGCCTGCCCGTACGGCCCCCCGGGCACCCGCATGTACCGCTCCGGCGACCTGGCCCGCCGGACCCCCGACGGGCAGGTCGAGTACCTCGGCCGCGCCGACCGGCAGGTCAAGATCCGCGGACTGCGCATCGAACCCGCCGAGATCGAGCACGCCCTGGCCGGCCACCCGGCCGTGGGTCAGGCCGCCGTCACCGTCGTGGACACGCCCGCCGGTCCCGCGCTCGCGGGCTACGCCGTCCCCGCCGAGGGAACCCCCGCACCCGATCCGCGGGAGCTGCGCGAGCACCTGCGCGCCACGCTGCCCGACTACATGGTGCCCGCCACCCTCACCCTGCTCGACGCCTTCCCCGTGACCGCCAACGGCAAGACCGACCTGACGGCCCTGCCCGTGCCGGGCCCGGCGACGGCCGGCGGCGCGACGGCCCGCCAGGAACCCCGCACCGACGACGAGCGCGCCCTGTGCGCGATCTGGGAGCAGGTCCTGGGCGTGCCGGAGATCGGCGTCCACGACAGCTTCTTCGATCTCGGCGGGCACTCCCTGCTCGCCACGCAGCTGCTCGCCGAGGTCCGGGACCGGTTCGGCGGCGTCGTCGGCATCCGCCAGTTCTTCACCGGCCCCACCGTCGCCGAACTGGCCGCCGCCCTGACCGCCGCCGCGGCCGCCGACGCCGGCGCCGAGGACCCGCCGATCGTCCGCCGGGCCCGCCGCACCCAGACCGCCTGACCACCGAAGGAACACCACCGTGAACCACCCGCCGTCCACCCCCGCCCCTTCCGCCGCCACTCCTTCCGCCGCCGCCCCGGCCGCCCGCTCCCTGGTCGAGGACGTCCTGCCGCTCTCCCCGCTCCAGGACGGCATCCTTTTCCACGCCCTCTTCGACGAGGAGGAACACGACGTCTACGTCGCCCAGTTGCTCCTCGACCTCGACGGCCCCCTCGACGCGGACCGGCTGCGCGCCGCCGCCGACACCGTCCTGGAACGGCACGCCAACCTCCGCGCCGGCTTCCTGCGCCGCGCCACGGGCGAGCCCGCCCAGGTCGTCCAGCGCGGCGTACGGGCCCCCTGGCAGGAGGTGGACCTCTCCGGGCTCGGCGAGACCGAGCGCACCGCGGCCGTCGACACCCTCCTCGCCGAGGACCGCGCCACCCGCTTCGACCTCGCCCGGCCGCCGCTGCTGCGCTTCACCCTCGTCCGCACCGGCCCGCTGTCCCACCGGCTGCTGCTGACCTACCACCACATCGTGATGGACGGCTGGTCCTGGCCGGTCCTGGTCCGCGAACTCCTCGCCCTGCACCACGCCGACGACGCCCCGCTGGGACCCGTCACCCCCTACTCCGCCTTCCTGAGCCGGCTCCACAGCCGCGACACGACCGCCGCCCAGGACGCCTGGACCCGCGCCCTGGACGGCCTGCCGGGCGGAACCCGCACCGCGCCGGTGTCCCCGCAGCCCGGCTCGGTCCTGCCCGACCGCGTGGAGACGTACCTCCCCGCCTCCCTGACCGAACGGCTCGGCGCCCTCGCCCGTGCCCACCGGATCACCTCCGGAACCCTCCTCCAAGGCGCGTGGGCCCTCCTGCTCGGCCGGCAGATCCGCTCCGAGGACGTGGTCTTCGGCGCCATCGTCAGCGGCCGCGACCCCGAACTGCCCGGCGTCGCCGACATCGTGGGCCTGTGCATCAACACCGTGCCGGTCCGGGTCCGCATCGACCCGACGGAGTCCCTCGTCGCGCTGTTCGAGCGGCTCCAGGACGAGCAGGCGCGCCTGATCGACCACCACCACCTCGGTCTGGTCGAGATCCAGCGACTCGCCGGAGCGGGCGAACTCTTCGACTCCTGCGTCGCCTTTCAGAACTATCCGGTCGACGCGGCCGGCCTGGCCGCCCTCGGCGCGGGCGGGCTCCAGGTCACCGGCGTGGACCCGTACGACGCCGCCCACTACCCGCTCTGCCTGACCGCCATCCCCGGCGACCGGCTGCGGCTGCAGATCGACCACCGGCCCGACGTCTTCGACCGCGACACCGCCCAGGCCCTGCTGGAACGCCTCGTCCGGCTCCTGGAAGCCGTCGCCGAGGACCCCTCGTGCCCGGTGGGCACCGTGGACCTGCTCTCCCCGGCCGAACGCCACCGCGTCCTGGTCGAATGGAACGACACCGCCCGCGACGAGGACTACGCGGAGGTCGTCGACCGCGTACGACAGCAGGCCGAGCGCCGCCCCGACGCCGTCGCCATCACCGACGACACCGGCCGCACGCTGAGCTACGCGGACCTCGTGGCCCGCGCCGACGCCCTCTCCCTGGCCCTGCTCGCCGACGGGGTACGCCCCGGTGACCTGGTCGCCGTACTCAGCGAGCCCACCGCCCGCGTCCCCGTCGCGATGCTCGGCATCCTCGGCTCCGGTGCGGCCTACGTCCCCCTCGACCCCGAGGGCCCCGTCACCCGTACCGCCGACCTTCTGGCGAACGGCGGGATCGCCCGACTGCTGGCCGCCCCCGAACAGCGCGCCCGCGCCGAGGAGATCGCCGCCGCCGTCCCCGGCGGCCTGCCCGTCCTCGTGATCGACGACGCGGCCGCCGCGACCCCGGACGAGCGCCCCGCGCCGGCCGGCGCACCCGACGCCCTCGCCTACGTCTGCTTCACCTCGGGCTCCACCGGCAAGCCCAAGGGCGCCATGGTTCACCGCCGGGGCATGAACAACCACCTGCTGTCCAAGGTCGAGGACCTCGGTCTCGGCGACGGCGACCGCGTGGTGATGAACGCCCCGCTCACCTTCGACATCTCCGTGTGGCAGATGCTCGCCCCGCTGATCACCGGCGGACAGGTCCACCTGGTCACCCGCGACACCGCCCGCGACCCGGCCGCCCTCTTCGACGACGCCGCCCGCCGGGGGATCACCGTCCTGGAGACCGTGCCCTCCTTCGTCCGCGCCGCCGTCGACCTGTGGGACACCGGCGTGCTCCCGCCGGCCCTGCCCGAGCTGCGCTGGTTCATCGTCAACGGCGAGGTCCTGCCGCCCGAACTGTGCACCCGCTGGTACGCCCGCCACCCGCAGGCCGCGATCGTCAACGCCTACGGCCTCACCGAGTGCTCCGACGACAACACCCACGCCTTCATCGGCCCCGACGTGCACGCCCAGCTGGAACACGGCCGACTGCCCGTCGGACGCCCGCTGCGCAACAACTCCCTCTACCTGCTGGACGCCGCGCTCGCCCCCGTACCGCCCGGCGTGCCCGGCGAACTCTTCATCGGCGGAACCGGCGTGGGCCCCGGCTACCTGCGCGACCCGCGCCGCTCCAGCGAGCGCTACGTCCCCGACCCGTTCTCCGCCGTCCCCGGCAGCCGGATGTACCGCACCGGCGACCTCGCCCGGATGCGGGCCGACGGCCAGCTCGACTTCCTCGGCCGCCAGGACCACCAGGTCAAGGTCCGCGGCAACCGCATCGAGCTCGGCGAGGTGGAGACCGCGCTGCGCGCCGTGCCCGGCGTCGGCGAGGCCGTCGTCGCCGTCGACCGGGACCACGCGGGCCAGCAGCGCCTCATCTGCTACTTCACCGGGACGCCCGGCGCCGAGGAGGTCCGCACGGAGTTGGGCCGCACCCTCCCCAACTACATGGTCCCGTCGCTGTTCCTGCACCTGCCGCAGTTCCCGCTCACCGTCAACGGCAAGCTCGACCGCAAGGCGCTCCCCGACCCGGCCACCGTGCACCGACCGGCCGGACGGCTGCCGGTCACGCCCGCCGAGAAGACGGTCTGCGAGATCTTCGCCTCCGTCCTCGGCCTCCAGGAGGCCGGCATGGACGACGACTTCTTCGCCCACGGAGGCCACTCGCTCCTCGCCACCCGCCTGGCCGGCCGCATCGGCGCCGAACTCGGCGTACGGCTGAACATCCGCGACCTCTTCGAGACGCCCACCCCCGCGGGCATCGCCGCCCGCCTCACCGAGGCCGCCGGCGCACCCGCCCGCCCGGCGCTGCGCCCCCGCTCCCGCGACCAGGCCTGATCACGTCCGACCGCGCGCCGCGAAGAGCCCCGACCGCACCCCCAGGAGAACCACCACCATGAGCCCGACCGACACCACCCCCGTGCCCCTGCGCATCGCGCACCGGGCCGAGCTCACACCCGAGGCCACCGCGGTCCGCGCCCCCGAGGGGGAGCTGACGTACCGCCAGTTCGACCGGCGGGCAAGCGCGGTGGCCGAGGAGCTGCGCGCGGCGGGCGCCGGGCCGGAGGACACCGTGCTCCTGGGGGTGCGCCGGGGCGTCCACTGGGCGGTGGGGCTGCTCGGCATCTGGTACGCCGGCGCGGCCCCCCTCCTGGTGGACCTCGACGCCCCCGACGAGCGGCTGCGTACCCTGCTGCGGGCCGCCGGCACCCGACACGCGGTCACCCAGGACACCTACGCCGCCGCGATGCTGCAACGCCGCACCGGGAGCGAGCTGTTCTGGGCCTCCACCACGACCGCGGCCCCCACCTCGGCGTTCCGGCCCGTCGACATCGCACCCGGGTCCCTCGCCTACGTGCTCTTCACCTCCGGATCCACCGGCCTGCCCAAGCCCGTGGCGGTCGGCCACCCCGGACTCGCCGCCCAGGTCGCCACCCTGGCCGAACGCTACGAACTGACCGGGCAGGACCGGGTCCTGCAGTTCGCGGCCCCCGCCTTCGACGTCAGCCTGGAGGAGGCCCTGCCCACCTGGTGCACGGGCGGCGCCGCCGTCTTCGTCGAGGACAACGTCCTCTCGCCCGCCGAACTGGAGCCGTTCCTGGAGGCGGAGAGGATCAGCGTCGTCAACCTCCCCACCCCGTACTGGACGCAGTGGGCCAAGGACGTGGAGCGCGCCCCCAGGCCGCTGCCGTCCGCACTGCGCCGCGTGGTGATCGGCAGCGACGCGGGCCGCACCGCGGACCTCACGCGCTGGACGACGTCCGGTCACCCCCCGGTGATCAGCTGCTACGGCCTCACCGAGTCGACCATCACCGCCACCTCCTACGAGCCGGGACCGCCCGAACCGGCCGGCTTCACCGGCGACGAGCTGATCCCGCTCGGCGAACCCCTGGCCGGCGTACGGGCGTACGTCCTCGACGAGGAGCTGCGCGAGGTACCCCCCGGCACCGCGGGCGAGCTGTACCTGGCGGGCTCCTGCCTGGCGCGCGGCTACCACGGCCGGCCGGGCCTGACCTCCGAGCGGTTCGTCGCCGACCCCTTCGCCGACGCCCCAGGCGAGCGCATGTACCGGACGGGCGACCGTGTCACCCGCGCCCCAGGTGGGCCGCTCGTCTTCCTCGGGCGCGCCGACGACCAGGTCAAGATCCGCGGCCACCGCGTCGAACTCAAGGAGGTGGAGGCGGCCGTGGCCGCCCACCCCGACGTCGTCGACGTGGTCGCCCGCGCCGTCGCGGCGGCCGACGGACCCCAGCTCGTCGCCTGGGCCGCCGTCACCCCCGGCAGCCCCCTCACCCCGGACGAGCTGCGCCGACACCTTCTGGCCAAGATGCCCGGGTACCTCGTACCGGCCGTGGTCACACTGATGGAGCGGCTGCCCCGGACCCCGGGCGGCAAGCTCGACCCCAAGGCGCTCCCCGCGCCCGCCCCCCGATGAACCCGCACCCCGCGGACCCCGTCCGCGAGCAGACAAGGAACGCACCCGTGTCCGTCACCACCGACGCGTCCGCCGACGAGTCCACCGAGTCCGGCCAGGCCGTGGAGCGCCGACGGCGCAGGGACTTCCGTCTCTTCATGTCCTCGCACATCTGCAACGAGCTGGGCGGCAGCATCACGTACGTGGCCCTGCCGCTGATGGCGGTGCTCACCCTCGACGCCTCGGCGATGCAGGCGGGCCTGCTGTCCGCCGCGGAACACGCGGCGTTCCTGCTGCTGGGTCTGCCCGCCGGGGCCTGGGTGGACCGGATGCGCAAGCGTCGCGTGATGATGGCCGCCGACCTGGCGCGCGCCGTCCTGCTGACGGCGCTGCCGGTGGCCTACCTGCTGGACCTGCACTCGATGCCGTTGCTGTACGCGGTGGCCCTGCTGCTGGGCTGCGCCCGGCTGTTCGGTGACGTCGCCGATCAGAGCTACCTGCCGACCCTCATCGGCAAGGACACCCTGATCGCGGGCAACTCCAAGCTGGAGACGGTGCGTTCGGGGGCCGAGTTCGCCGGCCCCGGCATCGCCGGCTTCCTGGTGCAACTGCTGGGCGCGGCCGGGACACTGGCCGGCCAGGCCGTCACCTCACTGGTCTCCGTGGTCCTGCTGGGGCGGATCGGGGCCCGCGAGGAGAAGCCGGAACCGGCCCCGCGCCGGCACCTGCTGCGGGACATCCGCGAAGGGCTGAGCTATGTCCTGAGCCACCGGATCCTGCGGCTGATCGCCCTGAACACGGCCGCCGTGAACCTCTTCCTCAGCGCGGTGATGGCCATCGAGGTGCTCTTCCTGACCCGGACCGTCGGGCTGCCGCCCGCAGCCCTCGGCTGGGTGCTGACGACGGCCACGATCGGGTCGGTGCTGGCGGCCACCGTCGCGGACCGGGTGACCCGGGCCGTCGGCGCGGCCCGGCTCACGTGGCTGTCCCTGCTGGTGACCATGCCCTTCGGGCTGCTGCTCCCGCTGGCCGACAAGGACTGGCGGATCGGCCTGTTCGTGCTCGGATCGCTCGTCCAGTCGGCCGGCGTCACCCTGTACAACATCTGCCAGGTCACCTACCGGCAGACGGTCTGCCCGCCGCACCTGCTCGGCCGGATGACCGCCACCATGCGCTTCCTGGTGTGGGGCGTGCTGCCGCTGAGCGGCCTGCTCGCGGGACTCCTCGGTGAACTCCTCGGTGTGCGGGACGCGCTGTGGGTGTGCGCCGCAGCCCTGTCGGCGGCCCCGCTGGTCCTGCTCTGCTCCCCGCTGCGGCGGATGCGCACGTTCGAGGACGACGCCCCGGTGGTCGGGGCCGAGTCCGGCGCCACGTCCGCGCGGTCGGCTCAGTAGCCCATCCGGAAGGCGATGTGGGTGAGCTGGGTCCGGTTCACCGCGCCGGTCTTGCTGCGCAGCCGGCGCAGGTAGGTGTCGACCGTGTGCGGGCTCAGCCCCATCCGGCACGCGATCATCCGGTAGGTGTCCCCCTGCGCGAGGTAGGCGAGCACCTCCTGCTCGCGGGGGGTCAGGGCGGGCAGCTCCGGTGCGCGGGCGGTGAGCGTGGTGTGCAGCATGTGGGGCTCCGGATTCCGGATCGAAGGTGAAGAGGAGCGGCGGGGCTCGGCACCCCCGGTGACGGTGCGATCACTTTGGGTGTGATCGCACCGTTTCGGACGTCCGGGGCCTGAAGTGGCCGGACACCCGCTGCTGTTCGTGGGGTACAGCCTTTCGCCCTGCTTATCCTGGCGCCAGGGGGCGGGCACCTCACCAAAGTGCCTGGCAATAAAGCGACCAGGGGCGAAAAAGGCAAAGTGGGGCAATGCAAACATCTGACGTGGTGCCGGATCCGAACAACGCCGATCTTGACATCGATGTCTACGGCTGGGTGCTCGAACACCGCACGGTGGACGTGGACGCGGTGGCCACCGGAACGGGGCGGGACGCGGACGAGGTCCGGGGCAGCGTGGCACGCCTGCGCGCCTCCCGTCTGCTGCACGTGAGCCCGATCGACCCGACGGTCGCCTTCGCGGTGGCTCCGGACACTGCCGCCGAGCAGCTCGTGGCGCCCTTGGAGGCGCAGATCCGCGAGCAGCAGCGGGCGATCAGCGGGATCCGCGAGGACCTGGGGCGCTTCCTGCCGCACTATCTGGGCCGCCGCTCCACGGGGGAGTCGCTGGAGGTCCTGGAGAGCCTGGAGGACGTGCGCGGGGCACTCAACCGGGCCTCCCTCAACTGCACCACCGAAATGCTCAGTTCGCAGCCGGGGGGCGGCAGCAGGGTGCCGGAGGCGATGCAGGAGGCGCTGCGGCGGGACGAGACGATGCTCCAGCGGGGGATCTCGATGCGGACCCTCTATCACCACACGGCCCGCTTCAACGGGCCGAGCCAGGCCTACGTCGCGGCCACCTCCGTACTGGGGGCGCAGTACCGCACCGCGCACGAACTGTTCGGCCGGCTCATCGCCTTCGACCGGGAACTGGCCTTCATACCGGTCTCCGACGGCAGTTGGGGCGCCGTGGTGATCCGCGAGCCGTCGACCGTCGCGTACCTGTGCAACATCTTCGACCAGACCTGGGACCTGGCCTCACCGTTCTCGGCCGCCGCGGGGCAGGGGCTCGAGGAGGTCGCCCGCGAGATCCACGAGACGATCATCCGGCTGCTCGCTGCCGGGCTGAAGGACGAGGCCATCGCCCGGCGCCTGGGCATGTCGCTGCGCACCGCCCGGCGTCACATCGCCGACATCATGCAGGAGTTGGGTGCGGGCAGCCGCTTCCAGGCCGGTGTGGCCGCCGCCGCGCGCGGGCTGCTCGACCTGGAGAACGGGTCGGACGGATCGGAAGGGTCGGAGGGGCCGGAGGGGTCGGCCGGCGACTCCGTACAGCCTTCCTGACCTGGTGTCACGTGTTCTCGTGTCTGTCGCGGTCGGCGGGCGTGTCGCATGCTGCTGTGATGGGAGCTGTGGAGCCGCCGAACAAGAGGGGCACGTGATGGACATGCCGGAGGAAGCCTGGGAACGGGAGGCCCCGCACCTGCGGGAGATCGTCCTGTTCCTCTCGGTCCACCTGGACCGGGCGCCGGGTGTGCTGTGGCCCGAGTACGACAACCCGGCGTTCGGTGACGTCGGCGACGGAGACGACCTCGGCGACGGCGACGACGCCGACGAACTCGACGACGCCGGGGCGGGGCCGGCGGGCGGCGGTGTGTGCCCGACGCAGGTGGACCGGTTCACCGCCGAACTGGCTTCGCTGACCGGCCTGTCGGTCCGGCTGGACCGGGTGGAGACGGTCGGGACCGTTCCCGGCGTCGGCGTGGACGCCGCCTGGACCGGGTCGCCCGGGGGTCGGGAGCACCTGCTGATCCAGCAGATCGCCGGCGCCGTGACCTGGCAGCTGACCGGGACCGGCGAGAGCGGCCGGTCGGAGTCCTTCCAGTGCCGGCTGCTGCCCGGCGAGCTGCTGTACGTACCGTCCCGCTGGTCGCGCCGCTGCGTCGGCGCACCGGAGGCCAGCTATGCCGTCATCTGCCTCGGCGACCAGGAGGATTGACGGCCTCGGAGGTGGAACGGGGGGAGGGAGGATCGCGATGCGATCCTCCCTCCCCCCGTTCCGGCCCTTACGGGCCGGTGCGATCAGCCGCCCCAGGAGCTGTCGGCCGTGTCACGGGTCCGGCCGCCCAGCGTGGTGCCGACCGTCACCACCCGGCCGTTGGACGTGACGATCTGACGCGGCGTCTGCGTCGTGGTGCTGGTGCTGCCCTCGCCCCCGGTGGTGGTCGTCACGGTGGTCGCGGCCGTGTCGCCTTCGGCGGCCTGAGCGGCGCCGGCGGCGGGCAGCAGCAGCGCGGACGCGGCCACGGACAGGGCGATGACGTAACGCTTGAGCATGGGATCCCCAGGAGTGCGAGCGGTCTGGTCCGGGCGCGAACCACTTCGTGGGCCGTCCGCGCCGGTCGGTGCAGGAACAACCTTGCCGTGCCCGGGGCCCTTCGGTGATCGATCAGACTGCTCATCAAGCTGCCTGGCGCGATGGTGAGGGGCCGTAAAACCCTATAAATCCCGCCTATTCGGTCAGGATTGCCGCTCCCACGGCAGCCGGAGAGCCCTCCTCCCGCCGGGCCGGCCGCTCCACGGGCTCCGCCGGGCCCCGGGTGTCCAACTCCCGCCACACCGGGAACACCAGCGGGGCCAGGGTGACCGCGAGGTACAGCGCACCCGTACCCAGCAGCGCCGGCACCAACCCGGCCGCGTCCAGGGCCAGCCCCGCACCCAGCATGCCCAGCGGCGTCGCCGCCAGCGCCGCGGCGACCAGCAGGCCGAACACCCGCCCCCGTACCGCCTCGGGCACCCGCTCGTAGGCGACCGACATCATCAGCGGACCGACGATCCCCGACCCGATGCCGGACAGGGCCAGCACCGCCAACAGCACCGGCACCCGGGGCTCGGCGGCCAGCGCGGCACACCGCACCGCCCCGACCAGGACGAAGGCCCCGACGAAGACCGCGCGCCGCGGCATCCGTTGCCCCGCCCAGCCGTACAGGGCCGCCCCGAGCAGCGCACCGGCCCCCATGGCCGTCACCATCGCCCCGAACAGGGCGCTGCTACGCAGCACCTGGGTCCCGTACGCCGGGTAGAGCACCCCGTTCAACGCCCCGTCCAGGGCGTTGGTCAGCATCAGGACCCCCACCATCGCGCCCAGGAGTCGATCCCTGCGCAACTGGCCCAGCCCGAAGCGCAGTTCCTGGGCGTACGAACCGTGCGACTGCCCGCCGTCGGACGGGCGCGGGCGGGTCACCGCCGGCACCAGGGTCGCCACGAGGAGGGCGCACGCCGCCATCGCCGCCATGTCCGCGTACAGGGTGCGCACCGGGCCGACGGTCGAGATGAGCAGACCGGCCAGCGGCGCGCCCGCCATCATGCCGATCCGGCGGGCTCCCTCGACCGCTCCCGTGGCCCGCTCCGCCGTGACGCCCGCGCGTTCCATCGCGCCGGGCAGGAGCAGCTGCTTGGAGGTGTCGGACGGCCCGCGAGCGGCCCCCACCAGGAAGACCAGGACGATCAGGACGGGCAGCGGCAGGGCTCCCCAGGCGTGCAGGAGCGGAATCAGGCTGATCGCCGCCGCCGTCAGCAGGTCCGCGCCGATGCCGGTCGCGCGGACGGGCAGTCGGTCGACCACCGGACCCGCCAGCACGGCGGAACACAGCAGGCCCAACACCTCCGCGGTGGCGACGAGCCCCGTCCGGGTGCCGCTGCCGGTGCTGTGCAGGACGAACCAGGGCACGGCGACCAGGGTCGCCGCCATGCCGAGCGAGGAGATCCCGGAGGCCGCCACCAGGGCGGCCAGCGGGCTGCGGCGGCGCGATGACGCGGAGCCGCCGGGGTACGAGCTGGTCATACGGGGTTCCTTCCGGCACCGCCGCGCCGCCCGGCAGCCCGCGGTGGGGTCTGCCGGGCGGCGTGGTGCCCGGGGATCGTCGGGTCAGCCGGCCATGCTCACGCGGAGGCTGAGCGGGCGCATGTCCGTCCACACCCGCTCGATGTGCGCGAGGCACTCCTCCTTGGTGCCGCGGACGTCCTGGTCGTGCCAGCCGAGCGGGACGGGCCGGCCGGCCTCCCAGAGGGAGTACTGCTCCTCGTCGTTGGCCACGACCAGGTACTGCTGCGGGGACGCGTCGTTCACGGTGTTCTCCTCGATGGATCAGGGATGCGGAAGGGGTGTGGGGCGGAGCGGGTCAGGAAGGCAGGGCCGCGGCCAGCAGCTCCGCCAGAGCGGCGCAGTGCGGGGGGTCCACCAGGTCGTGGTGGTTGCCCGGGACCGCGGCCCGCAGGACGCCGCCCGCGGTGCGCGGCCGCCAGGCCGCCGGGTCCACCAGCGGGGTCGCGAGGTCCGGGTGCCGCTCGTCGACCGTGAAGAGGTGCAGGCCGACGGTGACGACGGCGTCGGTGCGGTAGGCGGCGGAAGCCGCTCCGTTCGCCTCGGCGACCCGCAGCAGTCTGCGCAGGGCCTGCGTGGGTGAGGTGCGGGGGAGGGTGCCCTCCTCGCGGCCCCGGCGCACCAGGACGTCGAGCAGTTCCTCCTCGTCCAGTTCGCGCGCCGAGCCGGCGTCGATCCCGGCGGCGATGCCGTACCGCAGCAGGTCCGGATCGCCCGGCCCGGCCGCCGTGGCGGACCGGCTCCCGGGGGCCGTCCCCGGCGCGGCCGCGTCGATCAGGCCGAGGAAGGCGACCTCCTCGCCGGCGGCCTCCAGCCGGGCGGCCATCTCGTAGGCCACCGTCCCGCCGAACGACCAGCCGGCCAGCAGGTAGGGGCCGTGCGGCTGCTCCGCGCGCAGGGCGGCCAGGTAGCGCTCGGCCATCTCGGGCACCCGCCCCAGCGGCGTCTCGTCGGTGTTGTAGCCCACCGACTCCAGGCCGAGGATCCGCCGATCGCCCCCGGGCCGGGCGGACAGGTCCCGCACCAGGTCCCGGTAGCAGACGACGTCACCGCCCCGCGGGTGGACGAGGACGAGCGGCGCCCGGGACGGGTCCCCGTCCGCCAGCGGGACCAGCAGGTTGGCCGCGGCCGCCCCCGCCTCGGGCAGCGCCTCGCAGAGCAGCTCCACGGTGCGCCGACGGAACACCAGGTTCAGCGGCAGCTCCACCCCGAACTCCCGGCGCACGGCCGCCATCAGGGCGAACGCCTTGAGCGAGTGGCCGCCGAGCGCGAAGAAGTCGTCGCGCACGCCGATCGGGGCCGTCCCCAGCGTCTGCTCCCACAGCCGCGCCATCCGCAGCTCGGTCGTGTCGCGCGGGGCGATCCGCCCCGCGCCGTCGCCGCGTACCGCGTCCGCCGAAGGCGCGGGCAGCGCCTTGCGGTCGAGCTTGCCGTTCGGGGTGAGGGGCAGCCGGTCCAGCGCGGTGAGGACCGCCGGGACCATGTACTCGGGGAGGTCCTGGCGCAGGAAGTCGCCGAGCTCCCGCACGTCGCCCGCCTCGTCCCGCCAGGTCACGTAGCCGGCCAGGACGGCGTCCACCCCCGTGCCGTGGACGGCCACCGCCGCCGCCAGCACCCGCGGGTGGCGGGCCAGCGCGGACTCGATCTCACCCAGCTCCATCCGGTGGCCGCGGACCTTCACCTGGCCGTCCGCCCGGCCCCGGTACTCCAGGGTGCCGTCCGCGAGCCGGCGTACGAGGTCACCGGTGCGGTACAGCCGGCCGCCCGCCGCGTACGGATCGGGCACGAACCGGTCCGCGGTGAGCCCCGGCCGGCCGTGGTAGCCACGGGCCACCCCGTCACCGCCGATGTAGAGCTCGCCGAACACGCCCACCGGCACCGGGCGCAGGGTCGCGTCCAGCACGTGCAGCCGGGTGTTGGCGAGCGCCGTGCCGATCGGCACCGGCCGCTCGCCGACCGGACCGGACAGCCGGTGCGCCGTGGACCAGACGGTGGTCTCCGTCGGCCCGTAGACGTTCCAGACGGTGCCCAGCGCCGTCCGCATCCGCTCGGCCAGGGCCGACGGCAGCGCCTCGCCGCCGCACAGCGCCCGTACGTGCGGCGCCTGCCAGCCCGACTCCATCAGCTGGTGCCAGGTGGCCGGGGTGGCCTGGACCACCGTGACCGGCGCCCCGTCCAGCTCCTTCGCGAGCAGGATGCCGTCCCGGGCGGTGTCCCGGTCCACGACCCGTACGGTCGCCCCGCACACCAGCGGGACCAGCAGCTCCAGCACGGCGATGTCGAAGGACGCCGTGGTGACGGCCGCGACCGTGTCCTCGGCCGTCAGCTCCAGCCTGCGCACCATGTCCCGGGTGAAGTTGGCCAGCGCCCGGTGCGGGACGGTGACCCCCTTCGGGCGTCCCGTCGAGCCCGAGGTGTACAGGGCGTACGCCGACTGCTCCGGCTCCGGTCGCACGGGTGCGAAGTCGGACCGCGCGTTCCCGTCCCCGGCCAGGGCGTCGAGATCCACCACCACGACCCCGTCCGGGGCCTGCGCGGCGTCCGACAGCCCCGACACCACCAGCACCCGGGCGCCGCTGTCCGCGAGCATGTAGCCGATCCGGTCGGCCGGATAGCCGGGGTCCACGGGCACGTACATGCCGCCGGAGCGCAGCACGCCCAGCAGCGCCGCCGGCAGCAGCACGGAGCGCTCCGCGCAGACCGCCACCGCGGCCTCCGGACCGACACCGAGGCGGGCCAGCTCCCGGGCCAACCGGCCCGAGACCTCCCACAACCCGGCGTACGTCAGGCTCCGTTCGCCGTCGTCCACGGCCACGGCCTCCGGCGTACGGGAGGCCTGCTCGCCGACGAGCACGGGCAGCGGCCGGTCGGCGGCCGGCTCGGCGGAGCCGATGCCCTCACCGAGGATCCGGCGCTCCTCGGCCCGACCCATCAGGGGCAGCGCGCCCAGCGCGACGGTGGGATCGGCCACCGCGGCCGTGAGCAGCTCGGTCAGCGCCGCGGTCATGCGCTCGACGGTCGCCCGGTCGAAGAGGTCGGTGGCGAACACGGCCTCGCCGCGCAGCACGCCCTCCTCCTCGACGAAGTACAGGGACAGGTCGAACTTCGAGGCACCGCTGGCCAGCGAGAGCGGCTCGACGTCCAGGCCGGCCGGAGCGGGCGGCGCGGCGGCCTCCTCGTCGAGCACCAGCATCACCTGGAACAACGGGTTGCGGCTCAGGTCGCGTTCCGGCCGCACCTCCTCCACCAGACGCTCGAACGGCACCTCCTGGTGGGCGTACGCCCCCAGGGCCGTCTCCCGGGCCCGGTCCAGCAGCTCGCCGAAGGAAGGGTCGCCGGACAGGTCGGTGCGCAGTACCAGGTTGTTGACGAAGAAGCCGATGAGCGGCTCCAGTTCGGTGCGGTCACGGCCGGCGATGGGGGAGCCCACCGCTACGTCCTCACCGCCCGACCAGCGGGCCAGCAGGGCCTGGAAGCCCGCCAGCAACACCATGAACAGCGTGGCGTCGTGCCGCCGCCCCAGGTCGCGCAGCCCCCGCAGCAGCGGCGCGGGCAGGACGAAGGGGAACTGCTCGCCGCGCCCGGACGGGCCGGCCGGCCGGGGCCGGTCGGTGGGCAGGTCCAGCGGGGTGAGCCCGCCCAGCCGCCCGCGCCAGTAGTCCAGGGTGTCCGCCAAGGCGTCGTCGTCGAGCCGGTCGCGCTGCCAGGACGCGAAGTCCCGGTAGGAGACGGCGAGTTCCGGCAGCGGCTCGGCCCCCGCGACGGTGCGGGCCCGGTAGGCGGCGAAGAACTCCCGCCAGAACACCCCCACCGACCAGCCGTCGAAGGCGATGTGGTGGGCGACGATCACCAGCAGGTGCTCCCGCGCCGTGATCCGCACCAGCCGGGCCCGCAGCGGACCCGCGGCCGTCAGGTCGAAGGGCAGCGCGGCGTCCTGCCCCGCCAGCTCCCGCGCCCGTTCCTCGGCCGCCGCCGCGCCCAGCTCCGACAGGTCGGTGAGGTCGGGGACGAACATCGAGACCGGACCGGGCACGACGCGGGCCCCGAAGGCCCCCTCGGCGCCGTCCTCCCCGTTCTCCTCGATCCGGGAGCGCAGCACCTCGTGCCGGGCGACGACGTCCGTCAGCGCCCCCAGAGCGGCCACGGTGTCGAGCTCGCCGGTCAGCCGTACGGCGCCGGGCATGTTGTAGTCGGGCCGGCCCGGCTGGAGCCGGTCCAGCAGCCACAGCCGCTGCTGCCCGAAGGACAGCGGGCCGGGCCCCTCGGGCAGCGCGGGGATCGCCGCTCCCGTCGCGTCCGCCCCGGCGGGGGAGGCCAGCGCCCGGGCCAGGTCCTCGGCCACCGGGTGGCGGAAGATCAGCTGCATGGCGATGTCCCGGTCCAGCAGGGCGCGCAGCCGGGAGATGACCCGGGTGGCGCGCAGGGAGTGCCCGCCGCGCTCGAAGAAGTGGTCACGAACCCCGATCGGGCCCTCGCCGAGCACCTCCTCCCAGACCTCGACGACCGTCCGCTCCATCGGCGTGCGCGGGGCGACGTGCGCCCGGTGCCCGCCGCCCGAGCCGGGCTCCGGCGCGGGCAGCGCCCTGCGGTCGGTCTTCCCGTTCGGGGTCAGCGGCAACGCGTCCAGCACCACCAGCGCGGACGGCACCATCGCGGCCGGCAGGGACGCGCGGACGAAGTCCAGCACCGCGGCCGGATCGCCGCCGCCGTCCCGCCACACCACGTACCCGGCGAGCAGCCGGTCGGCGCCCTCGCCGTGCGCGGCGGCCACCGCCCGGGCCACGTCCGGGTGACGCAGCAACGCGGCCTCGACCTCGCCGAGTTCGATCCGGTGTCCCCGGACCTTGACCTGGTTGTCACGACGGCCGTGGAACTCCAGCACCCCGTCGGCCCGCAGCCGCGCCAGGTCACCGGTGCGGTACATGCGCGCGCCGGGCGGCCCGTACGGGTCCGGCGGATAGGCCTCGGCGGTGCGGGCCGGGTCGCCGAGGTAGCCGCGAGCCACCCCGCGTCCGGCGATGAACAGCTCACCGATCGCACCCCGGGGCAGCGGTTCGAGGTGCTCACCGAGCACGAGGACCCGGGCGCCGGGCAGCGGCCGCCCGATGGGGATGCGGCCCGCCTCGATGTCGGCGTCCGTCACCACGTGGTACGTGGTGGTGTTGGTGCACTCCGTCGGACCGTACTGGTTGACCAGCCGCAGCCGGCCGGGCACGCCCAGGGTGTGCGCGGCGCGGGCCAGTCCGGGTGTCAGCGCCTCACCGGTGGTCATCACCAGCCGCAGCGCCGCCGCGGGTTCGGTGACGGCGGCGACCAGCGGCTCCAGCATCGACGGGACGATCGACAGCAGTGCCGTCACCCCTTCGCCGTGCAGCAGTCGGGCCAGCGCGTCCGGGTCGCCGGCCTCGTCCTGCGAGGCCAGCACGATCCGCCCGCCCGTGGTCAGCGGGGCGAACAGGTCGCGTACCGAGGGGTCGAAGGTCAGCGCGGTACGGGCGAGCACCACGTCCTCGGGGCCGAGCCCGAAGGTGGCGGTCAGCGCCGCCAGGTAGCCGGTGATCGCCGCGTGCGTGACGGCCACGCCCTTGGGCCGGCCGGTGGAGCCGGAGGTGTACAGCAGATAGGCGAGGTGCTCGGGGGCGGCGGGCGCGTCCGGTTCCGTCGCGGGCAGCGCGTCGACCAGGTGCTGTTCGGCGTCCAGGTCCAGGACCGGTACGTCGCCGGCCAGGTCCGCCGCCGACCCGCCGGGCAGACCCGCGGTCAGTACCAGGTGGGCGCCGCTGTCGGCGAGGACCGTACGGACCCGCTCGGCCGGGTGTCCCGCGTCGAGCGGCACATAGGCGCCGCCGGCC
Source organism: Streptomyces virginiae (assembly GCF_041432505.1). Taxonomy (GTDB): domain Bacteria; phylum Actinomycetota; class Actinomycetes; order Streptomycetales; family Streptomycetaceae; genus Streptomyces; species Streptomyces virginiae_A. The sequence goes on from NZ_CP107871.1 coordinate 7,344,766, forward strand.
TTCAGCACCGCGAGGACGCACACCAGCATGCGCGGGTCGCGGCCGGCCAGCACGGCCACCCGGGTCTCGGGGCCGGTGCCGAGCGCGCGCAGGCGATGGGCCAGCCGGTTGGCGGCCGCGTCCAGCTCCCCATAGCCGATGGTGCGGTTCTCGCAGGTCACGGCCGGGGCGTCCGGCCGCAGCCGGGCCTGTTCCGCCACCAGCGAGGGCAGGGTCCGGGCCGCCGGCCCGTCCGTCCGGGGGCCCGACTCCTCCCCGAGCAGGGCGGCGTGCTCCTGCGGGGACAGGACGTCCAGCCGGGACAGCGGCGCGTCGGGGGTCTCGGCGGCGCCGGCCAGCAGCCGCAGGTAGTGCGCGCCGAACCGCTCGACGGTGGCCCGGTCGAAGAGGTCCGTCGCGTACTGGACGGTGCCGGTCAGACCGTCGGGGTGCTCGGTCATCGCGAGACTGAGGTCGAACTTGGCCGTCCCGTTGGAGGTGTCGAGGCTCTCGACCTCCACCCCGTCCAGCGGCAGGGCGGCGAGCTGCTCCGGATGGAGCTGGAACAGCACGTCGAAGAGCGGGTTGCGGCTGAGGTCGCGTTCCGGCCGCAGCTCCTCCACCAGCCGGTCGAAGGGCACGTCCTGGTGCTCGTACGCGGCCAGCGCGGTCCGGCGCACCCGGCCCAGCAGCTCGCCGAAGGCCGGGTCGCCGGACAGGTCGGTGCGCAGCACGAGGGTGTTGACGAAGAAGCCGACGAGCGGCTCCAGTTCGGTGCGGTCGCGGCCCGCGATGGGCGAGCCCACCGTGATGTCGGCCTGGCCCGTGTAGCGGGCCAGCAGCGCCTGGAAACCGGCCAGCAGCACCATGAACAGGGTGGCGCCGCGCTCCCGGGCCAGCGCGCCGAGCCGCTCGGCCAGCTCGGCCGGGACCTCGAAGACGAAGGCGTCGCCCGCGCCGGACCGCACCTGCGGCCGCGGCCGGTCGGTGGGCAGCTCCAGGGCCGGGAGCCCGCCGAGGGCCGCCCGCCAGTGGGCGATGCCCGCGTCGGCCTCGCCGTCCGCCAGCCGGCGCTGCTGCCAGTACGCGAAGTCCCCGTACTGGACGGGCAGTTCGGGCAGGACGGGACGTTCGCCGCGGCGCAGGGCCGCGTAGGCCCCGGACAGCTCCCGCCACAGCACCGGCATCGACCAGCCGTCGCCGACGGTGTGGTGCAGGACCAGGACGAGGAGGTGCTCGTCGTCGGCGACCCGCACCACACGCGCCCGCAACAGGGGTGCCGAGCCCAGGTCGAAGGGGGCGGCGGCGTCCGCGTGGGCCAGGCCCAGTGCCCGCGAACGCGCTTCCTCGCGAGGCAGGTTCCCCAGGTCGGTGCGGACGGGCACGAAGACCTCCGGCGCCTCCACGACCTGTACGGGGCCTGCCGGGCCCTCGGTGATCCGCGAGCGCAGCACCTCGTGGCGGGTCACCACCGCGCACAGCGCGGCGGCCAACGCGTCCGTGTCCAGCGCGCCCCGCAGCCGGGCCGCGACGGGGATGTTGTAGTCGGGCCGGCCGGGCTGGAGCTGGTCCAGGAACCACAGCCGCTGCTGCGCGAACGACAGCGGCGCGGGCTCCCCGGCCGGCCGGGCGCCGATCACGGTGACGGGGGTCGCCGGCGCGGTGGTGCCGGGGCCGTCGCCGCGCAGGGCGTCCAGCGCCGACGCGAACCGCTCCAGCGTCGGGTGCTCGAACAGCAGCCGCAGCGGCACGCCCGTACCCAGGCGGGCGCCGAGCCGCGACACGACGCGGGTGGCCCGCAGGGAATGGCCGCCGAGGGCGAAGAAGTCGTCGTGGCGGCCGATCCGCCCGGTGCCCAGCACCTCGCCCCACACGGCCGCGGCGAGCTCCTCGGTCGCGGTCGCCGGCGCCGCGAACTCGGCCCGGAGCACCCCCTCCTCGGGAGGCGCGGGCAGCGCGCGCCGGTCCAGCTTGCCGTTCGGCGTCACCGGCAGCGCCACGAGCGACACGATCGCCGAGGGCAGCATGTACGCGGGCAACCGGGCGGCGAGCGCCCGGCGCAGCTCGGCCGGCTCCGCCACCCGGCCCTCCACGGGCACCACGTAGGCGACCAGGCGCTGCTCGCCGGGGGTGTCCTCGCGGACCACCACCGCGGCGTGTCCGACCTGCGGGCTGCGGGCCAGCTCGGCCTCGATCTCGCCCGGCTCGATCCGGTGGCCGCGGATCTTGACCTGCTGGTCGCTCCGGCCCAGGTAGTCGACGGTGCCGTCGGGGCGCCGCCGGGCCAGGTCGCCCGTCCGGTACATCCGGGCGCCCGGCGCTCCGTACGGGTCGGGGGTGAACTGCCGCGCGGTCAGGCCGGGCCGGCCCAGGTAGCCGCGGGCCACGCCGGTACCGCCGACGCACAGTTCACCGACGGCGCCCTGCGGCACCGGGCGGCCGCGCTCGTCCAGCACGTAGAGGCGGGTGTCGTCCAGGGCGGTGCCGATGGGGATCCGGCCCTCCACGACGGCGCCGGCGCGCGGGTCCAGCCGGTGCCGCGTGGCGAAGGTCGTGGTCTCGGTGGGCCCGTAGACGTTGACCAGGACGGTGTCCGGGGCCTGCTCCAGAGCCCGGGCGAAGGAGTGCGGGGACGCGGCCTCACCGCCCGTCCACACCTCCCGCACCCGCGTCAGCAGCTCCACGCACTCCTCGACCACCAGGTTGAACAGGGCGGCCGTGAGGAACATCGAGGTGATCCGGTGCTCCTCCACCAGCCGGGCCAGGGCTTCGGTGTCCACCCGACCGGGCGGCGCCATGACCACCAGCCCGCCGGACAGCAGCGGCGCCCACAGCTCGTACGTCGAGGCGTCGAACGACAGCGGGGAGTGGGCCAGCACCCGCCGGTGCGCGGCGCCGAAGGCGGTGTCCCGGGCGAGCGCCGCGACATTGGCGTGGGTGACGCCGATGCCCTTCGGCTCCCCCGTGGAACCGGAGGTGTACATCACGTACGCCAACTGGTCCGGCGAACACGGCGGGTACGGGACCGGCGCGGCGGCCGGAGCCCCGTCCGCCGGGGCCGTCACGTCGAGCACCGGTACGGGCGAGGTACGGGCCGCCTCGTGGCCGACCGTCGCCGGATCGGCGAGCAGCAGGCGGGCGCCGGTCCGCTCCAGCATCCAGTGCAGCCGGGCGACGGGGAAGCCCTCGCCGAGCGGGACGTAGACTCCGCCGGCCTTCAGCACGGCCAGAATCGCCACGGGGAGGTGGACCGAGCGCTCCATCAGCAGGGCGACCGGGGTCTCGCGCCCCACCCCGGCGGCGATCAGTCGGGCCGCCAGCAGGTCGGAGCGGGCGTCGAGCTCGGCGAAGCCGAGGCGGTCGTCGCCGCAGACCACGGCCTCGGCGCCGGGGGTGCGCCGGACCTGCTCGGCGAACAGCTCCACCAGGGACGCCGGGGCCAGGTCGAGGCGGACCGTGCCGTGGCCCTCGGCCGCGAGCCGGGCCGCGGTCGGGGCGGAGGGCAGCAGCTCGGCCACGGGACGGTCGGGCTCCTGCGCGGCGGAGGCCAGCAGCTCCAAATAGTGGCCGAGGACGAGTTCGGCCGTGGCCCGGTCGAACAGGTCGGTGTCGAAGACGAGGGAGCCGGAGCAGGTCTCGGCGCCCTCGGACACGAAGACGCTCAGGTCGAAGAGCGAGCCGCCGAAGTCGGTCCGCACGACCTGCGCGTCCAGGCCCGGCAGCCGCAGCCCGGCCGTCTCGTCCTGGGCCGACGCGAACATCACCTGCACGAGGGGGTTGCGGTCGCCGACCCGCTCGGGGCTCAGATGCTCCACCAGCCGGTCGAAGGGCACCTCCTGGTGGTCGTAGGCGTCCACCGTCGCCCGGCGGACCCGGCCGAGCAGCTCACGGAAGCCGACCTCGCCCGACAGGTCGGCGCGCAGCACCACCGTGTTGACGAAGAACCCGATGAGGGGCTCCAGTTCCACCCGGTCGCGCCCGGCGACCGGGGTACCGACGGCGATGTCCGTGGTGCCGGCGTAGCGGGCCAGTGCGGCCTGGAAGCCGGCCAGGAGCGTCATGAAGAGGGTGGCGCCCGCGCCCTCGGCGACCCGGCGCAGCCGCGTGGTGAGCTGCGCGTCGAGGGTGAACTCCAGGCTCGCGCCGTCGCCGCTGCGACGGGTGGGCCGGGGCCGGTCCGCGGGCAGTTCGAGGGGCTCCAGCCCCGCGAGGCGCTCCTCCCACCAGCGCAGTTGGCCGTTCATCGCGCCGCTCGCGAACCGGTCGCGCTGGGTACGGGCGTACGTCTGGTAGCCCAGGGGGAGCGGCGCCTCGGGCAGGGGCCGCCGCCCGAGCAGGGCCGCGTAGCCCTCGGACAGTTCCTGCCAGAGCAGGCCCATGGACCAGCCGTCGGTGGCGATGTGGTGGACCACCAGCACCAGCAGGTGGTCCTCGGCGCCGAGCCGGATCAGCAGGGCGCGCAGCAGCGGGCCGGACGCGAGGTCGAAGGGTCTGCGGACCTCCTCCCGGGCCAGGGCGTGGGCCCGCTCCTCCAGGTCGGCCAGGGGGGCGCTGCCGAGGTCCAGCAGCGGCAGCGGGACGGCCGCCGGGGCGGGCAGGACCACCGGGTGCGGGGCGCCGTCGCGCTCCTCGAAGACGGTGCGCAGCGGTGCGTGACGGGCCACGACAGCGGTCAGGGCGCGGCGCAGCGGCTCCGGGTGGACGGGGCCGCGCAGCCGCACGACCTCGGGGATCGCGTAGCCGGGGGTGCCGTCCGCCATCCGGTCCACCAGCCACATCCGCTCCTGGGCGAACGAGGCGACGGGTTCGAGGTCCGGGCCGTCGGCGGTCGGGGCCGCGGCGGAGGCCGTCGCGGTGGCCGGACCGGCCGCCGAGTCGTCCAACGCGGCGCGCACACGGCGGCGCAGCAGCTCGCGGGCGGCGGCCAGTCGGCTGTCCACGCCGGCGGCCGGCAGGCTCTCCTGGGTGGTCACGAGGTCTCTCCCTGAAGTACGAGTGAAGGAACGGCGTCGTCGGTGGCGGCGAACGGGGCCGGTTCGGCCTCCAGTTCGGCCAGCAGCACCGTCTCGACGGCGATGGCGAGCGCGGCGACGGTCCGCTGTTCGAAGAGGGTGTGCAGGGGCAGGTCCAGGCCGAGGGACTGGCGCAGCCGGGCCGCCACCCGGGTGGCGCTCAGCGAGTGCCCCCCGAGGGCGAAGAAGTCGTCGTGGCGGCCGATCCGCGGCGCGTCCAGTACGGAGGCCCACACCATGGCGACCAGTTCCTCGGTCTCCCCGGCCGGCGGCTCGTACGCGGTGGCGGCGGCCGCGGCGGCGGGCGCCGGGAGCGCCCTGCGGTCGAGCTTGCCGTTCGGCGTGACGGGCAGCCCGTCCACGACGACCAGCACCGGCACCATGTACTCCGGCAGGGAGCGGGCCAGTTCGGCGCGCATCGGCTCGGTGTCCGGCGCCGGGTCGGCCCCGGCCTCCGGGACGACGTACCCGACGAGCCTGCGCTCGCCCGGGACGTCCTCGCGGACGACCACCGCGGCCCGGCCGACGCCGTCGAGGCGGCCCAGCGCCGTCTCGATCTCGCCGAGCTCGATCCGGAAACCGTGGATCTTGACCTGGTCGTCGGTGCGGCCCAGGTACTCCACCGAGCCGTCGGCCCGATGGCGGGCCAGGTCACCGGTGCGGTACATGCGCGCGCCCGGCGGGCCGAACGGGTCGAGCGGGAAGCGTTCCGCGGTCAGCGCCGGGCGCCGCAGGTACCCGCGGGCCAGGCCCGCGCCCGCCAGGAACAGCTCGCCCGCGACCCCCACCGGGACGGGCCGGCCCCGCGGGTCGAGCACGTACAGCGAGGTGTTCCAGATGGGCCGGCCGATCGGCACGGGGCCGGTGTCCTCGCGGCGGCAGTCCCAGTGCGTGACGTCCACCGCCGCCTCCGTGGGCCCGTACAGGTTGTGCAGGGGCACGTCGAGCACGGCGAGGAAGCGGTTCTTCAGCTCCTCGGGCAGGGCCTCGCCACTGCACACGACCCGCCGCAACGACCGGCAGCGGCCCGCCTCGGGGTCCTCCACGAACGCCGCCAGCATGGACGGGACGAAGTGGACGGTGGTGATCGCCTCCTCCTGGATCACCCGGGTGAGGTAGGCGGGATCCTTGTGCCCGCCGGGCTCGGCGACCACCAGGGCCGCGCCGGTGATCAGCGGCCAGAAGAACTCCCACACCGACACGTCGAAGCCGAACGGGGTCTTCTGGAGCACCCGGTCGTCCGCGCCCAGCCGGTACCGGTCCTGCATCCACAGCAGCCGGTTGACGATGGCCGAGTGCTCCACGACCACGGCCTTGGGCCGTCCCGTCGACCCGGACGTGTAGATCACGTACGCGGGGTGCCCGGGCAGTGCCGCCGGCCCCGCCACGGCGATGTCCTCGTCGCGGACGGCCCCCGGATCCAGCCGGGGCAGGTCCGCCGCGGCGGGCAGCGCGGCCGCCACCTCGTCGTCCGCGAGCAGCAGGACCGGCTCGGCGTCCGACAGCAGGTACGCGATCCGGTCCGCCGGAAGCGAGGGGTCCACCGGAAGGTAGGCCGCCCCCGACTTCAGTACGGCCAGCAGGGAGACCACCATCTCGGTGGAGCGGTGCAGGGCGACCGCGACGATCTCCTCCGGGCCGGCGCCCCGGGCGCGCAGGGCCCCGGCCAGCCGCTCGGCACGGGCGTCGAGTGCGGCGTACGAGAGGCGCTCGCCCCGGAAGACGGTCGCCGGGGCGTCCGGCGTCCGGGCCACCTGCCGCTCGAACAGCTCCACCAGCGTGGTGTCGGGGACGGGCACGGCGGTGCCGTTCCACTCCCGGATCAGCCGGTGCTGCTCCGCGGACAGCAGGTCCACCTTCCCGACCGGGGTGGCGGGGACGTCGGCGACGGCCGTCAGCAGCCGCTCCAGCGCCTCGCCCAGGCTGCGCGCCGTCCGCGTGTCGAGGACGTCCGTACGGTGGTCGAGGTGCAGCCGCAGCCGCTCCCCGGGCAGCACGATGAGGTTGACGGTGTAGTGGGTGGCGTCCGAGCCCTCCACCCCGGTCAGCCGCGGTCCGCCGGCCAGGTCCCGCATCGACTCCAGGTCGAGCGGATAGTTCTCGACGACGACCGTGGTGTCGAAGAGGGCGCCCAGCCCGGCCGCCCGCTGGATGCCGGCGAGCCCGACGTGCTGGTGGTCCATCAGCTCCGCCTGCTCGTCCTGGAACCGGGCGAGCGCGGTCAGCAGCGGCTCGTCCTCCCGGATCCGGAACCGCACGGGCAGGGTGTTGATCAGCAGGCCGACCATTTCCTCGATGCCCGCGACGTCGGCGGTCCGCCCGGAGACGGTCCCGCCGAACACCACGTCGTCCCGCCCGGTCACCCGACCCAGCAGGATCGCCCAGACGCCCTGGACCACGCTGTTGAGGGTCACGCCCGCGGTACGGGCCCGCGCGGTGAGCCGGGACGTCAGCTCCGCCGACAGCTCCACCGCGGCCCGCTCGGGCAGCGCGTCGATCCGGTTCGGGTCGGCCGCGCCCAGCAGGGTCGGCTCCTCCAGCCCGGCCAGCGCACCGCTCCACGCGGCCTCGGCGGCGCCGTCGTCCTGGCGGGCCAGCCAGTCCAGGTGCGAGCGGTACGGGACCCCTTCCGCGACGGGGCCCGCGTCCCCGGACCCGTGGGACCCGGCGTACTCGGCGTACCCGCTCAGCAGTTCGCGCAGCAGCACGGCCGAGGACCAGCCGTCCCAGACGATGTGGTGGTTGGTCATGACCAGCCGGTGCTCGCCCGCGCCGAACCGGACCAGGGTGAAACGCACCAGCGGCGGCCGCTCCAGGTCGAAGCGGCGGGCCCGGTCGGCCGCGAGCAGCCGCTCCCACTCCCGCAGACGCTCCGCGGACCCGAGCCCGCCGAGGTCCACGGCCTCCCACGGCGCGGCGACGGACTCGACGACGACCTGCACCGGCCGGTCCAGACCCTGGTCGGTGAAGGCGGAGCGCAGCGCGGTGTGGCGGCGCAGCAGCCGGTCGCAGGACAACCGCAGGATGTCCTCGTCCAGGGGGCCGTCCAGGGTGAGGACGATCTGACCGGTGTAGGCGTCCATCGCGCCCGTGTCGAAGGCGGAGTGGAAGAAGAGCCCCTCCTGGAGCGGTGAGAGCGGCAGCACGTCGCAGAGCCCGGCGTGGCGCGCGGCCAAGGCGTCCGTCTCCGGCTGCGTCAGCCGGACCAGCGGCAGGTCACGGGGGGTGAGGCGGCGCGGCCGGGGGGTGCCCGTCCACGCGGCCAGCAGCCGCAGCGCCTCGCCCCAGGCCGCCACCAGGGCGTCCGCCTCGGCGTCGGTCAGCAGGGCCGCGGGGTGGGTGACGACCGCGGTGAAGGCCGGGCCGTCGGCGCCGTCCACGGCCATGGCGTCGATCTGCAGGGCGTGTTCGACGGGCATCGCCGGATCCACGTCGGCCCGCAGCCCGCCCGCCTCGGGGGCGGGCTGCCACGGCGTCTCGGTACCACCGGCGAACCTGCCCAGGTAGTTGAACAGGATCCGGGGGCGCGGGAGCCCCGACAGTTCCGCGGCGGTCCGCGGATCGAGCCGGCTCAGCAGGCCGAAGCCCGTGCCGTGGTCCGGTACGGAGGCGACCGTCGTGTGGATCCGCCCGACCAGTTCGGCGAGGGCGTCACCGCCCCGGGCCGCCGCGTCCAGGTCGAGGCCGTCCAGGTCGAACCGGACCGGGTACTGGGTGGTGAACCAGCCCACGGTGCGCGCCAGGTCGTGACGGCCGGTGCGGTCGACGCGACCGTGGCCCTCCAGGTCGACCAGCAGCGACCCCGGGACCTCGCCGGGGGAGCGCAGCCGGTGCGCCGCGAGGACCAGCCCCGCGAGCAGCACCTCGGCCGGGCCGGTGCGCAGCGCGCCGGGCACCGCGGCCAGCAGCGGGCCGGCGACCTCGGCGGGCAGGGCGAGCGTCAGCGTGCGCGTGGTGCCGGCGGTGTCCCGCACGGGGTCGGGGATCCGCTGCCACGGCTCCCGCGCGTCCGGGACGTCCCCGGGGGTCTCCAGCATCGAGCGCCAGAAGGGCAGCTCGGCCCGCACCTGCGGGGAACGCGCCTGGAGTTCGAGGTGGTGGGCCCACGCGCGGAACGAGACCTCCTCGTCCGCGGCCGGCAGCGGACGCCCGGCGACGGCGGCCTCCCAGGCCGCGGCCAGGTCGGCCGTCAGGATCCGCCAGGACACCCCGTCCACGGCGAGGTGGTGCACACACAGCAGCAGCCGTTCCGGCGCCGTCCCACCGGCATCGAAGCGGACCGCCCGCAGCATCGCCGAGGTCGCGGGGTCCAGCAGGCCGGCCGCCTCCCGGGCCGCCTCCGCCATGATCGCGGCACGGGCGGGCCCGTCCGAGCCGGCCACGTCGACGGTGCGGTAGAGCCGGGACACGTCGACCGAACCGGGCTCGCCGACCGTGCACAGCCGACCCTCCGGGCCGGCGGTCACGCCGAGCCGCAGCGCCCCGTGCCGGTCCACGACCGACTGCAGGACCCGTAGAAGCGTCGCGTCGTCCGCGCCGTCGGGCAGGGACAGCACCATGGACTGGCTGAACCGGCCGATGGGGCCCGGCCCGTCCAACAGCCAGCGCATGACCGGCGTCGCCGGGAGCGGACCGCACTCCGGGACGGCCGGACCGGCGGCGGCCGGGGAGGCGCCGTGGCCGGGCTCGCCGACGGCCGTGGCGAGGGCGGCCGCGGTCTTGTGCGCGAACACCTCGCGCAGGGTGAAGGAGAAGCCCCGCGCCCGCGCCCGGCTGGTGAGGCTGAGGGCGGCGATGCTGTCGCCGCCGAGCTCGAAGAAGTTGTCGTCCGGGGTCGCCGGGACGCCCAGGGCCTCGGAGAACAGCTCCGCCAAGGCCTGTTCGGTGGCGCCGTACGCCCGCTCGGGGTGCCGCGGACGGGTCGCGGTCTCGGGTACGTGGAGTCGCGCGCGGTCGACCTTGCCGCCCGGGGTGAGGGGCAGCCGGTCCACCGCCACGAAGCTGCGGGGCACCATGTAGCCCGGCAGGACCCGGCCCAACTCCGCCGCCAGCAGCGCCGGTTCGGGAGCCGGGGCGCCGTCGGCCGGCGGCGCCACGAAGGCGACGAGCCGGCGGGCGCCGCCCGCGGGGGCGTGCACCACGACCGCGGCCTGCCCCACCGAGGGCTGCCGGCCGAGCACCGCCTCGATCTCGCCCAGCTCGATCCGATGTCCGTTGATCTTGACCTGGCGGTCCACCCGCCCGACGAACTCCAGTTCGCCTCGCGCCGACCAGCGCACGAGGTCACCCGTCCGGTACATCCGGGCACCGGGCACCCCGGAGAAGGGGTCCGGCACGAAGCGGTCGGCCGTCATGGCCGCGCGCCCCGCGTACCCCTGGGCCAGACCCGCACCGGCCACGCACAGCTCGCCGGTCGCTCCCGGCGGCAACAGCCGCAGACCCCGGTCGACCACGTACGCCCGGTGGTTGACCATCGGACGCCCGATCGGCGGGATCCGGCCGTGCGAGGGAGGAACCACCCGGTGCATGGTCACGGACACGGCCGCCTCGGTGGGCCCGTACGCGTTCCAGACCTCGCGGCCGTCCGTCGCCCAGCGGTCGACGGCGTCCCCCGACGGAGCCTCGCCGCCCGTGGACAGGAACCGCAGCGCGGGCAGTGCGGCCGGGTCCAGCAGCGGCAGGAGCGCCGGCGGCAGGTCGGCGACCGTGACCGCCCGCTCGGCGAGCAGCGCCTGGAGCCGGTCGACGTCGACCCGCTCGGCGTCGGTGGCGAGGACCAGGGTGGAACCGCTCGACAGGGCGCCGAACACGTCCAGGACCGACACGTCGAAGGACAGCGAGGCGAACCCGAGGAACCGCTCCGTGCGCCCGGATCCGGATCCGGGTTCGCCGGACCCGATGCCGTCGCCCGCGCCGCACAGCGCGAGGTGGCCGCGGACGAAGTCGACGGCCGCCGCGTGCGGGACGACGACGCCCTTCGGCTCACCCGTGCTGCCCGAGGTGTACAGCAGGTACGCGGCGGACGCCGCGGGCACCGGTACGGGCGTCCGGCCGTCGCGGACCGCGTCGGTCGGCGCGGCCGCGTCGACCACGGACGGGAGGTCGTGCGGCAGCCGGTCACGGCCGCCCGGCCCGGCGACGACCGTGCGCAGCCCCGCGTCGCGCACGATGTACGCGATGCGCTCGGGCGGCAGGCCGGGGTCGAGCGGGACGTAGCAGCCGCCCGCCTTCAGGACGCCGAGCAGGGCCGCGACCATCGACGGCGAACGCTCCACGCACACGCCGACCGGCGTGCCCGGTGCGACGTCCGGCCGCAGCCGGGCCGCGATGTCCTCGGCCCAGGCGTCGAGTTCCCCGTAGGTGACCTCCTGGCCGGCGCAGATCACGGCGGCCTTGCCGGGGGTGAGCGCCGCCGCCCGCTCGAAGAGCGTGTGCAGCAGGACGTCCCCGGGTACGGGGTCGACGCCGCCCTCGGCGAAGGCGGCGAGCCGCTCCTCGTCCTCGGTGGTCAGGAAGGGCAGCGAGCCGACCGGGGCCTCGTCCTCGGCCGAGGCGAGCGCGACCAGGAAGCGGGTGAACCGCACCCGCAGCGCGTCGAGTTCGGTCCGGTCGAGGTCGGCGGCGTCGCCCTCGGCCTGCACGGTCAGCGGGCTGTCGCCGCCCCGGTCGTAGACGTTGAGGGAGACGTGCTCCACGGGGCCGACCGAGAGGTTGTGCGCGGAGGCGGGCGCCCCGGCGAAGGACAGCTCGTAGTCGAAGGACATGAGGTTGACGGCGGCGTCCCACAGCCGGGGTCCGGTTCCGGTGAACTCCTCGATCCGGTACCGCTGGTGGCGCAGGGCCTCCTTGATGCCCGCCGAGGTGCTTCGCAGCAGTTCGCCGACCGTGGTGTCCGCGGTGACCGTCAGCCGCAGCGGCAGCACCTTGGAGAACATGCCGGGGGTCCGGCGGGCGTCCGGGGTGGTGCGGCCGGTGACCGGCAGACCCAGGACCACGTCCTCGGTGCCGCCCGCGCGGTGCAGGTGGGCGGCCGCCGCGGCCATCACCAGCGCCGACCAGCGCGTGCCGTGCCGGCGCGCGGACTCGCGCAGGGCCCGGGCGTCGGCGGGGTCGAGGTCGCCGCTCACCCGCACCGTGGTGCCCGAGGCGGGCGCCGGGACGCTGCCGGTGAAGGAGACGGGCTCGGGGGCGCCGTCCAGTCGGGCCCGCCAGAACTCCCGGTCGGCCGCGCACCGTTCGGAGCCCGCGTACTCCTCCTCCTCGGCCACGATCCGCTGCCACGGCGCGCCGTCGGGCACCGGCACGGGCGCGCCCGCGACCAGCGCCGAGTACACCTGCGCGGTCCGCCGCGCCAGGATCGAGCCGGTGACCCCGTCCGCGACGAGGTGGTGGTAGCCCTGCATCCAGCGGTACGTCGCCGGACCGGTCCGCACCAGGAGGTGCCGGCACACGTCCCCGGACGCCAGGTCCGTCGGCCGGGCCAGCTCGGCGCGCATCAGCCGCTCGGACTCGGCGTCCGGGTCCTGGTGGTCGCTGACGTCGACCGTCTCCATCCGCACCACAGGCGTGCCGGCGGGTATCTGGTGCACCACGCCGTCCACCTCGGCGAAGCGGACGCACAGCGTCTCGGTTCCGGCCACCGTCGTGCGCACCGCCTCGGCGAGCAGCTCCGGATCCACCGCCCCGCGGATCTCCAGGTACTCGGCGATGGTGTAGTCGAGACGGGTGGGGTCGAGCTGCTGCGCGAACCAGACGCCGTTCTGCGGCGGGGTCAGGGGCAGCGGCCCGCGGTCGTGAGTGGCCATGCGGTGGTCAGTCTCCTCAGTCGGATCGGTCGATCAACGACGACGTGAGGCCACTGTCCGCGACAGCCGGACGGTCCCGAAAGTCCCACTAATACGCCTCTTGACGACGCCCGATCCGCTCGGAGAAATCCTCGGTACCGCGATCCCGTGACAGGTGGATCCAGGTGCTCCGGTCCACGGCGCACCCCGGGAATCCGGCCGGGGCCGGCGGTACGGGCACAGTGCCTGACATCGATGTCGAGGCGTCGACGCGGGCATGGGCGCGGGTGTGGGCACCGGCACCGGCGCCGGCGCTCTCCGCCCCGTCGGGTGCGAGCAGCCCGTGCCGGTGGGCCAGGTAGCCGAGCTGGAAGCGGCTCGTCGCGCCGAGTTGACGCATCACGGCGGAGACGTGGCGCTGGCAGGTACGCACCGAGATGCCGAGGGCGCGGGCCGTGGCGCGGTCGTCGTCGCCCTGCATCAGGTGCTGCAGGACGGAACGCCTCGCCTGGTCGGCGACGTCCTGGATGAAGGCCTTCTCGCGCGGTCTGCCGATGGGCTCGCCCGTCGCCCACAGCAGGTCGAACATCTCGGCGACGAACGCGACCAGGTCGGGGCTACGGACGAGCAGGGCCCCGCCCGCCGTTTCCGGGAGCGGGAGGGCGAGCAGGGAGCGGTCGAAGACCAGGCACCGGGTCAGGCCGCCGGACACCGTCCTCGCCTCGGCCCCGAGGGCCGCCAGCTCCGTCTCGTACCGCACGGTCGGCGGGTCGAAGCGGGCCGAGTGCTGGTACAGCGTGCGCACGGGGACTCCACGGGCGAGCAGGTCCCGGTGCCGGAGGCGGGTAGGGCGCAGCTCGTCCTCGGGCAGCGGGCCGCCCGGTTGCGCGCAGAGCACCTCCCGCGTGCAGGCCGCGGACTGCCGGTCGAGGACGCGCCGCAGCTCGGCCGCCGACTCGATCCGCTCCAGCGGCGGCCCTTCCAGGGCGCGTTGGCGTGCGGCGTGCACGATGGCCAGCTCGGCGAGCTGGCCCCGCATGCGCAGCAGGTCGAGTTGGGCGCCCTGGACGCGTTCCTCCCACCGTTTGAGCAGGCGCGCGGAGACCTCGGTGGGGTCGGTGGCCGCGAAGCGGTCGGGGCCGATCCGTCGCACCAGGCCGCTGGAGACGAGGGCGTCGAGGGTCCGGGCCATGGCGTCCGGTTCCGCCCGTGCGCGCACCTGGCTTCCCTGGAGGGGCCCGTGTTCCGCGAACTCTCGGTAGAGGGCCATCTCCTCGGACGTGAGCTCGCGGGGTCGGTCACGGTCCTGCGGGCGTTGCGGCGCGCCTGATTTCATTTCGCTGCCCTCTCGTTCGCATCCGTCGCGATCGCGATGCTAGGAGACTCCGCGGCGGCCCTGCGGCCCCAGGAACATGTATCGGACACGCTTCTTGTGGGCGGGATCCGAGGGGGAGGGTGGGGCAAGAGCCTTGATCCGGTGCGGAATTCGCCGGACGGGGCGAACCGGGCGCCCGGACGGCGCCGGACGGCGGACCCCGATGGGGATGGCCGGAACGCGTAGGAGTCCCTCCGGAGATTGCGGCACGTTCTTGCTGTCGTCTTTCTGACAGGCGGTAAGACGACGGTCGCAGCCCATTGGCGGGCGGCCGTCCGCCCCTCGATGCTGATCGGGGCGCGCCGATCGGGGATGCGCACCGCCCGGAAAGGTGCCCACGCATGGAACCCAGACGACCGGCCGGCCCTGCGCACCGAGGCCGCCGGGGCCGCCGGGGTCGAGTGCAGGGCTCAGTCTTCCGCCGGATGGACCACCTCGACCCCTTGGTCGCGCAGCACCTCGATCACGGGGGAGTCCGCGGGGGCGTCCGTGACCACGAGGGCGATCTCTTCCATGGCGCAGATGCGGCCCAGCGCCACCCGGCCGATCTTGTCGGCGGTCGCGACGAGGATCACGCGTTGCGCCGAGGCGACCGCCGCCCGCTTCACCTGGACGTCGTCGAGGTTGTAGGCGGTGGCGCCCTGGACGGGATCGACCCCGCAGCATCCCAGGACGAACGTGTCGAAGCACAGGTCCTTGAAGGTCTGTACGGGTGTGGAGCCGTAGAAGGACAGCTCCTCGGGGCGCACCTGCCCGCCGGGCATCACCAGGTGGATGCCGGGGTGCGCGGACAGGGTGAAGGCCGCGTGCAGTGAGAGGGGGGCGACGGTGAGTTGGCGGTGCGCCATGGCCTTGGCGACGGCCACGGCGGTGGTGCCGGTGTCCAGCGCCACGGTCTCGCCGTCGGTGAGCAGGTCGACCACGGCGCGCGCGAGCCGCTCCTTGGCCTGCGATCCGGACATGGCCCGGATCGCGTAGGGAGGCTCGACGCCGCCGGGCAGGCTGCTCACCGCGCCGCCGCGCACGCGGCGCAGTGCTCCCCGGGACTCCAGTACCTCCAGGTCCCGGCGGACGGTCATCTCGGACGCCCCGGTGGCCTGCGCCAGCTCGGCCACCGTCGCGCGGTTCTGCCGCATGAGCAGCTCCACGACGAACTTGTGCCTCTCCATCACGTTCATGTGTCTGCTTTTAGCACAGATGAGGGCGACGGATGGCTGGGATGTGCGTTTCGAACATTCGATTTGTTGAAACGAACATTCAGGATGTGTAGCTTGTGCGGAACGGTGGGAACTTCCCGCCGCTGTGAACGTTGATCGTGTTCATTCGGCCGTGACCGATGAGGAGAGCCATGACCGCCACCCATGAGGCCGAACTGCCGGAAGGGGGGAAGCCCCTCCTCACCCCCGTCGCGATCGGCGCCTCCTGCCTGGCGTTCGTCGTGATCGGCGCCCTCCAGGCGCTCTACGGCCCGGCGATCCCGGCCCTGCGCGACGAGTTCGGCATCAGTCCGGCCGTGGCCGGGCTCAGCCTCAGCGCCCACTTCGTCGGCGCCCTCCTCGGCGTGCTGATCTACCACCTCCTGCGAGGCCGCCTGAACAACCGGGTGCTGCTCGGCGGCTCCTACGTACTCATGGCCGCCGGCGCCGCCGCCTTCGCCTTCTCCCCGAGCTGGACCCTCGCCCTCGCCGGCACCTTCGTCATCGGCCTGGGCTTCGGCGGCATCGACTACGGCCTCAACCAGCTCTTCGCCGTCGGCTTCGGCCACCGCAGCACCGCCATGCTCAACCTGCTGAACGGACACTTCGGCATCGGCGCGATCGCCGGCCCCGCCCTGATCGGCTGGCTCGGGGCGGACAGCTACCCGGAGATCTTCATCGGCACCGGCGTGATCAGCCTGCTGATCCTCGTCACCCTCGGCGGAGTCGCCGCCCGGGAGCCCGCCCCCGCCCCCGCGGAAGGCGCCCCGGCCGGCGGCGCCCGGGTGCTTCCGATCATCGGGGTGTTCATCGGCGTCTACGTCCTGCACGTCGCCATCGAGACCGGCGTCGGCGGCTGGGAGCCCACCCATCTCGAAGCCGTCGGATACGGCGCCGCCACCGCCGCGACCGCCACCTCCGCCTACTGGGCCGCCATGACCGTCGGCCGGTTCGTCGCCGCGCCCATCAGCCTGCGCTGGTCCGCGCCGTCGATCCTCCTCGTCTGCTGCGTCGGCATGGCCGGCTTCCTCCTCCTGGCCACGGTCCCGGCCCTCGCCCCGTACGCGTACTTCGGCGTCGGCCTGATGATCGCGCCGATCTTCCCGACCTGCCTGCCCTGGCTCAACCGCGCCGTGCCCGGCGTGGGCGCCGCCGGTGCCTACGTGATCGCCGCCTCGATGATCGGCGGCGTGGCGTTCCCGCCCCTGCTGGGCACCGTCATCGACACGATGGACGTGAGGACGGTGCCGCTGCTGCTGTTCCTGCTCGCCGTCGTCTGCGGCGTGCTGAGCCTGTGGCTGCGCCGCAACGCACCCGACCCCGGTGGCGTGTCCGGATCGCGCGACTCCGGGCGTACGGACGCCGTCACCCCCCTGTGAACCCGTAGAACGTGAGGAACCGAAGGATGAAAGCCGTCCTCTTCGACATGTTCGGTGTCATCGCGCGTGTCCAGTCACCCGAGTCCATGCGCCTCCTGGAACGCACGGCCGGCGCCGACCCCGACCGCTTCTGGGTGGCGTACTGGTCCGAGCGGCCCCCCTACGACCGCGGCGAGGTCACCGGTCCCGGCTACTGGCAGGCGGTGTTCGCGCGGCTCGGCGGCCCGCTCGACCGGCGGCTGACCGAGGAGCTGATCGCCGCCGACCTCGCGAGCTGGAGCGAGATCGACCAGGAGGCCGTGGACCTGCTCGGCCTCCTCGCGGACCAGGGCGTCGTGCTCGGCCTGCTCTCCAACATCCCCGAGGACCTGGCGGCCCGCTACGAGGCCACCCAGCCGTGGCTGCAGCGGTTCGCTGTCCGCGGCCTCTCCTGTCGGATCGGCAGCGCCAAGCCCGAACCCGCCGCCTACGAGTGGTGCGTCCGCGAGCTCGGACTGCCGCCCGAGGAGATCCTCTTCGTCGACGACCGCGCCGAGAACGTGCACGCGGCGCTGCGACTCGGCCTCCAGGGGCATGTCTTCACCTCGCCCGAACGGCTGCGGGACACGCTGGGGCGGCGTCGAGGTGACCGAAACGGACAGCGAGGGGAGTGAAAGAGATCTACATCTCCAAATCGCCACTTGTCAGGCCGAGTTGGAATGTGATCATATGAAAGAGAAGGCGCTGCCGTGAGATCCCTGTCTGAAACGGGTGAAGTATCCGGGCCGCCCCCCACCGGCATCACATCGCCGATTCCCACCTCTTTTCCATTGGGCGTGAGTTGTCTTTCCTCCGTCCAGATTCCGACCTTTCGAACGACCCGTGTGAGAGGGACCGATGGAAACCAAGGACGTTACCGAGCACATCTATTACCCCGTCAGCGACCACAAGATGGCGCGGGGTGAGGGTGTCTACCTCTACGACGAGGACGGCAGGCGCTACCTCGACTGCGCGTCGGCGACCTTCAACCTGAGCCTGGGATACTCCCACCCGGCCGTCGTCGCCGCCATGAAGGACCAGCTCGACAAGGTGGTCCACATCACCTCGTCCTACCAGAGCGACCCGGTCAACGGCCTGGTCCGGCGCCTGGTCGAGGTCTCTCCGGACAATCTGACGAAGGTGCACCCCAAGGTCTCGGGCGGCTCCGCCGCCAACGAGGGCGCCATCAAGATGGCCCAGATGGCCACCGGCAAGTCCGAGGTCATCACGCTGTTCCGCAGCCACGTGGGACAGACGATGATGATGACGTCGATGTCCGGCAACGCATTCCGCCGCGAGCCGTTCCCCAACCTCTTTCCCGGTAGCCTCCAGGTTCCCGACCCGTACTGCTTCCGCTGCTTCTACGGGCAGAAGCAGGGCTCCTGCGGAATGATGTGCGTGGACCGGCTGGAGGATTTCGTCGACTACGCCAGTTCCGGCCGGGTCGCCGCCGTCCTCATCGAGCCGATCTCCGGAAACGGCGGCAACATCGTCCCGCCGGACGGCTACATGCAGAAATTACGCGCCTTCTGCGACGAGCAGAACATCGCCCTCATATTCGACGAGATCCAGACGGGCATAGGCCGTACCGGCCACATGTTCGCGGCCCAGTACTTCGACGTCGAACCCGACGCCATCACCACCGCCAAGGGCCTCGGCGGATCGGGCGCGCAGGTCGCCGCCATCCTCACCAACGAGCGGCTCGCCGGCCTCCCCGCGAACCACCACTCCTTCACCTACGGCGCCAACCTGCTGGCCGCAGCCGCTGCCAATGTCACCCTCGACATCGTGCGTCAGCCCGCGTTCCTGGCGAACGTCACCCGCACGGGCGGATACATCATGGAACGCCTGAACGACATGAAGCGTCGCTACCCGCAGATCGTCGACGTCCGCGGCGTCGGACTGATGATCGGCTTCGAGATCGCCGAGGCCGACGGCAAGCCCGCCGTGAAGCTCACCAACCACCTGGCCACCAAGGCCATGGACCACGGCCTGATCCTGCGCACCTCGCGCTACGGCTACGGCAACGTCCTCAAGATCCGCCCGCCGTTGATCCTCACCATGGACCAGGCCGAGGAGATCTGCGACAACCTGGAGAACCTCTTCCTCACGGAGCTGGCCCGATGACCGCTGCCGACCCCATGACCGCCGGCAACCCGATGAAGCGGCTGCTCATCTCCCTCGGGCAGCACGTGCGCGCCGAACTCCTCGCCTACGAGGCCACCGGCCGCGCCCGCAGCGTCCACGGCGACTCGCCCGGCGGCGACGCCCAGTTCGACGTCGACGAGGTGGCCGAGAAGGCCGTACTGGACTTCCTGCGCGCCCACGCCCACGTCCCCGCGGCCCTCTACACCGAGGACGGCTCCTACGTGGAGCTCGCCCCCGAGCCGCAGATCCTCCTCGTCGTCGACCCCATCGACGGCACCCGCCCCACCTCGGCCGGTCTCGAAATGGGCATGGTGTCCATCGCCGCCGCCCCCTACGGCGACGGCGCACCCACCCTCGCCGACGTCGACGCCGCCTGCCTCGTCGAGATCAAGAGCGGCGCCTGGCTCTACGGCGACGACACCGACGGCCTCGACAGCGGCGGCTTCACCACCCCGGTCCCACGCCTGAGCCGCAACACCGACCCGACCCACATGTTCTGGTCGATCGAGTTCAACGGCCACCCGATGGACCTGATGACCCAGGCGTACGGCCACCTCGTGGACAGCTCGGCCAACACCGGCGGCATCTTCGTCTTCAACAGCAGCACCTTCTCCATCTCCCGCATCATCACCGGCCAGCTCGACGCCTACGTCGACATCGGCAACCGCGTGCTGCGCGACCACCCGGACACCGAAGAAGCGTTCCTGCGGGTCGGCCGCGGCTCGATCCTGCACCTCTTCCCCTACGACATCGCCGCCGTCGTCCACCTCGCCCGGCACGCCGGCGTCGTCATCACCGACGCCTACGGCGACGACCTCGGCAGCACCTCCCTGGTCGACCTCGGCCCGATGAACCAGAAGTCCTGCATCGCCGCCGCCACCCCCGAACTCCACAAGCAGCTCCTCGACACCATCCGCTGGGACCTGGGCCGCGCCGCCGCGCCCGCGAGGGAGGAATCATGAAGGCCCTGACGCTCACCGCCGACCGCACGCTCACCCTCGTCGACCACCCCAAGCCGGAACCGCGGGCCGCGGACGACCTCGTCATCCGCGTCACCCAGAGCGGCATCTGCGGCACCGACCGCAGCGTCCTCGTCGGCAAGTTCCCGGCCGAGACCGGTGTCGTCATGGGCCACGAGGCCGTCGGCGTCGTCGACTCCACGGGCCCCGGCGTCACCCGATTCGCCGTCGGAGACCGGGTCATCGTCAACCCCACCCTGTACTGCGGCACCTGCCCCACCTGCCTCGAAGGCCACTGGAACTTCTGCGCCCGCAAGGCCGGGACCGAGGTCGGCCTGGACTACGACGGCTCCTTCGCCGAGTTCATCCGCCTCCCCGAGCTGTTCTGCCACGCGATTCCCGACGACATGGACTTCGACCGCGCCGTCGTCGTCGAACCCCTCGCCTGCGCGCTCAACAACATCGAGGCCGGCCGGCTGGCCGCCGGGGAGACCGCCGTCGTCGTCGGTGGCGGCCCCATGGGCGTGGTCACCGCCATGGCCGCCCAGCGCTACGGCGCCACCGTGCTCCTCGTCGAACCCGATCCGGTACGCGGCCGGCTCGGCCAGGAGATTTTCGACGCCCCCGAGTTCGGCGGCCGCGTCACCGTCCACACCCCCGACGACCCCGCCCTCACCGGACGCGGCGACCTCGTCGTCGACTCCGTCGGCAACCTCCTGGAGCAGAGCATCGGCTACGCCGCCGTACGCGGCCGCGTCGTCGTCATGGGCTTCAACAGCAACGCCTCCGCCACCGTCCGGCCGCTGACCCTGCTCCAGCGCGGCCTGCAGATCATCGGTGCCGGCGACTACAACAGCATGATCTTCCCCAAGGCCGTCGAACTGGCCCGGCGGCTGCCGCTGGAGCGCGTGGTCACCCACCGCTTCGCCCTCGCCGACCACGAAGAGGCGTTCAAGGCCCTCGCCGCCGTCCCCGGCGCCGAGTACACCGCCCTGAAGGTCGTCCTCGTACCCCCGCACGACGAGGCCGTCGCATGAGCCCCGCCCCGCGCACCCCGCGTACTTCGCGCACCCCGCATACTTCGCTCGCCGAAGCGCTCGTGCCCGGCACCACCCGGCCCGTCGTCGTCGGCGAGTACCCGTACTACCGGGCCGCCCCCGCCCACTGGGCCGGCGACCTGCGCGCCCTGCGTGCTCTCGGCGTGGACGTCGTCTCCTGCTACCTCCCGTGGCGCTTCCACGAGATCGGCGACCCGCTCCTCGGGGCGGCGGGCGATCGCGCCTTCGACTTCACCGGGAAGACCGACCCGCAGCGCGACATCGTCGGACTGCTGGAACTGGCCGCGGCCGCCGGGCTCGGCGTCCTCCTCAAGCCCGGTCCCTTCATCCACGCCGAGGTCCAGCTCGGCGGGCTGCCCGACCGCCTCTGCGGCCCCGGGCACACCCCCTACCAGGGGTTGGACGGCACCGTCCTCACCTCCCAGGGCAAGCCGCTGCCCAGCCTGCTCGACCCGGCCGTCCAGGCCGAGACCGAGGCCTGGCTGAAGGCCGTCGCCGACGAGGTCGTCACTCCGGCCGCCGCCCCCGACGGCCCCGTCGTCGCCCTCCAGCTCGGCAACGAGGGCACCTGCGGCGACGCCCACCTCCCCGTGGACGCCCAGGACGCCTCGCCGCCCGCCCGCCGGGCCTTCGCCCGATGGCTCACCCGGCACGGCCTGCCGAACGAGGCCGCCCTCGCCACCGAGGACGTCACCCGGTGGACCGGCGCCACGCGGCAGCAATGGGCCCGCTGGTCCGGGCACGCCGTCGTCGGCCTCTGGGACCGGATCTCCGCGCTCTTCCCCGAAGGCCCGGCCCGGCTCGCCAACGTCCCGCTCACCGAGATCACCGCGCCACGCGCCGCCCTCGACGCCTGGGCCGCCCGGCAGCGCGCCGTCCAGGGCTCCGGGTACTTCGTCGGCCACACCGAATGGATCGGCAACCCGGCCAAGGAGACCGCCGCCTTCGGTTCCCACCTGGCCGGGATCCTCCTCGGAGGCACCGACGTGGTCGAGGCGAACTGGGGGTTCACCTGGACCGACGAGTCCTTCGCCCGGCCGGCGACCCCCGTCTTCAACGCCCTGCTGGCCCTCCTGCTGGGCTCCACCACCGTCAGCGTCTACACCGCCTGCGCCACGGAGACCTGGGGCCCGCTCGTCGACATGGACCCCGACGGACTGCGCGCCGAAGGGGTGGATCCCGCCCTGCACGCACCGCCCTACACCCCCGGCGCACCGCTCGCCGAGGGCGGCGCCCACCAGGCCAACGCCCAGGGCCTGCGGCTGCTGGCCACGTTCCTCGAACGCCACGGCCACCTGCTGTCCGACTCCGTCCTGGACCGCGACGCGGTGGTCCTCGTCGACCGGGCCCTGCCCGAAGCCGGCGCCTGGCAGCGCGCCGGCCGCACCGTCCTCGCCGAACTCGCCGACGCCGTGCATGGCCAACTGGCCGACTCCGGACGGCTGATCGGGCTCGGCTGGCTCGGCGAGCAGCCGGCGTTTGCCGCCGACGGCACCCCCGTACCCGTCGCCGTGCTGCGCGCCGGACCCCCCGACGGTGACGGGCCCGGCGAGCTGACGCTCCCGGCCGGCGAGCCCGCGGCCGGCGCGGTCGGCGCCTTCCTCGCCGCGTTCGCCGCCGCGCTCCCCGCCCCCGCAGGCCCGCGTCCGACCGCGGCGCGGGGCAGGGCCCGCGTCCTGAGCCGGTCCGGCCGGGGCGGCGTCCGCGTCATCGGCGCCTTCAACCCCACCGACGCCGCCGACCGGGTCACCGGCTCCGGTACCGGCGGAGGTTGGACGCTGGACCTGCCCGCGGGCTCCGCGGCCGTCCTCGTCACCCGCGACGGCGCACTCCTGGGATGGCTCGCCACCCCCGAGGAGCCGTCCGCCACCCCCGTCGCCCTCGTGTGGGGCGGCGAACAGGCCGACGCGACCCGCGTCCGAGCCTCCTGAGAACCCGGGCGGCGGGGGAGCGTACCTGACAGCGCGCCCCCCGCCGCCCGGCCCTTTGTTCCGTGCGGCAGCGCCGGTCGGCCCGGGCTCAGCCGGTGACGTCCTTGGCCCAGTTGCGGTTGACGGTCTCCCGGGCCTTCTCCCGTTGGCCCTCCGTCGGGAACGTCGGTGTGCCCTCGACCGTCGGCAGATTCTCCGCGGCGGCCTTGTCGAGGGTGCCGTCCTCCGCCATGGCGTCCATGAGGACGGGGCGCGCGTAGGCCCCGAGCCGCAGGTTCTGGCCCTCCGGGCTGAAGAGGTACTCCTGCCACAGGCGGGCCGCCGCCGGGTGCGGGGCGTCCCTGTTCACCGCGCTCGCGTAGTACTCGGCGAAGCTGCCGTCGAAGGGGATGGCGGTCCGCCAGTCGACGTCCACGCCCTTCTCCCGGAACTGGTCGGCGTATCCGAGGTTGAGGAAGTCCCAGTCGATGCTGATCGGGGTCCGGCCCGTCGCGATCGTCTCCGGTGAGGACTCGATCGGGATGAAATTGCCGTTCTTGCTGAGCTCGGCGAAGAAGTCGATCCCGGGTTGGATGTTGCCGAAGGACCCTCCGTTCGCCAAGGCCGCCGCGTACACGCCGGCGAAGGCGGAGCCGGAGTTGGTGGGGTCGCCGTTGAGCGAGATCTGGCCCTTGTACTCGGGCTTGCGCAGATCCGCGAAGGTCGAGGGGCAGTTCTTCACCCGCTTGGCGTCACAGCCGATCGAGATGTAACCGCCGTAGTTGTTGGCCCAGCGGGCACGCTTGTCCTTCTGTTCCTCGGGGATCTGGTCGAACTCCGCGACCTCGTACGGAGCGAGCAGGCCTTGGCGGGCCGCCGACTGGGCGAACGAGTCCCCCACGTCGATCACGTCGGGGGCGCGCCCGTCGCGCCGGTGCTCCTTCAGCGCGTCGATCTCGTCCTGGCTGGTGCCGTCCGGGTTCTCCACACCGACCTTGATCCCGTACTTCTTCTCGAAGCCGTCGATCAGCGCGCCGTAATTGGCCCAGTCGCGCGGGAGGGCGATCGCGTTGAGCACGCCCTCCTTCTTCGCCGCCGCGGTCAGTGCCGCCATACCGCCGGCGTCCGCCGCGGAGGTGGCCTTCGCGGGGGCACTGGGCGCGGCGACAGGCTTGTCGCCGCAGGCGGCGAGGGGCGCGCCTGCGAGGGCCAGGAGGACGGCGACGAAGGCTGTCCGGAGACGGGGTGTGGGCACAAAGGCTCCATAACGGGCGAACGCGTACCGATCGAGGCCAGCGTACGTTCG
The DNA here is from genome assembly GCF_041432505.1 of Streptomyces virginiae. Taxonomy (GTDB): domain Bacteria; phylum Actinomycetota; class Actinomycetes; order Streptomycetales; family Streptomycetaceae; genus Streptomyces; species Streptomyces virginiae_A. The sequence goes on from NZ_CP107871.1 coordinate 7,368,890, forward strand.
CCGGCCTCGGCGGCGCAGTCCCGGACCGTGGTGTCCGCCGTCTTCCTTGCGGCTGCCGTAGCGGCGCGGTCTCAGAGCCCCTCGTCGTCCCACCCGGCCAGGAGTGCCTCCCCGAGATCCATCGAGGCCGGAGTGTCCCCCGCGTCCAGCGCCTGCTCGCTCCAGATGATCTTGCCGCGGGCCGTGTACCGGGTGCCCCAGCGCTCGGCGAACTGCGCCACGAGGAACAGACCCCGGCCGCCCTCGTCGGTGTCCGCGGCCCGACGCAGGTGCGGGGAGGTGCTGGACCCGTCGGAGACCTCGCAGACCAGGTAGCGGTCGTACAGCAGCCGCACCCGGATGGGCTCGGTGCCGTAGCGGATGGCGTTGGTCATCAGCTCGCTGAGGATGAGCTCCGTGGTGAACGAGATGTCCTCCAGACCCCACTCCACCAGTCGGCGGGCGCAGGCGTTGCGCACCGGGGACACGGCCGCCGGATCGGGCTCCACGTCCCATTCGGCGATCCGCTCCGGATCCAGCAGGCGGGTGCGGGCCACCAGCAGCGCGACGTCGTCGCTGGGCCTGGAGGGCAGCATCGCCTCGATGACCGCCGTACAGGTCTCGTCCGGGGTAAGGGCGGGCCCGGACAGGGCGGTCCGCAGCGCTGCCAGGCCGGCGTCCGGATCACGGTCGCGGCTCTCGATCAGCCCGTCGGTGAAGAGCGCCAGCCGGGAGCCCTCGGGCAGGGTGAGCGTCATGGTCTCCATGGGCATTCCCGCACCCAGGCCCAGCGGCGGGGAGACCGGCACCTCGGGGAAGGACACGCTTCCGTCGGGGTCGACGAGAGCGGGGCCCGGATGCCCGGCGCTGGCCGCGATCACCTGCCCCGAGACGGGATCGTAGATGGCGCACAGGCACGTGGCCCCGGTGATTCCCTGCCACTCCTGCTCGTCGGTGTCGATGTGGGCGACCAGCTCGTCCAGGTGGCTGAGGAGCTCGTCCGGGGGCAGGTCGAGGGTCGAGAAGTTGTACACGGCGGTCCGCAGGCGGCCCATGGTGGCGGCCGCGTAGAGACCGTGACCGACGACATCGCCGACCACCAGCGCCACCCGGGTGCCCGGCAGCGGGATGACGTCGAACCAGTCACCGCCCACCCCGGCCTGGGCGGCCAGATAGCGGTGCGCGACCTCGACGGCGGACTGCTCCGGCACGCCCCGGGGCAGCAGGCTGCGCTGCAGGGTCACCGCCATGTCGTGCTCGCGGGTGTACCGGCGGGCGTTGTCGACGGACAGCGCGGCACGGGCGGTCAGCTCCTCGACGAAGGACACGTCCTCCCCGTCGAACGGCGGGGAGTCCTGCCCCCGCCAGTAGCCGACCATGCCCAGCACCACGCCCCGGGCCCGCAGGGGCACGACGATCAGGGAGTGGATGCCGCGATCCAGGATCTGCGCGGCGTTGGCCTGGTGCTGGGCCCGCCAACGGTGGGAGGCCCGCAGGTCCGCCTCCAGGACCGCGCGCCCGCCGGCCAGCCCGGCGGCCATCGGGCCGGTGGGCCCGAACCGGATCACCTCGCCGACGGGTGAGAGCGGATGGTCGCCCCCCATGCCGAGGACGGCGGTGCGGCGCATCTCGGTGATCACCTCGGGCGGCTCCTCGCCGCGCAGCACCGGGTCGAGCAGGTCGACCGTGACCACGTCGGCGAACCGCGGGACCGCCACCTCCGCCAGTTCCTCCGCGGTGCGCTCCACGTTCAGCGTCGTGCCGACCTGCACCCCCGCGTCGTACAGCAGCTTCAGCCGCTCGCGGGCCACCTCGGCCCGGCCGGCGAGAGCCCGCAGCTCCGTGGTGTCGCGCAGCGTGACGACCGTCCCGGCCTTCCCGAAGGGGGCGGTGGGCCGGATGTTCACCGCCAGCAGCCGATCGGCCGCCATGTGCAGCTCGTCGGTCGCGGAACGGCCCGAGGCGATCTGTTCGGCGATCCCCTCCTCCAGCCCCAGGTCCATGACCGGCCGCCCCTCCGCGTCCGCCGGCAGGTCCAGCAGCCGCCGCGCCTCGTCGTTGGCCAGCAGCAGCCGTCCGCCGCCCCCGATGATCAGCACGCCTTCCCGTACGGCGTGCAGCACCGCGTCGTGGTGCTCGTACATGCTCGTCATCTCGGCCGGACCCAGGCCGTGGGTCCGGCGCAGCAGCCGACGGCTCACCAGGGCCGTCCCGCCCGCGGACAGGGCGAGCACCCCGGCCGCGGTGCCCAGGACGACCGGCAGCTGCCCGTTCACCATGCTCTGGACGTTCTGGACCGTGACGGGCGAGGACACGACGGCGACGACCTTGCCGTCGTCGTCCTTGACCGGGACCACCGAGACCACGGACTGTCCCAGGGACCCGGCGAACGTCTCGGTGAAGGACGTGCCGGCCGCCGCCTTGGAGAAGGGGCCGACGACGCGCTTGCCGATCTGCTTCTTGTCGCTGTGGGCGAGGGTGACCCCGTCGAGCGTGTACACGTTGATGCCGTCGACCTGGGCGATCTTCGCGGCCGCCTGGGCGCTCGGCTGGAGCTCCGCGCTCGGGTGGGGGCTGCGTACGGCGGCGACGATCCCCGGAGACTCCGCGAACGATCCGGCGGCGGCGAGGGTACGGTGCCGCGCGTCCAGCATCGCGGAGCTCCGGGCCTGCACCACGAGCGCCACGACCGCGGCGGCGACGAGCAGGATCACGACGGCCAGCTGGAGGAGGAACACCTCGCCGGCCACGCTGCGCACGCTCAGGAGGGAGGAAAGGCGCTGCGGCCGTCGGGCCGCCCCTCCCTTGGCGGGCGGGGCGTGTTCCTGGCGCTCCGGGCGGTGCCCTGGACGAGGAGGCCGAGCGCGAGCGGAGGAGCTCATGGCAGAACCGAGCAGCCGGCGCCGGAGTGCTCCCGGAATTTGCTCATACTCCATCCTCCAACCTCTGCGGGTTGTCGGCAGCGGGGGCGGGCGGCGATCCGCACCGCGCGGGTGCGGTGCACGTGGCCGGTGGCCGTCCGTGTGCACGCGTTCGGACCAGCCGGTAACGTCGAATACGTGCGTTCCGCCCATACCGCCGCTGCGTCGCCCGGTGGCCGGCCGTCGATCGGCAGAGGAACGGGATCACATGGCAGAGCACAGGTACCGCGAAGGGATTGCGGTCGCCGGGGCCGGTCTGGCCCTCCTTGCGGCATTCGGCCCGACATCGGCGGGCGCCGCCCCACACACCGCCGACACCGCCACCCTCACCGGCCCCGCCGGGGCCGTCGCGTCACGTTTCGTGCCGGGTCCTTGCCCCACGACGCCCGAGCCGATCGAGGCGCTGGCGACCGCCCGGTGCGGATTCCTGGAGGTCCCCGAGAACCGTGACCGTCCCGACGGTCGGACCGTCCGACTGGCCGTCGCGGTCATCCCGGCCGCCTCGGCGAAGCCCGCCCAGGATCCCGTGGTGTTCATGTCGGGCGGCCCCGGTGGCGAGACCTTCGACGACATCCCGTTCCTCGTGTCCTCCGGCCTGAACCGGGACCGCGACCTGATCGTCATGGCCCAGCGCGGCAATCTCTACGACGAGCCGAACCTCGCCTGCCCGGAGCTGGACCACTTCTACGCCACGTCCGTCGGCCTCCCTTCCTACGCACCGCGGACGGAAAGGCTCATGCTCGACGCGGTGAAGAAGTGCCGGGCCCGTCTGACGGCCGACGGAACCGACCTCAGTGCCTACAACAGCACCGAGAACGCCGCCGACTTCGCCGACCTGCGCACCGCGCTCGGCCTCAAGGAATGGAACGTCTACGGCCACTCCTACGGCAGCAACCTGGCCCTGACCTACCTGCGCCTGCACCCCCAGGGGATCCGCTCCGTGGCCTTCGACTCCATCGCCCCTCCGCAGGACGTCTCCCTGCCCTTCGCCTGGGCCGGAGCCCGGGAGGGCCTCGAAAACCTCTACAAGGCCTGCGCGGCGGAGCCCGCTTGCAAGAGCCGCTACCCGGACCTCGAACGCACCCTGAACGAGCAGGTGCGCAAGCTGGAGGCCCACCCCCTGACGCTGAACGTCGAGCCGCCGCAGGGCGGTGACCCGGTGAAGGTCGTCCTCGACGGCGGCGCACTGGTGAACCTGCTGGTGGCCAAGGCGATCCCGTTCGCCGAGGTCCCGGCGGCGATCGACGAACTCGCCCACGGCCGTCCGGAGCGCTTCGCCCGGGCCCGCGCCGCCGGCTCGGTCCCCGTCGTCGGCCAGAGCGCCCACGGTCTGACGAACTCGGTGGTGTGCAGCGAGTGGGTGCCGGACCACTCGGCGTCCGACGTGCTGAACGCGGGCCGCCGGGCCTTCCCCGACTGGCCGGACCAGGTCCTGGCCCAGGCACCTCAACTGGCCTTCCAGGACCAGGTGTGCCGCGTCTGGAACGTCCCGGACCGCACCGCCACGGTGCGGGTGGCGCCCGTCAGCTCCGTGCCGACCCTCTTCATCAACGGCACGGGCGACATGAAGACCGGGGCGAGCTGGGCACAGAAGACCGCCCGTACGCTGCCCCGTTCGACGGCTGTCCAGGTCCCCGGCATCGGTCACTGGGTGGTCCCGCAGTCGCCCTGCGCCCAGAAGGTGCTGGCTTCCTTCCTGACCCGTCCGACCGCGCCCGACACCGGATGCGTGGCGGACCTCGGCTGGGAACCGTTCACGATCACCCCGAAGTGAACCGGTTCGCGGATCCCTGGGAAGAAGAAGGTGGTGTCCCGTGAAGCGGACGGTCGCCCTGCGCACCGCCGGAAGCGCCATGATCGCCGTGGCGGTGCTGTCCGGTGCCGCGCACCCGCAGACCTACGCGACCGGCGACGACCGCGAGAAGCGCAGCGCGGCGGTGCTCCAGGAGTTGGTGCCTTCTCCTGACGGCCCCGGCTGTGCGGCGGCCGTCGGCGAACGGGGAAGCGTCGTCTGGGAGGCGGGGAGAGGGAAGGCCGATCTGACGACCGGGCGCGCCATCACCCCGAAGACCGTCTTCGACATGGCGTCCAACTCCAAGCAATTCACCGCGGACGCCGTCCTTCTGCTGGCCGGACGGCACCGGCTCGCGCTGGACGACCCCCTGTCCGCATACCTCGACGACCCGCCCGCCTGGACGCGGGACGTCACGCTGGGCGACCTGATGCGTCACACCAGCGGCATCACCGACTACCAGGATCTGCTGGAGGCCAAGGGCATCGAGGTGACGGATCCGGCCGGCCAGAAGGAGGCGATCGCGGCCATCCTCGCCTCCCGGCCGGAAGAACCCCCGGGCAAGCGCTTCTCCTACTCCAACTCCAACTACGTCCTCCTGGCGCACGTCGTCGAGCGGGTGACCGGCACGCCGTTCCCGACCTTCCTCCAACAGGAGTTCTTCACCCCGCTGCACCTGCGCATGACGTTGTCCCCGGCGGTGGACGTCCCCGGCAAGGCGAAGTCGTACGACGAGAAGGACGGCTCCTTCCGGCCCAACTCCTCCCCCTGGAAGCAGTACGGGGACGGCTCCGTCCAGACCACCCCCGGAGAGTTCGTCCGCTGGGCCGACAACTACCGCACCGGTCGCATCGGCGGAGCGCCACTGCTCACCGGAGTCACCGAGGGAGCGGTGAGTGTGGGCGACGTCCTGCGCGGGCGCGGTATCGAGGAAGGCCGGTACGGGGCCGGAATCCTCCTTCTCCCCGACAAGAGCCTGGTGCATCGCGGCGACTGGGAGGGATTCCACAGCACCTTCAAGGTGAGCCCGGACCGGAACACCGCGGTCACCGTCGTGTGCAACGTGGATTCGCCGGACCATTTCCGCGCGGCGAACCGACTGATGGACATCTGGTCCGCATGACCGCCGGAATCCGTCCGCCGACCGATTCGACGGGGGCCCCGGCCGTCGCCGCCGGTCGACCGGGGAGGGCCTGGGGGAGCTGACCGGAGAAGCGAACCGTTGTAGGCTCCGAGCACTGCCCTTGACCTGCGTAAAGCAGGCAGGGAGCCGACAATCCGGGAGTTTCTCCATGCTTCGTACCATGTTCAGGTCCGACATCTAGCATCTGGGTATTTCCGCAGGTCACAGGCATGGTGTGAGGTTTGAAGGCAGCAAATACTCAGCATGGGTCTGGACTGGGTCCGGTAACTGCTTACCGACGGGACTGGCCGCGGCGGCGGCTCCGGATGGTCTCCCTGCCAGCACTGGAAGATCCCCCTGCGTGCCCGACAGCTCGTCCGTGAGTGGGGTCGTTCTTCGATCCCTGCGCTGGCGCCAACGGTGCTCGCTGCCCGTACACCTACGCGACCCGCCTCCGCAAAGGCGTCCAAGTGATCATGTCCGCCCCAACCAAGCCCTGCGCGGCCCAGAGCGATGCCTCGGGAGGCCCAGGGTGCTGCACCGTGGGTTCTTCTCTCATGCGGCGGTGCTGGGCGAGGGAACGACCGATGGCGCGCTGCTCGAGGGCTGTGCTGAGCGGAATGGGGTCAACCTCGGTGCCGAGGGAATCACCTTCGTCGACGTGACCGGCAGGGACGACCTCCTGCTTAGCCACGCGATCTGCTCGGCGATGTGCATACCCTGCCACGTGATCTTCGACGGTGACGCCGGTCTGGAGGAGCGCAAGCGCGGGTCGGTTCGGCACCTAGACAGGGAGAACCGAAGAGAGAAGAAGGAGGCAGCTTTCGAGCAGCAGGCGCGCAAGATCTCGGGGAGCAACGCCGACCTGCTCGGCTATCTGCGGGAGTCCCGGTCGCCGTGGCCGGCGACGGGTTCGGCCAGCGTGTACACAGTGTGCGAGGACAACCTGGAGACGAATCTCGGGGAGACCTGGCCCTCCTGGGGAGAGCGGAAACAGCAGCTCATCGACAAGGGCGAGGGCGTTTCGGACAAGAATGCGGCCACGTATCGGGAGGCGGCCCGCACGGCCGATTCGGATCCGCCGTACGTGCTTCAGGCGATGCTGGAGAACGTCAGGGGGATGGTTCGCTGACACCTGGGCTCACCCGGCGTCAGGACCGGTGGCGGGCGCACACGGCGCACTCCACCGGCCCCGGTGCGCAGAGTGACCTCAGTCGCACGCCCGTGACGTCTTCTCCGTCACCACCACGTCCTCCAGACGCGCGGAGAGAGACTTGCCTCGCTGCGGATCCCACAGCCAGATCCGGTCGCCGGACGGTCCGAAGGTCAGCAACGGGCGCGTGGTAGCAAGCGGTCCATTGAAGACGGCGATCTCCTTGTTCAGCGGCTTTACGCAGACGAGAGTGCCCTCGGCCCCGTAATACGGAGCGGGGTTACGGCCGGATGCTGCGGCCGTCTGCGCACGAGATGCGGCACCCTGCGCTCCGAGTAGACCCGCGACCAGCGTTATGCCCACAACGAAGAGACTCATGAGCGGGACACCGACCCGTACGACCCCTTGGGCGTTGACCCACTGGTGGTAGTGACGCATCCACCCTGCGAAGGACACGACCACCAGGGCGAGTCCGGCGGCGATACCGACCGGCTTCAGCGAGGCGGCGTACGACCAGTACACCGAAACCTGGATCGCCTCCGACGGAATGCCGAACCCGCATCTGAGGTACGTCGTATGCAGCAGCCCTCCGAACCAGGGCAAGCTGAGCGCCAGCGCCGGGACGAGCGCCGGAACCATCCAGTTGGCATTGCGGCTGAACCAGGAGTGCGCGAACGCGTACGCAAGGCCGTACAGGACCAAGCCGGCTATGACAATTCCAAGCACGGCGTACAAGGTCATGCGCCCGGCCTCAGTTGGAGGGCCGGGCGAGACGACGGCGAAGAGGAACCCGGAAACGGTCAATGGCCACGCAGCCATGGCACCCCATGCCAGTTGTACTGCCAGAGGGGGTTCCTCACGATGGCGGGTCAATTCACGCCCCACGGGCCACGCCAGAGTGCACGCGATGAGGAGCGGGGGGATGGCGTTCAACCCGCCCACGACAGCGATGGCGCATCCGCATGCGATCCCCACGAGGAGGTAGGCCAGCAAGGGCAGGACCACACGCCAGGCCGGAGTCTCGGGGCCGGGAGGTGGATCGGCCGGGTCCTGACCGTGCATTCCTGTGGGAATACGCAACTGATGAGTCGCGGAGTCGTAGGGGCGTTGGGTAAGAGCTCCGCGCTCCAAGAGCTCGGCAACTGCCTCGACAGACGGCCGTCCGTGCTGCTTGACAAGTCGTACGGTCGTCACCAGGCCCAGCACAGAACACCAGTCGAAGAAGCGATGCAGGAAGCCCGGCTGATCGGAATGCGCAGGCGGCGCATCCCGACGCCTGCTGTAGGCATGCAGGACCGTCCGGTGATCCAAGGACAGCTCATGCTCGATCAGGGCCGCATCCATTACCCACATCCCCGCCTGATGTCGTCGTGCCAGACCCTCGATCTCCGAGACTGCTGCCTGCACAGCCCCGAACCGCGCCCCGTGCAGGCGGACTTCCACGAGCAGCCCCTGCCGACCGCTCCCCAGCACGTCCCCTTCTCTGTCGCATGGCACCCAAGGCCGTACTGACCACCCCCGCCCCTCCAGTAGTTGCGTAGACAGCACCGACTCCTCCGGTCTGTCGACCACCGCGACAAGTACCTCGACCCGCCGATTGAACGGCTCAACAGGCATTGTCGACTGCATCGGAAGTGCGCTTTCCTCCCGGCCGCCGGAATTACCACCACCTTGCTGTGCAGGAACCGCCCTCCCCGTCGTGCGCCGAGACACCCACCCTGTTGGTAACACTCCACACCTCCGTGACCACATTTCGCTCCAGCTCGGAAATGGCCGAGACGGCACTCCCGTACCAAGGCTGACCCTGGAACCATGCCTCCCATGCCGCGGGCATGTACCGGGTCAACGAGGGGAACGCGCAGCAGTATGGGGTACAAGGACCATCCGGAAGATCAGGTCACCGGGCGTGGGATCTTCGACTGTGACGGGGCTCACCGCACCCCCCTCAAGAGCGACTACGAGCGGGTCTTTCAGTCCGGCATGGTCGTCCTCGATACAAACGTGCTGCTCAACCTCTACCGTTCCAACGCACGCACCCGGCAGGACACCTTCGCCGTCCTCACCAAGCTCCGCGACCGGCTGTGGGTACCGCATCAGGTGCTCACCGAGTTCTGGCGCAATCGCGAGCTGAAATCGATCCGCCATCACCACAGCACTCGGGCGAAGGAGACCTCCCTCGCCCTCGACAAGGCACGCAGGTCCGCGCACGACGCCGTCGACCGCTGGATGAAGGACGTTCGTCTCAAGCAGGACGAGGGCGTCACCCTGCGCATAGACGAGGGGCTCAAGACTCTGGCTGAGGCGATTGACGGGCTGCGGGAGATCATCGACGCACAGGCGGAGCGAGATGCCCTGCTGGGCACGGCCGAGACCCACACTGACCCCGTGCTGGCCGAACTGGAACCGCTCCTACAGGGCCGTATTGGCGAGCCGTTGGCGACCGATGAGTACGACAAAGCGGTGCAGGCAGCGCAGAAGCGAGCGGACGAGGAGATTCCTCCCGGGTACGAAGACTTCAAGACGAAGCCGCCGGAGCGCGCAGCGGGCGACTACCTCCTCTGGGTGCAGCTCCTCCAGGAGGCGCAGAACCGTGCAGGCGACGTTCTGCTGGTCACTGGTGACGTTAAGAAGGACTGGTGGCATCCGAGGGACGGCGACGTCCCCGCTCGCCCCCGAGCCGAACTGTTGGTGGAGCTGCGCGAGCAAGCCGGTGTACAGCTCTACATGCTGACCCCTGCCGAACTGCTCACGCGGGCCGAGGAACTGCTCGATGGGCTCGATGTCGACAAGGATTCGGTCGACGAACTGGAACAGCTCCGCGAGGCCGACCGCGATCGTGAGGAAATGACGGTCGAGACCGGCTGGACACGCCAGTCCCTGGGCGCTTTCGTCGATCACCTTCGTGTGCGCTACCCGGCGCATGCGAAGGTGATCATCGCGGCCGCGGCGAACGGCGGCTTCGTGGACCGAGCGACCGTGTACGACCTGGCCGGATATCCGGACGAACGGCAGCTCAAGGGGTTCACCCGCCCGATCAGCACCGTGGCACGGGAGCTGGAAGACCAAGGCTTGCTGACCGGCGAGGAGTCCTTCCTCCTCCACACCATCTACGGTTCGGTGACGGAGCCCTCATGGGCCACTGGCTTCCGGATTCCGGATGAGGCTGTTCCGATCCTCTTGGAGACGTTCGTGGAGCCGGGGCGGTCGCCGCAGTCCCCCAAGAGTGATGGCGACCTCCCCGGTGACGGGTCGCGGTCCTCAGAGGTCGAGCGGCAGTAGGTCGGGGGCTGCACATCCGTGCGGTGGCCCCGTCTCCCAAGGCTGAAATCGCTCACTCGCCCCGGTCTCGTCCCCGTGCCACAGAAGTGGGAGCGGATCAAGGGCAGGGGGTGAGCGCCCATGTCCCTTGCCACCGCTCGGTACGATCTGCTGCGCGACGAGGCCAGGCGCACGCAGCTGCATTCTGCAGCGTCGGCCGTCCTGGTGCATGCCCTCCTGCGGATTCGGCGCGGGGGAGGACCCTGGCCGACAGCTGGGCTGGCTGTTCCGCGACATGGAGGATCGCGGGCCCGCGAGCGATAGCCCACGGCCGCGTTCTCGGTCGTCCAAGCGGCACGGGGCGACATCGAGGCGGCCATGCTTGGTCCGACTGAGTCTGCCGCGGACAGCATCTGATTCGGCGCCTTCTGCGGCAAGAGAGTCTCCAATCTCCACGTGCGTGGGGATGGAGCCTGGGAACGCGCAACAGGTGCTTACGGAAGGCGGTACGTCTTCCCTTCTGATTGCGCAGGTCCGCTTGCCGCATCCTCGATGGGGAACTGGTGGCCGTGCAGCCGGTAGACCATTTCGTCCGGCGCAGCCAGCATCCGTGCCTGCCGCCAGGCCGCGTCGAATGACAGGTGGGTGCCTGCTTCGCGTCGCAGGCGAAGCGCACGCCAGGAAGAGAGCGGGTCCAGGACGATCCGCCAAAGCGTCAGGCTCATTCCTTGCGCCGCCCTTCCGCGGCACCAGGGGAAGAGGCGGATGGGTCGTCCGACGCGTCATTGCCCTTCAGCTTCTGGAGCGCATCGCAGAGCGCGAGCATGGCCCGGTTCTGCAGCTCGATGTCGTTGAAGCCCTGGCCGACCTTTTCCCACTGGTCGAGCATGGGTTGCCACCATTCGTCAGCCGCGACCATCCACCGTGCCAAACGCTGCCATTCGGCCACCTGTTGAGCGCCCGGCCAATCGCCCTGCCGCTCGATCCGGTCGAGCACGAAGAGGTCGGGCTGTTCGTACAGGTTCGTGCGCAGGAATCGCAGCCGCCGTACGCGTGCCTCGTCCGCCCGCTGCTGAGCGAGGTCCTCCCGTGTGCTCTCTGAGAGCGCCAGTTCCACGCGGGCACCCAGGCACCGGTAACCGGTGGCGCGTGTGTACTCAGGGGTACCGAACTCGGCGTTGATTGTGTCCTGTGCGGTGCGCACCTCGACGGCTTCGAAGAGCTGCGCGACCTCCCCGGCCCGCGCCAGGGTCCGGCTGAGTACGAGATCTTCGAGATTGGGCCGAGTCCGCAGTGCGGGGCGCCATTCGATCGTGAACGTGGCCTCGAAATGGACGCCAGCGGTCGCGCAGCGAAGCATCCGCGGCTGGGTGCAGTGGACCGTGCGAGCCCGACGCTGCCAGAACCACCTCATGCCGGATTCCTGTTGAGCTGGATCACCATGCGGACACGCGGGTCGACCAGGCGGTCCCAGAAGTCGTTGGCCGCGTTCGTGTCCCCGTCGACCGCAACGTGCTCCAGTGCTTGCATCAGGCTCACGGAAGCCTTGAAGATCTTCTGGCCGCGCAAGACCGGGAGCAACCCGTCGCGGACGCGGGCGTAAGAGTCGGGGTCGGTTGCCGACTGCCTGATCCATATGGTGAGGCGGTTGATGGCATCCGGCGCCGTCGCGATGTCTCCCAACAAGTTCTGCAAGGCCCGCTTCACGTCCACATCGGACGGGACCTCATCGGACAGTAGCCACGGGGTGGTGCCGGTGGTGTCCGGTACGGACATCAGGGCCAGGAAGGCCGCCGTGCCGGCCCCGTGGGATCGACCTGACTGCTGCCAGGCGCTTACCTCGGTGACCAGTCGGGCCACCCCGGCGGGGTGCTGTGCCTGTTCCACGAAGGCGTTGAGCACCTCGGACCAGGCTGATTCGTGCCCGCTGTTGGCGGCTCGCCGCAGCCGGACCATGGCCATCCTGGCCTGAGAAGACGTGACATCCGAGGTGGTCAAGACCTGTCGGCAGGTGGCCACGACGGTGACCGCGCGTTCCTTGGCCGATGCCCAGCCATACAGAATGCCCCAGGCCTGGCGTCCGATGTGCTCGTCCTGCACGGCCTGGACCAAGAGGGCGCTGAGGAGTTCCTTCTTCGCCGGGTGGGCCGGGGAGCCGAGTTGGATGAGGTGGGCGACGTTCCCATGCCGCAGGGTCAGAGCGGCGATGGCCTCCACGACGTGCTCGTTCGCCTCGCTGCCGCCATCCCCGGACACGAGCCATTTGAGCAAGGGCTCTCGCATGACCTCGTAGTTGTCCCAGACGTAGGTCAGGACGGCCCTGCCGTAGCCAGGCTGGTCGAAGACGACCTCGTCGTGGGTGCCGACTCCGGCACCGGCATCGACGACACGGCGGCGCAATCCACGGCCCGCGAACGCTTGACTTGTCGTCAAGGCGAAGCCGCTCGCGCCGGCGGCGTCGGCGCTGATGATGTCCTGCAGGCCCCGGGCGGCCCTGGCTACCTCGGGCATCGGGGCGGATTGGCACACGGCGAGGGCCAGGAGGAGACAGCGGTCCTCCAGCGGCAGCGAGGTGTCCTTGCCGCCGTGCACGGAGGTCGCCTCCCCGAACAGGATGTCGAGTTTGTCCCGCCAGTCGGACAGGGCGGACGTGATCCGTTCGGCAAGTCCGGCATCGAGCGCGGACCACGACGTCGGAACGTCCATGGGGAACGAGGAACCGGTCAGCCGTTCGTGTTCCCGCCACGCGAGCACGATCGAGTCCGCTGTGCGAACCGCTTCCACGGCGTCGAGATGGCCGAGCGAAGCCTTGGCCTTGTCGGCGGAGTGAAGGTAGGGAATCAGCCCGGGAGCTTCACGGGCCCTCAGCCGGGCTTCCACGACGCTCCGGGCCGGTGGAGGCTCGTTGAGATATACGACGTGAATGCCTGAGTGGTCTGGGATGTAGTTATCCGCCCAGAGGTCCTTGGCCACGTTTAGGACGAGGTAGGAGCCCAGTTTCTCCAGGAGCTGGGCATGCTGTTCGAGCATGGTGAGGAAGTCGGCCGAAGCCCGGTCGTGGTCGGGGTCCTTGAGGTCGAGCTGGTAGGCGTGACGTTCCTCGGCGGGAAGCCGGCCTACCTTGGGTGTCTTCCAGTCCGCGTCCAGTTTCACGATGTCCGTCTCCTCGTCCGTGTGCCAGGCGAGGAGGTGCAGGGCCAGCGTGGTCGACCCAAACGAACGCGGTGCGACGATGACCAGTACGTGCTGCCGAAGGCGTCCGTCTTCTGGATTCAGAGCCTGCTCCCAGGTCTCGGCCCACTGGCCTTCCCGGACGATCGGCTCCTGCTTGATCCAGTGACGAGGAAGAACGGGTCCTTCGAGGATGTCGTGCTTGCGGGTTTCGTTGACCATCTTTTCGACGTTGCCGATCAAGAACTCCGGACGGTGCACCGTGATCGGCGTCACCCCGGCATCCGGTAAGGACGGCCGGACGAACGCTGGCGGACCCGTCCGCCCGTTGCTTGTAGCCTCCGCACCTTCGGCGGTGGCACCACCACTCAGGCCGGACGGCCACGGTGTCCTGCTGTCCTCTCCCGCCCGAGGAGGAGCGGACTCGTCGGACGGGCGGGGAGAAAGAAGGGGACGATCGTCGGGCATACGCTCTCTGGTTCCTTTCCACATGGTGGGGGGTGTGAGGGCACGGGCAGAGTCAGATCCGGCGCCGGTCGATGCGCATCGTCCCGACCTTGTTGATGACAGTGGTGTCGGTCATCTCGCCGTTGAACTGGAAGACAGCGGGCGTGCTGCTCGAGCCGGCCGACGCCGTCGGCGCAGCCGTTCCGCCCTCACCTCCGGGTGGGTCCGGTTCGATGAGCGGGGCGAGGGCTCGCGGTGTCATCTGGGGTACGAACAGCCAACACGGCTCCTCGAACGCCTTGCCGTCCACCCGCGCCGTGGCGCGGAGGAAGTGTTCTTCGTCGAGGTCCGGCGTGCGTCCCGCACGGACGGTGCGGCGGAACGCCGCCTCCGAGACGACGGCGGCCAGAAAGCCGCTCCGGTGTTCCCGGGCCACGGTCAGGCCCGTGCGCACGACCTGACTGTCGAGCAGTCGGCACACCTCGTTGATGGCGTCGCCACGGTGGTCCGGCAGGGACAGCGGTCCGACGTGCACGGCGGCACGCAACCGGATCGCCGGAGCGCTGGCGAGCCGCTCACGGTCGTACCGGACGAGCGCTGCGTGCAGGTGTTCCAGCAGCGGGTCGACCAGCCGTGCGATGTCCTTGGCGGGCATGACGAAGATGGCCCCGTCGCCGGTGTCCTTGAACGCGCCCCGCAGGTCTCGTGGGTCCTGCAGCCCAATGTGGGCCAGCACGTTGGTGAGGACGTCATCCAGATCCGAACGGACCGGTGCCATCTTCGCTTCCGGGATTTTGCTGTAGCCCTGCATATCCACGGCCAGGAGCGCCTGCTCCGGAGGGACGTCGAGGGGCGTGGGCGGGGCAAGGGGCATGCTGTCACCGACCTTTCGGTCACGACGGAGGAGTTGAGTGCCCCATGCTGATCGGCCCGGGCGCGCTGTGGTGCCCACTACTGGGCACCACCCGGGTGCGGCCGGTCACATCGTGCTGCGGGCGTGGGCCTCGATCGATGTGATGTCGTGGATCAGCAGTCCGCCGCCCGGATCCGTCTCCAGCCAGCCCTCTTCCCGCCACGGCTTGATCGCCGTACCGACGGCGTTGCGGGAAGCGCCGATCATCTGGGAGAGCTCTTCCTGGGTCAATCGGACACTGACCGCCGACCGATTCGTCGAAGCCGCATCCACGAGCCGGCTCAGGGCACCCGCCAGGCGAACGGGAACACACGCGGTGGCGAGTTCGAGCCTGACGGCCTCGGACTCCCTGACCCGCGCGATCGCATGGCGCAGCAACGGGTTGAGCAGGCCGTTGCTCTCGACGAAGGAAAGGAATTCGGGGGCCGGAATGAGGTGCACGCGGCAGGATTCCGCAGCGATCACGGAAGCCGAGCGGGGCTGGGCATCCAGAACGGCCAGTTCGCCGAGCAGCTCACCCGGGCCGCGTACCGCGAGCAGGGCCCGTTCCCCATTCGGCCCCGTCAGCGTCACGAGCGTCGACCCCGAAGCCAGTAGGACCACATGGGTGCCGGGATCCCCCTGCCGCAGGAGGACGCTGCGGGCCGGGCGCACCCGTATGGGGGCGAGGCCACGCAACTGCGACCACAGATTCTCGCCGATCACTGCCAAATGCGACTGATACATATCCCCCCAAACGTAGGGACCATCCCGCAAGGGGTGAGGGTTTCAGGACACGAGGAAGGTGAGCAACAACACCGATCCGGCCACACTGATTGCGGCCACGGTGAGATCGACGGCCACCTTGATTGCCCGGAACTTCCGGCGTGCGAGGGCGGTCAGAGCGGCCTCACGTTCTCGTCCCTCCGTGCAGTCCATCGTGCGCGGAACGGACGCCAATGCGTGCCCACTTCCACTGCCTCCGCCGACGAGCTGCTCGCGCCATACGAGCCCGTTGTCCTTGGGGAAGACGGGGCGCAAGGCTGTGAGTGCCGATACCAGGGCTGCTCCGAGCAGCGTGCCCACCAGTGCCACAGCCGCACTGAGCAAGCGTGACGAGCCGACTGGTGTGGACAGCGCCGTCCCCGACACGATCGCGAGTAGTGCACCGGTGACTCCGCACAGCGCCGTCGCTTTCGTATCTGCACGCTGCACCTCGACAAACATCGTGCTTGTCGTGCTCGGGGGTACACCGGTTGTTGCTGCGGCGGACAGCGGGACGCTCTGCGGCCAGGATCCTTCCACTGCCTTCTCCTGTTCGTTGGCTTGCGACTTGAAGCAGCAGTCTGGGCAGGCGGCCGACGCAGAGCTGCCCACCAGGTGGTATCGGCTGTGATCAATCGATCACAGTCGGGAGCCCGGCTGGACTGAACCGCAAGGCTGCGTGTCACCATTCGGACTGTCATCCGCGCAAAACTGTTTCAGGAACCTGGGTTGAGATGACCATTGAAAGCACGACGGGTCCCGGTGGGTGATTCAGGGACGCGCGGTGGGCACCGGGGAGCAGCAAGGCGCAGTGGTGGCGGATGGCTCGGAGACGGATTCCGTGCAGCGTGGACGAGGCGGAGAGCCCGCCCGCTCGCCGACGGCGACAAGGACCTTGCTTGACGGCCTCGTGCCAGTCGGCCTCTGCTGGACGGCGCTCCGGTACCGGGCCAACTCGTTGCTGCGCATGCGTGCGTGCAGGCGCGGGACGAGGCAGGCTGATGCCGCTCGACGCACGCGCCGTATCGTCGCCAATGAACGCTGCCCCGCCTGAAGGGCCGTCGCCTGTGTGGCGGCATTTGCGGAGGATATTCCAGTTTTTCATTCGGGCGAAGGTGTGCTCGACGAGGGCCCGGACCCTGCGGTGTTCTCGGTTGTCCTTCTCCTTGCCGTGCAGGACGGGCTGGCTGAAATTGACTCTGCTTGAACCGGGATTCCGATTAGGGCGGAGCCGCTGGTGGTTCCTGGAACGCTGACGGCGGGCCGGAGGCCTTGGCCGGCTGTGCCGGACCCAGGGGCTCACGCGGCGCGGTGGCCGGATCAACCCACGTCAACCTGATGAAGTATGGGAAAATCCAGCAATCGGTCAGCATGAGTCCTGAAAGACCCGGGGAAAGCTGACCGAACTTGCGAACGGTTGTAGGCTGCCGGGACTGCCCTTGACCTGCGTAAAGCAGGCAGGGAGCCGACAATCCGGGAGTTTCTCCATGCTTCGTACCATGTTCAAGTCCAAGATCCACCGGGCTACCGTCACCCAGGCCGACCTGCACTACGTCGGCTCCGTGACCGTCGACGCCGACCTGCTGGACGCGGCCGATCTGTTGCCCGGGGAGCTCGTCCACATCGTGGACATCACCAACGGCGCCCGGCTCGAGACCTACGTCATCGAGGGGGAGCGCGGGTCCGGGGTCATCGGGATCAACGGCGCCGCCGCGCACCTGGTGCACCCCGGGGACCTGGTCATCCTCATCAGCTACGCGCAGGTCGAGGACGCCGAGGCCCGGGTGCTGAAGCCCCGTGTGGTGCACGTGGACGCCGACAACCGGATCGTCGAGCTGGGTGCGGATCCCTCCGCCCCGGCGCCGAACACGGACCAGCGGCGCAGCCCGCACGCCGTGGCCGTCTGAGGGGAGTCGGGATCATGCCGATCGAGTTCCAGGACGACCGTGAGGCCGGACGGCTGCTCGCCGTCGAGGACGGGGCGGTGGTCGGCCACATCGCGTACTTCGTGCTCGCCGACGCGCCCCACGCCCTGGTCGCGGTGCACACCATCGTCGATCAGGGGCACGAGGGCCGCGGTATCGCGGGCGGGTTGGTGAAGACCTTCTACGGGATCGCCGCCGCCGAAGGGGTGCCCGTGGTGCCGCTCTGCCCCTACGCGGCGAGCTGGGCCGCCAAACATCCCGACGAGGCGCCCGAGCCGGACGCCGAGGTCGTCCTGGCGGCCAAGGCGCAGCTCGCCGCGGCTCCCGACCGCTGGTGACCGATCTGCTCCTGCTGCACACCTCGCCCGTGCACGTCCCGGTCTTCGACGCCCTGCGCGACCGGAACCATCCGGGGGCCGTCCTGCGGCACCTCGTGGTCCCGGAGTTGCTGGACCGGGCCCGCGCCGAAGGGCCGGAGTCGCTGACTCCGGCCCTTCGGGGGCTGCTGCTCGCACAAGCGGGGCCGCCCGTGCTGGTCACCTGCTCGACCATCGGGGCGACCGCGGAGTCACTGGCCGCGGAGCTCGGTGCCCCGGTGCTTCGGGTGGACCGGCCGATGGCGGCCGCCGCGGTGCGGGCGGGGGCGCGGATCGCCGTACTGGCCGCCCTGGAGTCCACCCTCGCCCCGACCGGGGAGCTGCTGGCCGAGGAGGCCGGTGACCGGCCGGTGTCGATCGTCACGCACCTGGTCACCGGGGCCTGGGAGCGCTTCGAGGCCGGGGACACCGCCGGCTACCTCGCCCGGATCGCCGCCGCCGTCGATGCCGTCACCGGTGCGGACGTCATCGTGCTGGCCCAGGCCTCCATGGCCGGGGCCGCGGACCTGGTCACGACCCCGATTCCGGTGTTTTCCAGCCCGGCTCCGGGCCTGGCCGCGGGCCTGGCACTGCGTTCGCCCCCGTAGAGGGTGTCGTGCAGGCATACCGGCCGCAATCGCGGGAAGGTGGCCCATATGGTGCGAAAGCGAGACGCAGAAGAGACACAGCCGCCCGTCCCGGGGCCGGACCCCTTCCCCGACCCCGAGCCCATGCCGCGGCCCGTGCCACCCGTGCCCGGGCCCGTGCCCGAGCCGGACCCGATCCCACCGCCGCCGGGGCCCGCGCCGATCCCGCAGCCCGGGCCCCTCAGTCGGGTCCGGCCCGGGCCCTTCAGCCGGGTCTAGGCCGTGCGGACCTCGGAGCGGTCGCCGCTCCAGAGGGTGTGGAACGAGCCCTCTCGGTCCGTGCGCCGGTAGGTGTGCGCCCCGAAGAAGTCCCGCTGCCCCTGGGTGAGGGCCGCGGGCAGGCGCTTCGTGCGCAGGGCGTCGTAGTAGGCCAGTGAGGCCGCGAAGGCGGGCACCGGGATGCCCTGGCGCACGGCCGCCACCAGGACGGACCGCCACCCGTCCTGGGCGGCGGCGATCTCCTCGGCGAAGTGCGCGTCCGCCAGCAGGCTCGGCAGCTCCGGCCGGGCGTCGTACGCCGCCCGGATCCGGTCCAGGAACGCGGCCCGGATGATGCAGCCACCGCGCCACAGGGAGGCCACGGCGCCCAGGTCCACGTTCCAGCCGTACTCCTCGCTGCCGGCCCGGATCTGGTGGAAGCCCTGGGTGTAGGAGACGATCTTCGACGCGTACAGGGCCTGTTCCACCTGGGCGGCGAAGGCCTCCGCCGCCTCCGGCGCGAGCGCGGTGGCCGCCGGGCCCGCGAGCCCGCGCGCGGCCGACCGCAGGTCCGCGTGGCCGGAGACCGCGCGGGCGAAGACCGCCTCGGCGATCCCCGACACCGGTACCCCGAGGTCGAGGGCGATCTGCACCGTCCAGCGTCCGGTGCCCTTCTGCTCGGCGGCGTCGGCCACGACGTCGACGTACGGGCGCCCGGTCGCGGCGTCCGTGTGCGCGAGCACCTCCGCCGTGATCTCGATCAGGTACGAGTCCAGGCGCCCCCGGTTCCACGCCCGGAAGGTCTCCGCGATCTTCGCGGGGGAGTAGCCCGCGACCTCGCGCAGCAGGTGGTAGGCCTCGGCTATGAGCTGCATGTCGGCGTACTCGATGCCGTTGTGCACCATCTTGACGAAGTGTCCGGCGCCGTCGGGTCCCACGTGCGAGGTGCAGGGCGTGCCGTCGGCGGCCTTCGCGGAGATCTTCTCCAGCAGCGGTCCGAGGGAGGCGTACGAGGTCGTCGAGCCGCCCGGCATGATGCTCGGGCCGAGCAGCGCGCCCTCCTCGCCCCCGGAGATGCCCACACCCACGAAGTGCAGGCCCTGCGCCCGTAGTTCCCGCTCGCGGCGCCGAGTGTCCTCGAAGTGCGCGTTGCCGCCGTCGATGATGACGTCGCCCTCCTCCAGGAGCGGGGCGAACTCGCGGATCACGGCGTCGGTCGGCTCCCCGGCCTTCACCATGACGACGATGCGCCGGGGGCGCTCCAGCGCGTCGACGAACTCCTTCGCCGAACCGGCGGCCACGAAGGCGCCCTCGTGCCCGAACTCCTCGACCAGTGCGACGGTCCTGGCCGCCGTCCGGTTGTGGACGGCCACGGTGAATCCGTTGCGGGCGAAGTTGCGGGCGAGGTTGCTGCCCATGACAGCGAGTCCGGTGACGCCGATCTGGGCTGTGCTGGTGCTCATCGGTGCGCTCCTGCTTGCTTCGGTGTGCCTTCGGTGGGCGGGGAGCACCGAAGCTACCCCCGCACGGGCCCCGTGGGATTTTTTACTCATCGAGCTACAGTCAAGTTCCCTTGGCATGCGCCCCGTTGCGCCTCTTGTCACGCTGTGATCGCGCCGTTAAGTTATGCGGTTCCTGATGTCTTCGATGGGGGCTCCCATGGGTGTACGGGGCCGGCACCGCCGGTATCAGCCGAGCAGCATCAACCGGGCCTCACTGGCCGTTACCGCCGGTGGCGCCGGGATCGCGCTCCCGCTCATCGGGGCCGGAGTCGCCCACGCGGCCTCCGTGGACACCTGGAACAAGGTCGCGTCCTGCGAGTCGACGAACAACTGGCGCATCAACACCGGCAACGGCTACTACGGCGGCCTCCAGTTCAGCCAGAGCACCTGGCGGGCCTTCGGCGGTACCCTCTACGCCCCGCGCGCCGACCTGGCCACCAAGGACCAGCAGATCGCGGTCGCGGAGAAGGTGTTGAAGGGTCAGGGGCCCGGCGCCTGGCCCGAGTGCGGGAAGCGGGCCGGACTCACCCGCAGCGGCCCGGCGCCCGCCGTCACCCCGCAGACGCGGGGACAGTCGCCGGTGACGCCCGCCGCCGCGGCGGCCCCCGTGGCGAGGACGGCTCCGGCGCAGGCCGGCGGACCGGTGCCGACGGGAACCACCGTCCTGCCGAACCCGTACGTCGTCGCACCCGGCGACTCGCTCTCCGCGATCGCCACCGACCAGCACGTCGAGGGCGGCTGGCAGGCGCTGTACGAGACCAACCGGACCACCATCGGCGGCAACCCGAACCTGATCTTCCCGGGCCAGCGGCTCACCCTGCGGGTCACCACGGGCCCGGCCCTGCCGCCACCACCCCGGCAGGACCCCGAGAAGCCACCGCGGACCGCCGATCCGGTCACGCCCGGGGAGCCGGCCGCCGAGAAGCCGGCCGAGAAACCGGCCGAGAAGCCCGCGCCCAAGCCGGTCGAGAAGCCCGCCGAGAAGCCGGCGCCGGAGCCCGCCTCAGCGCAGCAGAAGCCGGCCGCGGGCGGCTTCTCCGCCCCCGTCGACGCCGCCCTCGGTACCGCGTACCGCGTCTCGGGATCCTCCTGGTCCAGCGGCTACCACACGGGTGTCGACTTCCCGGTGGCGACCGGCACCACCGTCAAGTCGGTGGGACCCGGGTCCGTCGTCTCCGCCGGCTGGGCCGGGGCCTACGGCTACCAGGTCGTCATCCGGCACACCGACGGCCGCTACTCCCAGTACGCCCACCTCTCCGCGCTCGGCGTCAAGGCCGGCCAGCAGGTTTCCGGAGGGCAGCGCATCGGCCGCTCCGGTTCGACCGGCAACACCACGGGACCGCACCTGCACTTCGAGATGCGCACGGGACCCGGATACGGCTCCGACATCGACCCGCTCAAGTACCTCCGAGGCCACGGGGTCCGCATCTGACCCCCGCACGTGCGAGGGCACGACGGTGAGCAGGATCAGGCCGGCCGCGGCGAGCGTCGCGCTGGCCACCGCCGCCGTCGCGCCCGCGGCCCCGTACCGGAAGCCCTCGCCGAACAGCGTGATGCCGACCGTCGCCGCCACCACCGGGTTGATCACCGTCACCGTGGCCAGCGGCGCGGTCAGCCCGGCTCCCCGGTAGGCCGCCTGCGACAGCAGCAGCCCGCCCGCCGCCAGGACCGCGATCGCCGCGAGGTCGGGCCACAGGCCGGACAGCGCGCCCGGCCAGAAGTCCTCGGCCACCGACTTGGTGAACACCGAAGCCATGCCGAATGCCGTTCCGGCGGCCGCGGCCAGCAGGACACTGTGCAGCACCGCCCGGTGCATCCGGTGCGCCGCCAGGAACAGCGCCAGCACCAGCGCCCCGGTCACGATCAGCAGCAGGCGCCGCTCGTCCTGCGCCAGCGACTGCTCCGCCCGCCCGTTCCCGCCGGTCAGCGCCAGCAGCCCGGCCAGGCCGACCGTGGCCAGCACCGCACCGCGCCAGGCGGCCGCGCCCGCCCGGCGCCGTACGAAGACGGCGGCCATCGGCAGGGCGAAGACGATGGTCAGGGCGCCCAGCGGTTGGACCAGGCTCAGCGGCCCGTACGCGAGGGCCACCACGTGCAGCAGCGCACCGAGACCGTTCAACCCCACCGCCACCCACCAGCCACCCCGACGCAGCGGGGCGTACCGACTGTCCGGCGTGGTCGCCGCGACCCGTTCCTGGACGATCGCGCCACCCGCGTACGCGAGGGCGGACACGAGGCAGAGCAGGACCGATAGCGCCAGTGCACTCATAAGCTCCACAATGCCCGACCCACCTGCGCTATTCCTCCGCCCACAGGTGGTGATCAGTCATACTCCCGGCGTAGTACGGGAGTACGCAGCGTGGCCCTTCAGGCAGCGGAAGGCGACCTCCGTCGGCGCCTCGACGCGGGCGAACCACCGCGCACGGTGACGCTGCGCACGCGATGCGTGAGGGTGACGGGAACGGGTTTGGTCCCGGGCGCGTGGCATCCGTACAGTTGCCCTTTTGAGGACTTCCGCAGCAGGCGGATGCGGACGAGTGATCAAGGAACGGCAGCGGCGATGACGGTGACCGAAGACAGCCAGGACTACGGACACGCCTTCGGGCCCGGGATCGACCCCGACCGGCTGGCCCTTTGCCTCAGCGTGCTCGACGAGCTGGACAAGCTCGATGTCGACCACCCCGACGCCATCACCGTACGCCGCGCCACCGCCGGCCTCTACCGCACGGTCAAGCAGCGCCGCCGCCAGGAGCGCCGCGCCGCCAAGACCGCCAACGACAAGGCCGTGACCGAGGCCACCGCCACCGGCTCCGCCGAGCGCATCGACGACGAGACCGAGGGCATCCTGCCCTCCTCGGTCACGGAGGCCGGCCGGATCGCCGGGATACTCCAGCGCCCGCGTTCCTGCTACATCTGCAAGACGCGCTACGTCGAGGTCGACTACTTCTACCACCAGCTCTGCCCGCCCTGCGCCGCCGAGAACCGGGCCCGGCGGGAGGCCCGCGCCGACCTGACCGGCAAGCGCGCGCTGCTCACCGGCGGCCGCGCCAAGATCGGCATGTACATCGCGCTGCGGCTGCTGCGCGACGGAGCCCACACCACGATCACCACGCGCTTCCCCAAGGACGCCATCCGTCGCTTCAAGGCGATGGAGGACTCCGCGGACTGGATGCACCGCCTGGAGGTCGTCGGCATCGACCTGCGCGACCCGGCCCAGTCCGTGGCCCTCGCCGAGCAGGTGGCCGGGGCCGGGCCGCTCGACATCCTGATCAACAACGCCACGCAGACCGTGCGCCGGCTCCCCAGCGCCTACGCGGCGCTGGTCGAGGGGGAGGGCGCCCCGCTGCCCGCCGGTGAGCTCCCCGCCCACCACGTCATCGGCGCCTTCAACTCCGGCGCGGTCGACGGCCTGGCGGCGCTGCCCGTCGGTGTGAGCGGGCTGGAGGCGCAGAAGGTCGCCGACCTCGCGCTGGTCGCGGGCAACGCCAGCCTGGAGCGGCACCTCGCCGGCACCGCCATCGACGCCGGCGGCCTGCTGCCCGACGTCGTCGAGAGCAACACCTGGGTGCAGACCATCGACCAGATCTCCCCGGTGGAGCTGCTCGAGACCCAGCTGTGCAACTACACCTCGCCGTTCATCCTGATCAGCGCGCTTCGGCCGGCCATGGCGGAGGCCGCCCGCAAGGCGGCAGGCGGTCGTGCGTACATCGTCAACGTCTCCGCGATGGAGGGCGTCTTCAGCCGCGGCTACAAGGGCGCGGGGCACCCGAACACCAATGCCGCCAAGGCCGCGATGAACATGGTGACGCGGACCAGCGGCCAGGAGATGTTCCAGACCGACCGCATCCTCATGACGTCGGTCGACACCGGCTGGATCACCGACGAGCGCCCGCACTTCGACAAGCTGCGCCTGGCCGAGGAGGGCTTCCACGCCCCGCTCGACCTGGTCGACGGCGCGGCCCGGGTCTACGACCCGATCGTCCGCGGCGAGGCCGGCGAGGACCTGTTCGGCGTCTTCCTCAAGGACTACGCCCCCGCGAACTGGTAACCACCCCGGAGCCCGGCTCCTACCAGGCCCTGTACGGCCTGCTCGACCCCCTCGGTGAACCGAGGGGGTCGCGTGCGTTCCCGGGCGACCCGGCCCGGCGGGCACCGGCCGCGACCAGTTCCAGCAGCGGCTGCCAGTCCTCCAGCACACCCGCGTCCAGGCCGGCCGCCCCGGCCGAGTCCCGGGCCTGGCACAAGGTGGCCACCGCCTCGGCGTCGTCGCCGCAGCGGTGTCCGGCGTACGCGTCGGTGGGCCGGTGCGGCGCCTGCAGCCGTACCAGCCGGGCCACCCGCTCGCCCAGCAACGGGCGGATCGACTCCGCCGCCACTCCGACCGTAACCGCTCCGTCACTCAGACGGAGCAAACTTCCGAGGCAGTGCACCAAGCCCGCGATCTGCAGTTCCTTGTCGAAGGGGTGTGAGCGGCGCAGCAGGGCCGCGGTGCGCAGACCCCGGTCGCCGAGGTCTGTGCGCAACAGCTCCATCAGCTCCAGCACGCTTGTGACGTAAGGGACTTGAGTCTCGGGCACTTCGGACCTCGCCACCGCCGACCCCCTCCGTCACACCCCGCGCGTCCGGGGTCGAGCAGATCACCCGCCACGTACCCGTAGGCCTACGACTTGCTGAACCAGGAGCGAAAGTAAGAGGGCGCAGCGGATTTTGCCTTCCTATCGAGCGGAGGTCCGCTCATATGTGTACTCTGGGGCATCAAGACGGCCCCCATCCGGGCCGCGCTCCACTAAGGCGCCACCGCGTCCGGAAACCTTTCATCCCTTGCCCGGCGCGCGGTCCGCTTGCCGGGTTGCGCGACACGAAGGAGTGCGCGGTGACTGAGAAGACGAAGCCCGAACCGAAGGCGATGGAGCGGACGGGAACGCGGGCGAAGCCCCGGACCGACGAACTCGGAAGCCTGGAGGTCTGGGCCCGATCCGCCCCGATCCGACTGGCCGGATACGAGGACGACCTGGCCGAGGCGCACATCCTGCCCGGTATCGACTAGTCCGCACAGCGGTGCCAAGCGCCCCCTCGTGCCCACGAGCACCGGGGGCGCTGCCCTGCCCGGACGAAGGAGCCACCACGGCCGGCCCGGGTGAGGTTCCCCGCCCGGCTACGCCGTGAGCGTCATCGCTCACGGCGATCACCGCTTCCACCGCCCCGCCCGCCCGGGCAGGCTGGCGGGCATGAAGCTGCTGATGCTGGGTGGTACCGAATTCGTCGGACGCGCGATCACCGAGGACGCCCTGACCCGGGGCTGGGAGGTGACCGTCTTCCACCGCGGAAACCACACGCCCCCGCCGGGCACCTCCGCCCTCCACGGGGACCGCACCGCCCCCGGTGGGCTGGCGGCCCTCGACACGGGGGAGTGGGACCTGGTCGTCGACACCTGGGGCGGCGCCCCCACGGCCGTACGCGACAGCGGCCGCCTGCTGCGCGACCGGGTCGCGCGGTACGCGTACGTCTCCAGCCGCTCGGTGTACGCCTACCCCGCCCCGGCCGGCCTCGCCGAGGACGGAACCCTGGTCGAGGGATCGCCGGACGCCGGGTCGACCGACTACGCCGAGGACAAGCGAGGCGGCGAACTCGCCGCGCTCGACGCCTTCGGGGACCGCGCCCTGCTCGCACGCGCCGGGCTGATCCTCGGCCCCTACGAGAACGTCGGCCGCCTGCCGTGGTGGCTGCAGCGCACCGCCCGCGGCGGCCCGGTGCTCGCCCCGGGACCGCGCGAACTCCCGATCCAGTACATCGACGTACGCGACCTCGCCCGCTGGACCCTGGACGCGGCCGAGGCGGGGCGCGCGGGCGCCTACAACCTGGTCTCCCCGTCCGGACACGCCACGATGGGAGGGCTCCTCGAAGCCTGCGCGGCGACCACCGGGGGCGGCGCGGAACTGCGCTGGACCGACTCGGACCGGCTCCTGGCCGCGGGCGTGGAGCCCTGGACCGAGCTGCCCGTCTGGGTTCCCGAGGGCGAGGCCTACGACCACATGCACCGCGGGGACGTCTCCAAGGCACTGGCCGCCGGCCTCAGGTGCCGGCCGGTCGAGGAGACCGTGGCCGACACCTGGAGCTGGCTGCGTAGCCTCGGCGGGGTCGCCCCGCAGCGTCCCGACGTACCGGCCAAGGGCATCTCCGCGCAGCGGGAGGCCGCGCTACTCGGGCTCTGAGCGGTGCGCGTCCGCGAGGCGGGTCGGCGGGAGGTACTCGCGCACGAGCGTGCGATGCCACCAGGCCCCCGTCTCGCGCCGCTCCCGCCACGTCGTGAACCGGTAGCGGTACAGCAGGGCGCGGACATGAACGGGCGGGGCGTCCGGGAAGGGGTTGGCGCGCAGCAGCCGCAGCGTGTCCCGGTCACCCGCCAGCAGCCGCTCCACGAACGGCCCGAACCAGTCCCGCGCGTAGTCGGGGGAGATCGCGGCGAACCACATCAGCCAGTCCAGCCGCAGGTGGTAGGGGGCGAACTGGCGCGGGATCCGGTTCGGTTCACCGGGCTTGCCCTTGAAGCCGTACTCGCGCCAGTCCCCGTCCGTGCGCGGCACCCGGTCCGCGGTGCCCTCCACCGCCACCTCCATCCGGACCCGGCCGACCGAGCCGAAGGCCCCGTAGGTGTTGACCAGGTGCAGCACGTCGAAGGAGCGGTTCATCACCTGGCGGCGCGAGACCATGTTGAGCACCGGGTGCCGGCTGAGGAACAGGACGAGCGCGGTCACCGCGCACACCAGGACCACGAACCACACCGGACCCGTACGCGAGGCGGCCGCCGGGGGCGCGCCCACGAGGCCGGTGAAGTCCACGGCCGACACCGCCAGGGTGATCGTCAGCCAGTTCAGCCAGGCGAAATTGCCCGAGAGCACCAGCCACAGCTGTGTGGCGATGATGATCCCGGCGGCGTACGAGGCCACCGGCTGCGGGGTGAACAGCAGCACGGGGACGATCAGTTGGGTCACATGGTTGGCCGCGCACTCCACCCGGTGCAGGGGTTTCGGCAGATGGTGGAAGAACCAGCTCAGCGGCCCGGCCATCGGCTGCGTCTCGTGGTGGAAGTACAGGCAGGTCAGCTTGCGCCAGCAGGGGTCGCCGCGCATCTTGATCAGCCCGGCCCCGAATTCCACGCGGAAGAGGACCCAGCGCAGCAGCCACAGCACCAGCACGGGCGGACCGGCGCGCGCGTTGCCGAGGAAGACGGCGAGGAAGCCCACCTCCAGCAGCAGCGACTCCCAGCCGAAGGAGTACCAGGTCTGCCCCACGTTCACGATCGAGAGGTAGAGCAGCCACAGCACGGCCCACATCGCCATGGCCGCGGCCAGGGGCACCTCGTCTCCGGCCCCGGCGGCCAGCGCCGCGGCGAGCGCCGCTCCGACCCAGGCGCAACCGGCGAAGAGCCTGTCGGAGTAGCGCAGTTGGAACAGGCTCGGGGCGCGCCGGAAGGGCACGTACCGTACGTAGCGCGGTACGGGCGTCATGCCGTGCGCCCCGATCAGGGCCCGGAACTGCAGGGCGGCTCCGAGGAAGGCGACGAGGTAGACCCCGGCCAGGGCCCGCTGGAAGACCAGCCGGGCGAGCCAGTACCCGGGCGCCGTGAACCAGTCCATCGCCTCCAGTATCGGACCGGTCAGGCGGTGGCGGCCAGCTTGCGCAGGTGGTGACCGAGCAGGCGGGCGTAGCTCAGCTGGAGGAAAGGGATCACCGGTCCGGCGAGGCGGGTGTACCAGGTGTTCGGGCGGCTGAACGCGGTGACCGTGAACCACACCGTGCCGTCGGGGTCCATGTCCACGATGAAGGACTCCTCGCCGCACTCCGGGTGCCCGGCCAGGGTTCCGTAGGCGAACCCGATACGGGCGGGCTCGTACGCGGTCCAGATCACCTCGCAGGGGGCGTCGATCCGCAGCGGCCCGAGGCCGATTCCCACGATCGCCCGGCTGCCGGGCCGGACCGCGCCGTCGTCGGCCCGTACCCGCATGCCCGAGGTCCGGTGGGCGTGGAAGGTGGTGACCGCGGTTCCGGCGGTCTCGAAGACGGCCCGGCCGTGTCCGAGTCGGGTGCGGTGGTTCAGGTGGTTGTAGCCGGCGGGCAGTGGCCGGTGGGCCGTCGCGCCCCGGTCGGGGTAGTTGACGGTGTCCCGGCCGGCGCTGATGAGGCGGGTCATGGCGAGATCTCCACTCGGTCGGAGGGCGTACGTGGTGCGGGCGCGGGGCGGTCGCCGGGCCGGCGGTCGGGACGGTCTGCCGTTCGGGCCTGGGCGGTGCGGGCCTGGGCCGCGCGGGCATCAGCGGTGATCGCCTCGGCGGTCAGTCGGCGCCAGGCGAGCACCGAGCACAGGGCGAACCCGAGGGCGTTGCCGAGGCCGTGGGTGGCGGCCATCCAGGTCAGGGTGGGGTGCGGGATCCCGGTGGCTTCGCCGGCCGCCCACCACAGGGCGAGCAGCATGGTGGCCACGAGCACGGCCGCCGAGGTGGCGAGCAGGGTCCGCGTGGTCCGGTCCGGGCCGGTGGGGCGGATCTCCCGCCAGGTCAGCAGGGCCACGGCCCACATTCCGCCGGTCAGGACCACCGCGCCGAGCAGCTCGGCCCAGTCGTCGACGAAGTAGCCGAGCAGGACGAGCAGGGTGCCCGCGGGGACGCTGCAGGCGGCCCAGCAGGCGAGGCCATCGGTCCCGGCGCGGCCGCTCACGGCGCGGCACACCAGCCCGGCGACCAGGGCCGCGGTGAACCCGGCGAAGTGGAAGTGGGGCACGGTCAGCGCCAGGATGTCGAGGTCGAAGCCGAAGAGCCGGTGTCCGGCACGCTCGCAGACCAGGGCGGTGGCGGCGATCGACGGCGAGACCAGCGCGGTGGCGACGGCGATCGCGGGCGGGGTGAGGGGGCGGGCGCGCAGCAGCCGGACCGGGGCCCGGGCGGCGAGGGCCAGGCAGGCCGCCGCGTACAGCGCGGCGAGCGCGGTGGCGGGTAGGCCGCGGGGCAGCCACAGGCACAGCGCACCGGGTGCCGCCGCGAGCGGCCAGAGGCGGGCCGTGCGCAGGAGGTGGACCGGGTCGATGAGCCGCAGGCCGGCCGGGACGACGTAGAGCATGCCCAGGGTGACGATCACGTTCACCAGTACCGTCACCCTGGACTCCCCCCAACGCCGCGGCCAACGCCTTGAACGCGTTCAACTCGCAAGGGTGAGCCTACGACGTTCCTTGAACATGTTCAAGGAACGCTCCGGTTGCGGGTCCTGCGCGGATGCGGCAGACAAGAGGGAGAAATCGGGGCGAACAGGGAGATTCAAGTGAACGGATCGTCACTTCCGACACCACGTCAGGCGTCGCGTCGTCATGCACCCGCCGGAGCCGCCCTCTTCGCCCTCCTCGGCCTGCTCGCCGCGGCGTGCGGCAGCGCGGAGGAGCCGAAGGGCGCACCCGGGGCCGAGAGCCAGGAGGTCTACCTCCAGCCCGTGGCCTCCGCCGGCCTCGACCCCTTCACCGCCTCCACGGCCACCGCCGAGTCCGCCCCCGTTCAGCCCCCGCTGCCCAACGCGACCGGCCAGGGCATCCGCACCGTCAACGCGGCCACCCCCGGCCTGTACGGAGGCACCCAGCGGCTCGGCAGCTGCGACGTGGAACAGCAGGTCGCCTTCCTGACCGCGGACAAGGACAAGTCCCGCGCCTTCGCCGAGGCCTCGAACATCGAAGAGCAGAAGATCCCCGACTTCCTGCGGGGCCTGACGCCCGTCGTCCTGCGCGCCGATACCCGGGTCACCAACCACGCCTTCCGCGACGGCGCCGCTGACGGCTTCCAGTCCGTCCTCCAGGCCGGCACCGCCGTCCTCGTGGACGAGCACGGCATGCCCCGGGTCCGCTGCGGCTGCGGAAACCCGCTGGCCTCCCCGCGCACCGCCAAAGGGTCCCCGCAGCACAAGGGGGACCCGTGGAGCGGCTACCAGGCCAACCAGGTCGTCGTCATCGAACCCACCGCCCACGTGATCAACAGTCTGGTGATCGTCAACATCGCCGACAACACCTGGATCGAGCGCAAGCGCGGTGACGACGGAGCGCAGGACCGGCCCCCGAAGGCGCTGCCCCCGTACGACCCGTCCACCGGTATCCCGGACGGGCCCGTCACCCCGCCCGGGGCCGCGTCCGGCGACCCCTGCCCGCCGAACCAGGCCGCACCGGCCGCACCGGCCTCGCCGAACGCCCCGGCGGCGCCGACGCCCGGGGCGACCGACTGCGCGCAGGACCCGCAGGCCTCGCAGGACTCACCCGGCGGGAACCGGCCCCGGAACCCGGGCACGCAGTCGAACCCGTCCACCCGGCCACGGCAGCCGGAACTGCCGCAGCGGCCGCCGTCCGCCGATCCCTGGGACGGCACGACCGACATGCCGCACGCCCCCGGCGAGCAGGCGTTTCCCCTGGATCCCGACGGATCGGCCGCGCTGCCCGGTGACCCCCTGAACCCGTACGACCCGAACAGCCCGTCCGACCCCAACAGCCCGTCCGACCCCAACGCTCCTTACGACCCGAACGCGAGCGATTCCCGGACGGTCCCGGACCCGGCCCCGCAGCCGCAGACCTCGGACGAGGGTCATCCGCTGGAGAGCGCCTGACCGGCCCGTGTGTCATGGTGGATCGGTGCCGACCACCGTATCGCTGCCGGACGACTGGCCCGCACACCCGGACCGGTCGCTCTCGCTGAACCGCATGGGCAGTTTCGACTGGGACCTGGTCACCGGTCTCATGCACATGGACGAAGCCGCCCTCGACGTCTTCGACACGACTCCCGACGAGTACGACGGCCGGCCGGAGTCGCTCGACCCGCGCGTCCCCACCAGTGAGGCGGCCCGGTTGGACGCCCTCGTCTCCTCCGCCCTCAAGAGCGGCGAGGACAGCTACGGCGCCTACTTCCGTATCCGCTGCCACGACGGGCGGCTGCGCTGGACCCACACCCAGGGCCGCGTCATGCGCAACCAGGACGGCCGCGCGTACCGGATCATCGGCATCGTCCGGGACGCCACCGACGAGCTCAGCCACTCGGCGGAGCGGCTCGGTCTGGACGAGGAGCGGCGCCGCCAGACCTCGGTGGTCGAGTCCACCACCGCCGCCCTCGCGCACGCCCGAACCGTGCGGGACGTCATCGACGTCATCGGCGACGCGCACGGACTGGAACGGCTCGGCTCGATGGGCATGGTGATGGGTCTCGTCGAAGCCGGCCGGATCCACCTGGTCGCCGAGGGGCCGGAGGACAGCTTCGTCCCCGGCACCCGCTACACCCGTATCGACGAGCAGTATCCGATGAGCGAGGTCGTCCGCTCGCTGGAGCCCCGCTTCCTCGACTCGGCGCAGGAGTTCGCCCGGGACTACCCCGGGCTCTGGGCGAGGATCTCGTACATGCGGATCTCGGCCGCCGCGTACCTGCCGCTCATCGCCCAGGCCCGGCCGATCGGCGCGATCGGACTGCTCTACCAGGACAAGGACGGCTTCACCCAGGAGGAGCGCAACCTCCTCGTCGCCCTCGGCAGCAGCATCGCGCAGAGCCTCCAGCGGGCCATGCTGCTGGAACAGGAGCACGACCTGGCCGAGGGCCTCCAGCAGGCCATGCTGCCGCGGCGGATCCCCTCGGTGGCCGGTGGGGAGATCGCCGTACGCTACCGCTCCGCCCGGATGGGCCAGGACATCGGCGGCGACTGGTACGACGTCATCCCGCTGCCGGGCGGCCGGGTCGGCGCCGTCATCGGCGACGTCCAGGGCCACGACACGCACGCGGCGGCCGTCATGGGCCAGCTGCGGATCGTGCTGCGCGCCTACGCCGCCGAGGGTCACTCGCCGGGCACCGTCATGGCCCGCGCCTCCGTCTTCCTGCACGAGCTGGACACCGACAGGTTCGCGACCTGCACGTACGTGGAGGCCGACCTCGCGACGGGCGTCCTCCAGGTGGTCCGGGCGGGCCACATCGACCCATTGCTGCGGACCCGAGACGGGGACTGCCACCGGCTCCCGGTGGCGGGCGGGATGCCGCTCGGTCTCTCGGCGGAGTTCGGCCGCCTGGAGTACCCGGTGACCACGGTGGAGCTGGACCCAGGAGAAACGATCCTGCTGTGCACCGACGGCCTCGTGGAACAGCCGGGCGCCGACCTCGACGACGGAATCCAGCTCCTGACCTCCCACATCCGCCGCGGGCCGGCGGACCTGCCGCTCCTGGCGGACCTGCTGTGCGAGATCGTCGACGAACGGGGCGGGGACGACGACATGGCGCTGCTCCTGCTGCGCCGCAACGTGGTGGCCGCCCAGGAAGGCGGCGGCCGCCTCCAGCAACACGTGGCACCGGGCGACCCGGAGGCCTTGGTGGCCGCCCGGCACATGATCGGGGCGGCGGTACGGGCCTGGGGCGCGCGGGAGCGCGCCGACGAGATCGAACTGGTCGCGGACGAGCTGATCGTGAACGCCCTGATGCACACGGACGGCCCGGCGATCGTGACCCTACGGGTCCTGGCGGGCCCCCAGCGTCGCCTACGGGTGGAGGTCGAGGACCGCTCCAGCGCACTGCCGCGCCGTCGCGAGGCGGGGGAGTCGGGCGTCTCGGGGCGGGGCCTGATGCTGGTGGACCGTTTGGCGGACGTCTGGGGTGTGGAACCGCGGGGCGGCGGCAAATGCGTGTGGTGCGAGTTCGTGATGGGCTGATCCACCCGGCCCCGCCCGCTCCGGCCCCGACCCGACCCGTCGCGCCCGGCCTCGCTCCGCCCGGCCCGGCCCGTTGTCGGTGGCCTCCGGCAGGATCACCGCCATGTCCGAACCCATCCACGCCATCACCGAGTACTGGGACGCCGCCGCGGCCGCGTTCGACGACGAGCCGGACCACGGCCTACGCCAGGAGCACACCCGTGCCGCGTGGTCCCGGCTGCTGAGATCCTGGCTGCCCGACGGGCCCGCGGACGTCCTCGACGTCCTGGACGTCGGCTGCGGCACCGGCTCGCTGTCCCTGCTGCTGGCCGAGGCCGGGCACCGGGTCACCGGGGTGGACCTCGCGCCCCGGATGGTGGAGCGGGCCGAGGCCAAACTCGCGGCCGCGGGCCTGGCGGGACGGGGACGGTTCCTCGTCGGCGACGCCGCGGATCCGCCGACCGGGCAGGAGCGGTACGACGTCCTGCTCTGCCGCCACCTGGTGTGGACCCTGCCCGATCCCGGGGCCGCGCTCCGCGCCTGGGTCGCGCGGCTCGGTCCGGGAGGGCGGCTGGTTCTCGTCGAGGGGCGGTGGCGGGAAGCCGGCGGGAGCGACGTCCCCTATGTCGCCGGAGCCGAATCGCTCCCCTGGTACGGCGGGATCACCGCCGAGGACCTGGCCGCGGCCGTCCGGCCCCTGGTGTCCGACCTACGTGTCGAACCGCTCGGTGGAAAAGCGGAGTTGTGGGGCGGTCCTGTCACCGACGAGCGCTACGCGCTGATCGCCCGGATCTGACCCGGGCGCCGGGATCGGCCGGCGGGATCGGGCCGCGGGGCCGGCCGGACCGGCCCCGCGGTCACCGGCCCGGGAAAGTCCGTTGCGGGCCCGGCGCCGCTCCGTGAGGATCGGGGGCGATGACCAACGCCATTGATGAAGTACGCCGATTCCTCAAGAAGGACGATCTGCCCGGGGCGGTGCGGTCCCTCCGGCCGCACGCCGAGACGGCATCGATCACCGAACTCGCCAAGGCCACCCGGGCCTTGGCCGACGCCGCCGGGTTCAAGGACCTGGCCGGCGCCGCCAAGGCCGCCGCCAAGCGGCCCGGCGAGCCCCAGGCCCTCTACGACCTCGGCTACGCCTGCGTCGAGCGCGGCATAGCCTTCCTCGCCGTCGCACCGCTGCGCGAGGGACTCCGGCTGCTCCCCGACTCGCGGGCACTCCTCGCCGAGCTGGTGTCCGCCCTGGAGGACGAGAACCGGCACGCCGAAGTGGTCGACCTGCTCTCCGGCCGCGGCCCGGGGTTGCCCGCCTGGCCCGAGACGTACCTCCTCGTCCACCACACCCTGCTGGCCGGGGATCTGGACACCGCCGCGCGCATCGGCGGCGCCCTCCCCGCCCCCGAGGACCCGCAGTGGTCCGGTGCCCACGCTCGCCAGACGCTCCGGCTGCACCGCACCGGCCTGGCGCGCCGGGCCCGGAGCGCGGCCGGCCACGCCGATCCGCTGGGCCGCACCGACCTGCGCGGTTGGCACTACGGCCTGACCGGCGGACTCCTCGGCACCCTCTCCGGGTACGGCTGGGACGCCGGGATGACCGGTCGGTTCGCCTACCTCGGGGACACCCACGAGACGTGCCGCCACGGGCTGGCCCGCCTGGCGCTCGCCCTGGAGGCCGCGGGGCGCCGCCCCGGCACGGTTTCCCTGCTGCCCGGCCGGTCCGACCGGATCCTCGGGCTCGCCGCCGCGCAGGTGCTCGGGCTGCCCGCCGTACCGTACGAGCCGGCACGCACGGACACCCTCGTCGTCGCCTACGACCTGAACGCGACCGACCCGGACCTCCTGCGTACCCTGCACGCGCGCGCCGACGGCCAGATCCTGTCCGAGCACGCCACCTGCTGGACCGATCCGCCGGCGGTGAGCGCGGACTTCAGCACGCTGCTGTGCCAGTTCGTGGCCCCGCCGTGGAAGGAGGACGAGAGGCCCGAGGCGGAGATCGCCCAGGACATCGTCCGGGCCGCCTCCGGCCCGGACGGGGGCGACGGCGCCACCCCGCCCGATCCGGACGAGGCCTTCCGAGCCTTCGTGACCGCCGTCCGCGACGGCTGGCTCACCTCGCCCCGCGACCGCGTCGCCTCACCCGGCCCGGTGCCCAGCTCGCGCTTCGCCTGAGGCGGCGGCAGGCTGGGACCATGCCGGAGCTGCCCGAGGTCGAGGCCCTGCGGGAGTACCTCGACGAGCACCTCACCGGGCGGGTCGTCGAGCGTGTCCTCCCGCTGGCGGTGAGCGTGCTCAAGACCTACGACCCGCCGCTGACCGCCCTCGAAGGGCAGCCGGCCGGCGCCACCGCCCGGTACGGCAAGTTCCTGGCCGTGCCGGTCGGCGAGCTCCACCTCGTCACGCACCTGGCCCGAGCCGGCTGGCTGCGCTGGCAGGACACCCTGCCCGCGCAGCCGCCGCGCCCCGGCAAGGGCCCGCTCGCCCTGCGCGTCTTCCTCGTCGACGGCGGAGGCTTCGACCTCACCGAGGCCGGTACGCAAAAGCGCCTCGCCGTGTACGTGGTCCACGACCCGCAGGAGGTGCCCGGCATCGCCCGGCTCGGCCCCGACCCGCTCGCCGAGGGCTTCGACCGGGACGCCTTCGCCGTGCTGCTCGCGGGGGAGCGGCGCCAGATCAAGGGCGTGCTGCGGGACCAGAGCGTGATCGCGGGAATCGGCAACGCCTACAGCGACGAGATCCTGCACGCCGCCAAGGTCTCGCCGTTCAAGCTCGCCGCCTCCTTCACGGAGGAGCAGGTCACGCAGCTCCACGAGGCCGTGCGCAGCACCCTGGGCGAGGCCGTCGCCCGGGCCCACGGGGTGGCCGCGGGGAAGCTCAAGGCGGAGAAGAAGAGCGGCCTGCGGGTGCACGGCCGGGCCGGTGAACCGTGCCCGGTGTGCGGGGACACCGTACGCTCGGTGTCCTTCGCCGACTCCTCGCTGGAGTACTGCCCGACCTGCCAGACCGGCGGTAAGCCCCTTGCCGATCGGCGGCTCTCGCGCCTCCTCAAATAGCCGGTCGCCGCGTAGACTCCGGCACCGTGGCCGAGGAGCAGCAGCAGTCGCCGCCCCGGCGCGAGATCGTCACCGGGGTCCCCCGGGGCGCCCGTCGCCGGCCGCCCGCGCACACCCCGGCCCGCTCGGAGATCTCCGAGCAGACCACCCTCGGGGCCACCTACGTCCGGGCTCTGATGCGCAGCCAACTGCGCGTCGCTCTCGGGTCGTTGGCCGGGCTCGTGGCGCTGATCGGGACCTTGCCGCTGGTGTTCGCGCTCTCGCGCGACGCGTCGGGGCCGCTGGTCTGGGTGGCGCTCGGGGTGCTGGTGTACCCGGTGATGTGGCTCATCGCCCGGTGGTACGTGACCCGGGCGGAGCGCAACGAGGCCGACTTCACGGGCCTGGTGATGGACCCGGCCGACCGCGGTTAGTCCTCGGCGCCGCGCCCCGTACGCTGAGGGGAGCGGGATCGAACGAGGGGGCGGGCGGGCGCATGGGCAGGGATGCGAGGCGCGCGGCGGTGCGGGCGCTCGACGCGCTCGCGCGCAGCGACGAATGGCGCGACCGGGCGGATGCCGGGCACGGCCTGGCGGCGTTCGCCGAGATGCCGGAGGCCGTCGGGCCGCTGCTCCGACTCGTGGCGGGCGACACCCTCGTCACCCGACACACCGTTCAGAGCCTGCTGCGGCGGATGGACGGGGCCGGACTGTCGGTCGTCGCGTCCGCGATGGCGGTGGCCGACGCGCGCCACGGCGACTGGATCCACACGGCCGTCCTCGACGTCTTCGGCATCCACGCCACGGACCGGGACGAGGCACTGCGCGTCTGCGAGGGCCTGACCCGGGACGCGGACGCGCGAGTCGCCGAGGGGGCCCGCCGGCTGGCCGAGGACCTGGCGCGGATCGATCCCGTCCTTCACCCCGTGCGGCGGGGTGAGGAAGGCTAGGTCGGCTCGTACGGTTCCACCGGGAGCGGGCCGAGCGGGTCCTGGGCGTGGCCCTCGGGGGAGCAGGCGGCGAACGGGCCCTGCCGGGGGTCCATCAGGACCTTGAGGTGCGGATCGGCGTGCTGGATCCACCACGTCGTCATGCCGAGGGCGGCATCGTGCCGCAGATGCTCCCAGGCCAGCCAGAGCGCGGAGAGCCGGGCCCCCGCCTCGGGGTGTTCCCACCAGGCCGGGCACCAGGTCGCGGACGTACCGTCCAGGGGGCGGCGGATCATGACCGCCAGGTAGTCGGTGACGAAGGTGAAGACGTCGGCGAAGTAGAACTCGGCCAACTCGCCGCCCGCTTGCTGTGTCGGTGTGCCGGAGGTGGAGAGCGGCTCCGGCTCCGGTCGGGGCGACGGGTAGAGCGCGAGCAGTGCGCCGAGGGCATCGTCGCCGTGTCGAAGCTCCGTCAGGAGCCAGTCCAGGAGCAGGTCCTGGGACTCGGCGACCTCGGCGTAGGCGCCCGCCGCGAGGGACGCGACGATCCGCTCCCGCCACTCGTTCAGCCGCTTCCTCCAGTCCTCCTCCTCGACCGCGGTCCGGGACCCGGACAGGAAGCGCGCCACCGCCCAATGGTGTTCCTTCCAGGCGGCACCATCGGCATCGGCCGTCACCCGCGCTGCCACCCGTTGCGCGTTCTCGATCGCTTTGCTGTCCATGGAACTGATGAGCGCCTTTCGAGCCAGGTAAGGAGTGTGCTGATCATATGAGTTCAGCCTCCTGTGCCCGTGCTCTCGGCTTCGTCAGAACAGATGCATCGCCAAGTGCCCCAGGGGCAGTCCGAGTTGCCAGGCCGGCGTCCATACGCGCGCGTTCTCGTCCAGTCCTGGCGGGAAGTCGGTGTGGTCGGGCCGCCCGGGGTCGAGATTGGTGGCGAAGAGCTCGGTGTTGTCCAGCCACCGCCAGGCCGCCCGGGCCAGTTCCAGGTCGGGGTCCCCGCCGTCGCCGCGCTCCCGGGCCTCCTCGCCGAGTGCAAGGAACCGCGTGTGCACCCAGTCGCGCCACGGGTGTCCGTAGGCCGTGAGCGACAACCACTCGTCGAGCTGCGAGACCACCCGGATGCCGGAGAGCTCGCCGGCCGCGTCCGAGAGGTAGATCGTCAGGGCGAGCGTGTCCCGTCCGGCCCTGAACTCCAGGGTGCTGACCGGGATGAGCCGGCCCGTACGCAGCAGTTCGTCCGCGATGTACTCGGCGTACAGCCAGGCCATGGGCACCGCGAGCCCGCCGTCACTGGTGCCGTTACTACCCTCGGGCTGCACCGTTCCACCTTCTCCCGCGCTTCGAGCGTCCCGTCGTCAGTCCTGAGCCTTCACCGAGCGGCTCGCGGAGCGGGGGTTGTTTACTCAACTTGCACGCTCTGGTGCCGAAATCGACGCGTTTTATGTCCGGTCCGCATCCATTCACGGCGTTACCCGATCCGTCGCGGTGTCGCCGACTCAGGCGCCGAGGCCGTACCCGTACCCCTGGAGGCCCTTCTTCAGGGCGCGCAACGCGTAGTACGTGCGGGACTTGACGGTTCCGGCCGGGATGCCGAGCTCGGCGGCGGCCTCGGCCACGGAGCGGTCGCGGAAGTAGACCTGCATCAGCACCTCGCGGTGCTCCGGCCCCAGGGATCCCACGGCCCGCCGGACGTCGATCGCCGTGACCGATCCGGCCACCGCGTCCTGGGGCTCGGGTGCGTGCTCCAGCCCCTCCGGATCCACCTCCAGCGGCCGTGACAGCCGGGCCCGGCGGGCGTCGATCGCGAGCCGCCGGGCCACCGTGAACAGCCAGGGCCGCATGGAGTCGTGCCCGCTGGAGAGGGCCTCCGGGTGCTGCCAGGCCCGTACGAGTGTCTCCTGTACGAGGTCCTCCGCGCGCTGGGCGTCCCCTGCCGTCAGGCCGAGCAGGAATCCGAACAGGGCCCGCCCGTGGTCACGCTGGAGTTCGGCGAGTGCCTCGGGATCCGTACGCGGGAGGGTGGGGGAGAGCGGCACGAGGGGCTCCTTCCGGGGTGCGTGGGGGGCCGTGGAGGCGGCGACACGTCCACCCTGACCTGCACGGAGCCGAGCTGGAACCGTCCGGCCCCGGTGGTGCGCCCAAGCACCCGGGTCGTCCGCCGGGCGGCCGTGCCGGTCGGTGAACGGTCGAACGGCGCGGCGAACGGCAGTCGACGCACCCGCCGCGGTCGGCGCCCCGCGGCCTGTGTCAGGCGCGCCCACCGTCGCCCGCACCCGCTGTGGGTCGTGTCCGCCGTTCGGGTGGGCGGGTGTCCGCGTGGCGGCGCCGTCTCTTGACTTACGGCGTGTAGTTATGTGGATTGCATGTGATCACATGTCAGATAATCGTATTAACGAGAGCGGGGCGCATGACCACGCGAATCCGGCCGC
The DNA here is from genome assembly GCF_041432505.1 of Streptomyces virginiae. Classification (GTDB taxonomy): domain Bacteria; phylum Actinomycetota; class Actinomycetes; order Streptomycetales; family Streptomycetaceae; genus Streptomyces; species Streptomyces virginiae_A. Next base: position 7,408,087 of record NZ_CP107871.1, read on the forward strand.
AGGTGCTCGCCCTCCTGTCGGCCGTGCTGCTGTCCGCCGTCTCCGGCTGTTCGGCCGGCGGGAGCTCCGCACCGGCCCGCCTCGGGGACTCCGGCGCGCCCGCCACCCCCTCCAGCGCCGCCGGATCGCCCGCCGCCAAGGGCTTCACCCTGGTCGCGAGCGGCGACGTACTGCCGCACACCTCCGTCATCCAGCGCGCCGCGAACGACGCGGACGGCGACGGATACGACTTCAGGCCGATGTTCTCCGGCGTCAAGACCGTGGTCTCCGGAGCCGACCTCGCCCTGTGCCACATGGAGACCATCTACGGGGAGGAAGGCGGCCCCTTCTCCGGCTATCCCGCCTTCAAGTCCCCGCCGGAGGTCGCGGACGGGCTGAAGGACGCCGGGTACGACGGCTGCTCCACGGCCTCGAACCACACCCTCGACGACGGGGCAGCGGGCCTGCGTCGTACCCTGGACCGCTTCGACAAGGTCGGCCTGAAGCACGCCGGCTCGGCCCGTACGGCCGCCGAGGCCGCCACGGTGACCACGTACACGGCGGGCTCCGCCAAGGTGGCGCACCTCGCCTACACCTACGACACCAACGGCTATCCGATGCCCGAGGGCCATCCGTGGGCGGTCAACCTGATGCAGCAGGACAAGATCATCGCGGATGCGCGGGCGGCCCGGAAGGCGGGCGCGGACGTGGTGCTGGTGAGCGTGCACTGGGGCACGGAGTGGGAGACCGGACCGGACGACACCCAGCTCTCGCTCGGCAAGGCGCTGACCGCCTCGCAGACCGGCGGCCGCCCCGACATCGACATGATCATCGGAACGCACGCGCACGTGCCCCAACCCTACGAGAAGGTCAACGGGACCTGGATCGTCTACGGCATGGGTGATCAGGTCGCCGGCGAGATGTTCAACCACACCGGCGCGCGCGACATGCGCGGCAACTACGGCTCGATCGGCCGCTTCACCTTCGCCCCACCGGCCGCCGCCGGGCAACGCTGGCAGGTCACCAAGGCCGAGTTCGTCCCGCAGATGATGGACCTGTCCGTGGGCCGGGTCGTCCACCTGCCCGACGCCCTCGCCAAGGACCCCGGCCGCGAGGACTACGAGAGCGCGCGGGACGCGATCGGCGAGGCCGTCCTCAGCCGCGGCGCCGCCAAGGACGGTCTGACCATGGGCAAGTAGCCCGGGGCCGGAGGGTCCCTGGGGCCGATCCGGGACCCTCCGGCAGCTACGAAACCTACAAAACCTTCGAAACCTACGGAACCACGGTGACGGGCCAGCGGCCCGCCTTGACCAGGCGGATCGCCACCGACCCCACGATCCGGTGGCCCGCCTGCTCGGAGGCGCCGACCACCACCCCGTCCGCCATCAGCTCGTCCGCCGCGCTCACCAGCCCGGCGTACGGGTCGCCGCGGAAGGTGTGGAACTGCCAGCGCACCTCGTAGATCCCCTTGAGGCGCTCCGCCGACGCGCGGATCTCGGCCACCAGCCCCTCCGCGATCTCCCCGGTGGTGTCCGCCACCGGCGCGCCCAGCGCGGCGCCGGCCGGGATCACCGGCTGGACGTACACCAGGGCCAGCAGGGCGTTCTGTCGTCGGGCCAGCCCCGCCGCGTAGGCCGCGGCCCGCAGCGAGGACTCCGATCCGTCGACCCCGGCCAGGATCACCTTCGGTCCGTCGGTACCGCGTTCGAATTCCGTGTTCACGTGCTCCGTCACCCTGCCGAGGATAGGCCGTGGTTCCCAGGGGGTGTCCTGCCGGTCGGGACCCGGCCCGGTGAGCACCCGGGGAACGGTCCTTCCGTTCGGCGCGCGCGCCGGCGCCGCCCTCCCTACAGTGCGAACCATGAGTGCCACCAGTGCCACCAGTGCCACCGTGGAGGAGAAGCACGGAACCCGGAACCGCTTCCTGAACCGGGTACCCGACGGGTTCGGCGCGTTCTTCGGAGCGCTCGGCCTGCTGTGCGCCCTGCTCGCACTCTCTCCCACGCTGCGTCGGCTCCTCCGGCACATCGTGCGGTTCCTCGACCTGATCGTCGTCCCCGTCAGCGCGAACCTCGCCTACGCCGTCTTCCTCTTCCTTCTCGCCGCGGCCCTCGGCACCCGCAAGAAGGTCGCCTGGTGGATCGTCATCACCTATTTGGCCCTGCTGATCGTCGACGACGTGCTGGAGATGGCTGTCGGCGAGTACTGGATCGGCGTCCCCTCCATGGTCATCGCCGTCGCCGCGATGGCCGTACTGATCGCCGCCCGCGACGAGTTCTACGCCGCCTCGCGCCCCGGGGCCCTGTGGCACGCCCTGCTCGTGCTCGGCCTCGGACTGCTCGCCGCCGTACTCGTGGGCTGGGCGCTCGTCGCCCTCTTCCCCGGCACCCTGCCCAAGGGCCAGTGGCTGGACTGGGCCGCCAAAGAGGTCTTCGGCGGCCTCTTCTCGGCCCGGGAGTTCGACGGCCACCCACCCCGTCCGCTGTCCTTCCTGCTCGGCCTCTTCGGCGCCGCGGCCCTGCTGAACGCGGCCATGACCCTCTTCCGTTCCCAGCGCCTGACCGCAGCCCTGCACGGCGACGAGGAGCCCCGTATCCGCGCCCTCCTCGGCGCCTACGGACGCAACGACTCCCTCGGCTACTTCGCCACCCGGCGCGACAAGGCCGTCGTCTTCGCCCCCAACGGCAAGGCCGGCGTCACCTACCGCGTCGAAGCAGGCGTCTGCCTCGCCAGCGGGGACCCGGTCGGTGACCCCGCCTCCTGGACCGCTGCCATCGACGCCTGGCTGGCCGTGGCCCGCCGCTACGGCTGGCAGCCCGCCGTCATGGGTGCCTCCGAGGACGGCGCCACCGCCTACGGGCGCTCCGGGCTCGGCGCCCTGCAGCTGGGCGACGAGGCCATCCTGCACGTGGCCCACTTCGACCTCGACGGCCGCGACATGCGCGTGACCCGGCAGGCCGTCAACCGGGTCCGGCGCATCGGAGCCACCACCGTCATCCGACGCCACTCCGCCCTGTCCCAGGACGAGATGCAGAGGATCGTGGAAAGCGCCGACAAATGGCGTGACACGGAGACCGAACGCGGCTTCTCCATGGCCCTGGACCGGCTCGGTGACCGCGAGGACGGGGACTGCCTGCTGGTCGAGGCCTTCGACGACCAGGGCGAGCTGATCGCCCTGCTCTCCTTCGTCCCGTGGGGCAAGGACGGCATCTCCCTCGACCTGATGCGCCGCGACCGCACCGCCCCCAACGGGGTCATGGAGTTCATGGTCGCCCAGCTCTGCGCCGCCGCCCCCGGTCTCGGCGTACGCCGGATCTCCCTCAACTTCGCCGTCTTCCGCTCCGCCTTCGAGGAGGGCGGCCGGATCGGCGCCGGCCCCGTCCTGAAGCTGTGGCGCAAACTGCTCCTCTTCTTCTCCCGCTGGTGGCAGCTGGAGGCGCTGTACCGCTCGAACGTCAAGTACGGCCCCGAGTGGTACCCACGCTTCCTCTGCTACCAGGACGCCGGCTCGCTCGCCCGGGTCAGCCTCGCCTCCGGGATCGCCGAGGGCTTCGTCTCCGTACCCAGCCTGCGCACCCTGTGGGGCAACGGCCATCCCAAGGGCCTCACCGCCCCCGCCACCACCGAGGGCCTGCCCGCCATCGACTCCCTCGGCCTGGACGCGGTCGAGCAGGCGGACGGGGGCGCCCCGGCCGAGCGGCTGCCCGAACAGGTCCGCGTCCGCCACGCCAAACTGGACCGCATCCGAGCCGCCGGCATCGACCCCTACCCCGTGGGGATCCGCGCGCGCACCCACACCGTCGCGGAGCTGAAGGCGGCCCACCCCCACCACCCGCCCGGCGCCCGGACCGGCGCCGAGGCCACCCTCGCCGGACGCGTGATGGTCGTACGCGACCTCGGCGGCGTGGTCTTCGCCGTCCTGCGCGACTGGTCCGGGGACATACAGCTCATGCTCACCCGCGACGAGGCCGGGGCCGAGGTGCTGGACTCCTTCACCTCGCAGGTCGACTTCGGCGACCACGTGCTGGTCAGCGGCGAGGCCGGCGCGAGCAAGGCCGGCGAACTCTCCCTCGTGGTCCGCTCCTGGCAGCTCACCGGCAAGTGCCTGCGCCCCCTCCCGGACAAGCGCAAGGGCCTCGCCGACCCCGAGGCCCGGGTCCGGCGCCGTTACCTCGACCTCGTCGCGAGCCCCGAGGCCCGGGACGTCGTACGGGCCCGCTCCAGCGCGATCCAGGCCTTGCGCCAGGGACTCCTCGACCGCGGCTACCTGGAGGTCGAGACCCCGATGCTCCAGCAGATCCACGGCGGCGCCAACGCCCGGCCCTTCCGCACCCACATCAACGCCTACGACCTCGACCTGTACCTGCGCATCGCGCCCGAGCTGTACCTCAAGCGGCTCTGCGTCGGCGGTATGGAGAAGGTCTTCGAGATGGGCCGCACCTTCCGCAACGAGGGCGTCTCCTACAAGCACAATCCCGAGTTCACGATGTTGGAGGCCTACCAGGCCTTCGCCGACTACGACGTGATGCTCGACCTCACCCGCGAACTGATCCAGGGCGCGGCCACCGCCGCCTTCGGCTCGCCCGTCGCCCACAAGGCGGGACCGGACGGGAAGCTCGTCGTCCACGACATCTCCGGAACCTGGCCGGTCAAGACCATGTACGGGGCCATCAGCGAGGCCCTCGGCGAGGAGGTCGACGCCGACACCGAGGAACAGGTGCTGCGCCGGCTGTGCGACCGGGCGTCGGTCCCGCACGCCCCCGAGGACACCCGCGGCGACGTGGTGCTGGAGATGTACGAGCGCCTCGTCGAGGAGCGGACCGAGCTGCCCACCTTCTACAAGGACTTTCCCACCGACGTCTCCCCGCTCACCCGCCAGCACCGCCGGGATCCCCGGCTCGCCGAACGCTGGGACCTGGTCGCCTTCGGCACCGAACTGGGCACCGCCTACTCGGAGCTGACCGACCCGGTGGAACAGCGGCGCCGGCTCACCGCGCAGTCCCTGCTCGCGGCGGGCGGTGACCCGGAGGCCATGGAGCTCGACAACGACTTCCTGGACGCACTGGAATACGCGATGCCGCCCACCGGCGGCCTCGGCATCGGCGTGGACCGCCTCGTCATGTTCCTCACGGGCCTGACGATCCGCGAGACCCTCCCCTTCCCCCTGGTCCGCCGCGGCTGACCGCCCCGCACCACGACCTCGTCGTCGCCGGGGCGGTGCCTCACTGCCTCGGCATACGCCGTTCCAGCCGCGCCGCCTGCTCCCGCAGCCCCGTGGACCAACTGCGGCCGGACGGCGGGGCGGCCATGCCCGCGGCGGACACCTGTACGTCCTCGCGCGGACCGTCCGGGGCGCCGCCGAGCCGCTCCCAGTCCACCCGGATCCCGGCACGCTCCGCGAGCACGACCACGGTGGCGGTGAAGCCCTCCGAGAGCGCGAGCACGATGGCGTGGCTCGTCCTGCGGTGCAGTACCAGCAGGGCGTCGACGAACGCTGCGAAGGCGACCGGGTCGATCTGGCACTCGTCCATCTCCATCGGCCCGATGCCCGAACCGAGCCTCAGCTCCGCCTCGAAGACCGCTACCTGGCGCCGGAACAACCGGGAGGCCCCGTTGGACGGGTTCCACAGCGTCACGTCACCCATGTCGAAGTACTGACTCATCGTCGGCCCCCCTTCGGCTCATCCCGACGCACCAGTGTAGGCAGCATGATCAACACTGCGGATGTGGGCCGACCGGGTGAGGGGAAGTGGGTGCCTCCGCGCCTCTCGACAACTTCGGCGATGTCGTTGATACGTAGTAATAATGAAAAATGACGAGCCGACAGTAGGGCGGCGCACGGTCCTGCGTACCGCCGTCTTCCTCGGGGTCGCGGCCGCCTCCGGACTGCTCAGCGTCAGTGGTGAGAGCGGCAGCGGAGCCCCCGGACCGGGACCGGGCGGATCCGGAGCACCGGCAGGGCCGGGGGCGCCCCCCGCGGCGGGTGCGCCGGGGTTGCGGGCGCGGGCGCTGCCCGAGAAGTCGTACCGGCTGCAACCGATGACCGCCGACGCGCCGGTGCGCGCGGTGGCCGCGAAGCCGGCCGTGCGGACCCGGCCCATCCTGGAACTCCCCGCCGAGGCCGCCGCGTCGGGCGGCATGGTGCTCACCTTCGACGACGGCCCGGATCCCCGCTACACCCCCGCCATCCTCGACACCCTCGCCCGCTACGGCGTGCGCGCCATGTTCTTCGTCTGCGGGGAGATGGCCGCCGAGAACAAGAACCTGCTGCGCCGGATGGTCGACGAGGGCCACGTCATCGGCAACCACACCTGGACCCACCCGCTCATCCCGCAGCTCGGCCGACCCGCCCTCGCCTCCGAGATCGGCCGCACGAGCGAGGTCGTGCAACAGGCCGTCGGCGAGGCGCCGCTGTGGTTCCGGGCCCCCTACGGAGCCTGGAACCGGGCCGCCTTCGAGATCGGGGCGGAGCTCGGCATGGAGCCGCTCGCCTGGACCGTGGACACCCTGGACTGGAAGGAACCGGGGACCCCGACGATCATCTCCCGGGTCCTGGGCGGCGCGGCCCCCGGCGTGATCGTCCTGTCGCACGACGCCGGCGGCAACCGGTCGCAGAGCGTCCAGGCGATCTCCTTGTACCTTCCCCAACTGCTGGCGCGGGGCTACCGGATGACCCTCCCGGTGCTGCCGCCCCGCTGACCCGGGAGCCGGCCGCGGCGGACGCTCCCGGGCTCGGCCGCCCCGGACTCAGCGCGCCTCCACCATGCGGGCGAAGACGACCACGTTGCCGTCGTAGCCGCGGGCCTTGGAGTATCCGCCGCCGCAGGTGATCACCCGGAGCTCCGGGTGCCCGGTGTCCCCGTACACCCGGGCCCCGGGGAAGGCCTCCTTGGAGAACACCTCCACGCCGTAGACCTCGAACACCGCCGTGCGCCCGTCGTACCGCTCCACCTCGATGTGGTTGCCCGGCTTGACCGAGCCCAGGCCGTAGAAGACCGCGGGGCCCTGCGCGTTGTCCACGTGTCCCACGATCACCGCCGAGCCCCGCTGGCCCGGCGAGATGCCGTTGAGGTACCAGCCGGCGAGATTGCGGTCCTGCGGGGGTGGCGCGTCGATCCAGCCCTCCGCGTCCAGCCCGACCGTCATCACCGGCGCGTCCACGTTGATCGTGGGAATCCGGATGCGCTGGACCGACGAGTGCTCCAGCACCTCCATGTCCGCCGGGGGCGTCGGCGGATTCGCCGGCAACTGGTCGGACGTCACCGCGACGGCCGAGGCCGCGGTGGGCTGTGGCGGCCCGTCGCCGATGTTCACACCGTTCCGCACCATGGCGAGGCCGGTGAGCATGACCAGGGCGAGTACGCCCCATGGCGAGTATCTGCGTTTCTGCCCGGTCTCGTCCTCGCCCATCGTTCTCCCTTCCCGACGCGGGGGTCCCGACCCGCGTTCCTGTCCCACCCCTGTACGCCCTACTTCACGCACGCTAAGGCCGAGCCGGTGGGACGGCGAGGGGGGAAGGGCGAACGGGTGGCCGCCACCCGGAGGGGGCCGGAAGGGGTGCGCCCATCCAGGTAATCGTCACATAAATGCCTGACGGGTCGTGACCTGCGGATCCGTCAGCCGCGTCGTCCGCGCTTCGGCGTGTCGCTCAACCGGGCGGCCCAAAGCCGGAAATGCGGAGGTTGCGGGACGACCTGAGGGTTCGACGTGGGAGGCGTTCTCGTCGATCATCCGGGGCCGACGCTCCGGGGCGCTTCCCGCTGGAGGTTCCACCATGCGTGTTGTGCGCGCTCTTACCGTGGCGGCGGCAGCCTGCGCCGCGATCGGCCTCAGTGCCCCATTCGCCTCCGCGAACCAGGACCCCGGGGGTCGGGGTGGGAACGGGGGTGGGAACGGCCCCAGCAACATCTCCGTCAACCCGTACTCCGTGCACCAGGGATCCACGATGCAGGTGAGCGCGGCGGGCTGCGGGCACGGCGGCACCGTCGCCTCGCCCGGCAACTTTCCGCCGGCCAACCTGTCCGCCGGATCGATCGGCTTCGCGACCGTCCGGATCTTCAACCACGCCTCGCCGGGTCACCACACGCTGTCGGTCAAGTGCAACGACAGCAATCTGGTCGCCACGCACCGCTTCACGATCCTCGAGGGCAACCCCTCGCAGGGCGGCATCGGCGGATCGTTCGGCCCGTCCACCGCCGAGACCGCCATCGGGGCGGGCCTCGTCGGAGCCGCGGCCCTGGGCGCCGGCGCCCACGTGGTGCGCCGTCGCCGCCCGCTCCGCAGCCGGGCCTGACCGGCCTCCCCGGACGCAGATCCCCCGCCACCGCCGATCGCCCCGAGTCCTCGTCAGGACTCGGGGCGATCGGCGGTAGCGGGGGATGTCCGGCGCGTTCAATGGCTACGGTCGGCCCCCCTGCGACGCAGGGCGAACACCGTGCCGCCCGCGGCGGCGAGGAACAGTCCGGCGCCGGCGCCGAGCTCCAGGGGATCCATGCCGGCGATGCTGCCGCCCAGACCGCCACGGACACCGAGGGCGGAGGACGGGGTCGGGTAGAGGGTCGCTCCGGTGCCGGTCCGCGTGGAGCTCGTGGTGGGTCCGGTACTGCCGCCGGCGATCGTCAGATCGGCCGAGCCGGTCTCACCGTTGCAGGTGAAGGAGACGGAGTAGACGGCTCCGCGCCGGGCGTCCCGGTCCACGGTGACCCGCACGGTCTGACCGCGCGCGATGCTCACGGTGTCGAAGACCCCGGAGGAGGCGGTGGCGTAGGCGGAGTTGCAGCGACTGACGGCGAGGACCGTCTGCCCCCCGGGGGCGACGGTCGACGGTGTGAGGGTGAACCCGAACGAGGTGATCGTGGGCTGGGCCTCGGCCGCGGTCGCGGCGGGCACGCCGAAGGCGCCGAGCGCGAGTACGGCGCCCGTGGCGCCGGCGCTCAGCAGGGCGGTGGCAGAGGTACGTATCGCACCCATGGTTGGTTCTCCGGATCCCCGAGGAGCAGCCGCGGAACGGTTTTCCGCACGTGGGGGGTCGTGCGCCTCGATGTCCGACACGCTAGGTCGGGGTGCGGTGACCCGCGATCAGGAACGGGCGAATGGGGCATGGCCCTGGGCCGAACCGGGGACGGGAGGCCCGTCCCCGGTTTGCGAGCGGCGAGATTCCGAGGGGATCCGGATCTCCCGATCCCCTAGCCGCCGAGGTCCAGGTGGGGGAAGTGGGCGAGGAACGGTTCGGCGGTGGCGGAGATGCCCCGCCCGAACGGCGCGTCGAAGTCCCAGATCAGGAACAGCAGGAACGCGATCAGGGCGCTGAACAGGCCGGCCAGCAGCATCTCGCGGAACGACCGCCTGATCTGCAGGGTGAAGATCAGCCCCACGGTCACCAGGGCGCCGACGATCAGTCCGAACCACACCACCCCCGGCATGGTGGCCCCGGCACTCGAACCCCGTGCGCTGCGGGCGTCGTCCACCATCGCGACCTGGTCGACCAGCGGCTGGTAGGCCTGCCCCTCGTGGTCGGTCTTCGGCTCGTGGTCGGTGACGTCCCGGCGGATACGTTCCAGCAGTTCCCCGCCGTGCTCGGTGAGCTCGCCGTGGTCGGCCATCCGCTTCCACTCCGTGTCCACGACGTAGGTCACGTACGCGTCGACGTCGGCGCGGATCCGCCCCCGCACCTCGGCGGGGTAGACCTCGGAGCGGACACTGATCTCGTGCAGGGCCTGGGCCTCCTGGCGCACGTATTCCTGGGCGGCTCCGCGGCCCTCCCAGACGCCGGCGATCGCGAGGCCCAGCACGATCGCGTAGATCACCCCGATCATCATCGTCATGTACTCGATGACGTCCGGGGTCTCGTTCGGATCGTCGTCGTCGCCGATCCTCCTGTGGTTGAGGAAGGCGATGGACAGCACCACGGCACAGGCCGCGGCCATCGCGATGGACAGGACGAGCCATTCCGACAAGATGACTCCCAATCGTTTACTGGTGGGGCGGAAGAAGCGCTAGCGCGGGCGCAGCGCGACGATCGCGAGCACCGCGGGAGCGGCGGTCATCAAGGTGAAAGTCACCGGCGAGATGTGGTGCTCGGCGGGTTTGCGGGCCGCCGCGTGATAGGCGGGTCGGGCCACGGGTTTCGGCGGTGCTGGTTTCACCTCTGGGGCGGGTGGTGGCGGTGGGGCGGGTGGTGCCGGTGGCGGCGGTGCGGGAGCCCTGACCACGCGGGGCGCCGGGGGCGCCGGCTTCGGCGGGGGCGGCGCGGGCAGGACCGGCTTCGGTAGGGGCTTCGGCGCCGGCGGGGGCGGCGGCGGTGGCTTCGGCGGTTCGGGTTTCGGGGGCGGAGGAGGCTCGGGCGGGGGCGGCGGGGGAGTGGGCTCGGGTGGCGGCGTCGGCTTCGGCGGCGGCTTCGGCGGGCACGGCGGAGGGGGTGGCGGAGGTGGGCAGTGGGGGCGGCCGTGATGGCCCCCGCCATGCCCGCCTCCACGACGTTTCCCGTGGTCGGAGCCCTGATCGTCACCGTGATGTCCGCCACGCGGGCCGCGGCCGCGGTCGCTGCCACCGGCCGCCGAGGCCACCACCGAGGCCACCGTGGTGGCGGCCGGTCCGTCGCCGGAGTCGGTCGTCGGGTAGGCGCGGCTATCAGCCACGGCCGGCGTGACGGACAAGGCCGCCCACAGCAGGACCGGGACTGCCAGCAGGCGCCTGGCACAGGCTCTGTTCACCCCGGGAGCATGGGCCCGCGCGCGCCCGGGCACGCGAGGCTCGGCCCCGGTTCGCCTGAACGGGTGGACTGCCGACCAGTAAGGTTTGAGCCACTCGTGGGTCGGTAGTGTGGGGACTCCGATCGACCTTCAGCCAATTCCCATAAGGGACTTGTCGGTATCGGTCATTCCCTCGCCCGGCCGGGCGGTGCCTTTGGTGTGTGACGAAGAACGGATCGGCAATTTCCGCTTTTGCTCGCCCTGTTGGGAAATGATCAGTACATTCGGCTCGGACAGGAGTCCGACCTCACACGGACGACCGCAGGACCAACGCTTGGAGACCCCGATGGAGCGCCCCGCCTGGGCCCCGCCAGGCATCGACATATCGGTGCCGAGCGTGTCCCGCATCTACGATTACTACCTGGGCGGGTCCCACAATTTCGAGGTCGACCGCCAGACCGCGCGCCGCGCCATGGAATTCATGCCGGGCCTGCCCAAGATCATGCAGGCCAACCGGGCATTCATGCGCCGCGCCGTCCGGCACGCCGTCGCCGAGGGCGTCACGCAGTTCCTCGACATCGGCTCCGGCATCCCCACCTTCGGCAACGTCCACGAGATCGCCCAGGCCGCCAGCCCGCAGGCGCGCGTCGTCTACGTCGACCACGACCCGGTCGCCGTCGCGCACAGCCGCGCCGTCCTCACGGGGGACGACCGCAGCGGCATCGTCGCCGCCGACCTGCGCAAGCCCAAGGAGATCCTGGCCGCCCCGGAGGTCGGCCGACTGCTCGACCTCGGCCGCCCGGTCGCGCTGCTGCTCGTCGCCGTCCTGCACTTCCTGGAGGACACGGACGACCCGTACGCCGCCGTCGCCGAGCTGCGGGACGCGCTGGCCCCCGGCAGTCTGCTGATCCTCACGCACGCCTCGTACGAGGGTATTCCGCTCACCCAGGAAACCGCCGCCGGCACCGTGGGCGTCTACCGGGACATGCGTAACCCTCTCGTCATGCGTACCCGGGAACAGATCAGCGGCTTCTTCGACGGGTTCGAGATGCTGGAGCCGGGCCTCGTCTCCATGCCCGACTGGCGACCGGACCGGCCCGACGACGGCGAGGACGCCGAGACACCGGAAGACCCCTACGCCTTCTCGGGCTTCGGCGGCGTGGGACGCAAGGCGTGAGACTTCCGGCACAGACGGCGGGCTCGCCGAAAGTCGCCGCGGCGCCCGCTGCGGCCCCGGCCACCGGGTCTTCGGCGGCCCCGCACGGCGGCATCGAGGACCGGATCGCCCGCTTCGCCACGATCTGGGGCCGGGCGATCTTCCCGGTCACGGCGACCTCGCTGACCCGCACCGAGTTCGAACGGCACCTCGTACCCCTCACCCGGACGCTCACCGAGGCCCTGCACGCCAGGCCGTTCGACGCCTCGATCGCCCAGCAGGTGGGGGCGGAACTCGTCGCCGTGCACTGCACCGACCCCGAGGCCCTGGCCGGCACCCTCGGCGTGATCGAGTCGTACCTGGTGCTCTACTGCGGCCCGGACGGACCCGAGGGCTCCGGAGTGGAAGGCACCGAGGAGTACCGCTCCCGCTGCGCCCGGCTCCAGCACGCCATCGCGGCGGGATACGCGCGCGCCCTGCGCGAGCGCACCCTCAGGGAGCAGGAGGCCATCGCACGCTCCGCGCTCACCGCGCGGACCGACGCGCAGCAGGCCCTGCACGCGAGCGAGGAGCGCTTCCGGGCGGTCTTCGAGGGTGCGGCCGTGGGGATCGGCATCGCCGACCTCGACGGGAACGTCCTGGAGGTCAACGACACCCTGCTGCAGATGTTCGGAGGCCTGGAAGGACACGTCCGCAGCCGCAACGTCAGCGAGTGGGGACACCCCGACGACACCCCGCACGTCTGGCGGATGTACGGGGAGCTGGTGCGTGGCGAGCGCGAGAGCTACCGCGTGGAGAAGCCGTACTACCGGCACGACGGCACCGTGCTCTGGACCAATCTGACGGTGTCGCTGCTGCGCGACGCCGACGGGAAGCCGCAGTACCAGCTGGCGCTGATGGAGGACACCACCGAACGCCGGCTGCTGAACCTGCGCCTGCGCTACGAGGCCACCCACGACGCCCTGACCGGCCTGCCCAACCGGACGCTGTTCTTCGAGCGGCTGGAGAAGGCCCTCGCCGGGGCCGGAGGCGACCGCTACGGCCTGTGCTACCTCGACCTCGACGGTTTCAAGGCGGTCAACGACAGCCTCGGACACTCGGCGGGGGACCGACTGCTGGTGGAGGTCGCCGACCGGCTGCAGAGCTGCGCGACCGGCCCCGGCGAGGTCGTCGCCCGGCTCGGCGGTGACGAGTTCGTCGCCCTGACCACCGGCTCCGACACCGAGGAGAAGGTGACCGACCTCGCGGTCCGCATCCTGACCGCCCTGTCCACACCGATCCGGCTGGAGGGCCGGGAGCTGACGGTCCGGGGCAGCATCGGCATCGTCGAGGGCCGGGCCAAGGAACGCACCCCGGCGGAGGTGCTGCGCAGCGCCGACATCACCATGTACCGGGCCAAGGCGGCCGGCGGCAACCGCTTCGAATTCGCCGACGCCGAGGCGGACGCCCGCGCGATCACCCGCCACGGACTGACCAACGCCCTGCCCGCGGCACTGGAACGCGGCGAGTTCTTCATCGAGTACCAGCCGCTGGTCCACATGCGCGACGGCAGCGTCCACGGAGCCGAGGCGTTGGTGCGCTGGTCGCACCCGCAGTACGGGGTACTCGGCCCGGACCGCTTCATCCCGCTCGCCGAACGGACCGGGCTGATCGTGCCGCTCGGCCGCTGGGTCCTGGAGGAGGCCGTCCGCCAGGCCCGCATCTGGCAGCGCGAGCACGGTGGCGCGGCCCTGCGGATCAACGTCAACCTCTCGCCGACCCAGCTGCACCACCCGGGCCTGGTCGCCGACACCGTGGCGGTGCTGGAGAAGTCCGGCCTCGCCCCGGGCGCGCTGTGCCTGGAGGTCACCGAGTCGGCCCTGATAGGGGCCGACGACGAGCTCCTGGAACCGCTGCGCCGGCTCGCCGCCCTCGGTGTGGACATCGCCCTCGACGACTTCGGCACCGGCTACTCGAACCTGGCCAACCTGCGGCGCCTGCCGGTCAGCGTCCTGAAGCTCGACCGCTCCTTCACCCAGGGGATGCAGCAGCAGCCCGCCGACCCGGTCGACGTCAAGATCGTGGAGGGGATCGTCGCCCTGGCCCACAGCCTCGAACTCGCCGTCACCGTCGAGGGAGTGGAGACCGGGGCCCAGGCCGCCCAACTGCGCGCCCTCGGCTGCGACACCGCACAGGGCTGGTACTACGCCCGGCCAGGAGCCCCGGACCGGATCCACACCCTTTCCCTCTCGGACGCGGTGCCCGCGCCCTCCTGAGGCCGCTCCTTCCGACATCCGCCCCGCCGGGCCGCCTCAGGCTCCGGCGGGCGGCTGGGACCGGGTCATGCCGACCTCGGTGCCGCGGCCGGGGGTTCGGACGGCTTCCGTGACCCGCTCGTACCGCTCCGCCGTGTCGGCCAGGACGTCGGCGACCACCGGCAGCCGCACCGCCTCGTACCTGTCGAGCACCTCCTCACCGCCGGGCCCGGTGAGCGCGGCCACGAGCGTCCGGCCGAGCTCGGCCGCGTCCTGGATGCCGGTGTTCATGCCCAGCCCGCCGGCTATCGGGTGGACGTGCGCGGCGTCCCCCGCGAGGAAGACCCGGCCCTCCCGCATCCGGGTGGCCATGCGGACGTTGACCCGCCAGGCCGAGACCCAGGTGGCATCGACGAGCCGGATGCCCGGCACCCGGGCGTCGCGGTCGAAGATCCGTTGGAAGCTCTCCAGGGACGGCGGCACCGGTTCGCCCCGCTCGTCCCGCTCGGGTGAGGCCTGCAGTTGGAAGCTGTCCGTCCCCGGCATCGGGCAGAGCAGGATTCCGGTGCCCTCGGACGTGAACCACTGGTGCCAGGCGTCCCGGCCGAGCCCGGGCGCCCTGACATCTCCGATCACCATCGCGGGCTCCTCCTGACCGCTCCCCTCGAAGGGGATGCCGAGCAGCTTGCGGGTGGTGCTGCGCCCGCCGTCGCACCCGGCGAGATAGCGGGCCGCGATCACGGTGCCGTCCGCCGGCTCGGCGCGCACCCCGGCGTCGTCCTGACCGATCGCCACGAGCTCCGATCCGTACTCCACCCGGACGCCCAGCTCGGCGAGCCGCTCGCGCAGGGCCTTCTCGATCTGCCACTGCCCGAGGAGCAGGCCGGCGCCGGTGGGGGTGTCGTTGATGTGTTCGCCGTCGAAGTACTTGCGCAACGTCACGCTCGTATCGCCCTCGGCGGTCAGGGTCTCCAGCACCCCGAGCTCCCGGAAGATCGCGAGGCTGCTCGGCAGCAGGCCCTTGCCCCGGGACTCGTGGTGCGGCTCGGTGCGCCGGTCGATGACGCGCACGGCGACTCCCCGGAGTGCGAGGTCGCAGGCGAGCGTCAGTCCGGTGGGGCCGGAGCCGGTGATCAGTACGTCGGTCATCGGAGGTCCTCTCCTCGTCGTTGCCTCAAGGAAAGCGGCTCCCGACAGAAAAAGCAACCCGGTTAAAAAAGTAACTCGGTCACGCGTGCGTGCTACGCTGTGCGGTATGGAGAACACGACGGGTCTGCGCGAGAACAAGAAGCTCCGTACGCGCCACCGGCTGGCGGCCACGGCGCTGGAGCTCTTCCTGGAACGAGGCTTCGACGCCGTGTCGGTGGCGGATGTCGCGGCCGCGGCCGAGGTCTCCAAGCCCACCCTCTTCCGCTACTTCCCGAGCAAGGAGGACCTGCTGCTCGACCGGTTCGCCGACCACCAGGACGAGGCGGCGCGCGTCGTGCGCGAACGACCCGCCGGCCGCACGCCCGTGGGAGCGGTGCGCGCGCACTTCCTGGCGGCGCTGGCCGAGCGGGATCCCATCACCGGACTCTGTGACCATCCGAACGTGGTCTCCTTCACGCGACTGCTCTACAGCACCGCGAGCCTGAAGAGCCGGCTTGGCCACTACACCGACCGCGAGGTGGAACTGCTCGCCGCCGAGCTGGAGTCGGAGGCCGTGCCCCCGCTCGCCGCCCGCCTGGCGGCCATGCACCTGGTGGCGGTCCGCCACGAGTTGGGCCGGGAGAACTGGCTGCGGATCGATTCCGGCCAGAGCGCCGACGAGGCCTACGCGGCCGCGGTGGCCGACGCCGAGCAGGCCTTCGCGATGCTGGCGGACGGCCTCGACCGGGCGCTGCCGGCAGCCCTTGCCCCGCCGATGTCCCCCGCGGCGCCGTGACGACCGGTCCGCGCGCGGCGGCCCTGCCGGGCCGGAGTCAGCCGAGCAGTATGCGCCTCAGCTCGCGGGCCGCGCGCGGCGGAGCCACGTCGGTGCGGTGGGCCAGGGCGATGGTGCGGCGCAGCGGCGATCCGGCCATCCGGGTCACCCGCAAGCCCGGACCGGCGCGGTCCACCACCATCGCCGGGACCACTGCGATGCCGAGCCCCGCCCGGACGAAGCCCAGGACCGCGTCCATCTCGCCGCCCTCCACGGTGAAGACCGGCTCGAAGCCCTCCGCCCGGCAGGCCGCCACCGTGAGCTCCCGCAGGTCGTAGCCGTGCCGGAACATCACCATCGGCTCGTCCCGCAACCCCGCGATGGTCAACTCGCCGCCCCCGCCCGGCGCCGGCCGTTCCGCCGAGGAAACCACCACGAGGTCTTCCGTCAGCAGCTCCACCGTGGTCAGGGCCGGGGCCGAAGGGGGTAGCGGCAGCGCGATCAGGGCCAGGTCCAGGGCCCCGCGCGCGAGCTCCCGTACGAGGTCGAGCGACCCGCTCTCCTCGATCAGCAGCTCGATCCCGGGATGCGCGTCGTGGAAGGCCCGCAGCACGTCCGGCAGCAAGCCCGTGCAGATGCTGGGCGTGGCGCCGAGCCGCACGCGCCCGCGCCGCAGCTGCGCCAGTTCCTGCACCTCCAGCCGCGCGGTGTCCGCGTCCGCCAGGATCCGCCGCGCCAGCGGCAGCAGCGTCTCACCCGCGTCGGTGAGCGTGATGTTGCCCCGGGCCCGACTGAACAGCTCGGCCCCGAGTTCCCGTTCGAGCGCCTTGATCTGCTGCGAGAGCGAGGGCTGCGCCACATGCACGCGCTCGGCGGCCCGGGTGAAGTGCCGGGTCTCGGCGACGGCCACGAAGTACAGGAGCTGCTGGAACTGCATCCGCCCAGGCTATCGCCCTCGATAGTCAGAGGCTATCGGTATCAGCTCAATCATGTCTTTGCCCTTTCGGGGCCCTCGTCCTTACCGTCGAAGACATGGCTCTGGCAACGCGGACGGATCGACGGCCGTCCATCACACGCACGATCTGGGACTCCTCCGTCGGCAAGAAGTCCGTGATGGCCGTGTCCGGCCTGATCATGCTCGGCTACCTCGTCGTGCACATGCTCGGAAACCTGAAGATCTTCTTCGGGGCCGACGAGTTCAACGGCTACGCCCACTGGCTGCGCACCCTCGGCTCGCCCTTCCTGCACCACGAATGGGCCCTGTGGCTCGTCCGCGTGGGACTGCTCGCCGCGGTCGTCGCCCACGCCGTGTCCGCCTACCAGCTCAGCCGCCGCGACATCAAGGCCCGCCCGGTGAAGTACGCCCACAAGCGCCGCCGCGCGAGCTACGCCACCCGCACCATGCGCTGGGGCGGGATCATCCTCGGCCTGTTCATCGTCTGGCACCTGCTCGACCTCACCACGCTCACCGTCAACGAGCGCGCCTGGTCCGGCCATCCGTACGAGAACGTCCTGTCCACCTTCTCCACCTGGTACGGGAACACCATCTACATCGTGGCGATGGCCGCCCTCGGCCTGCACGTCCGCCACGGCTTCTGGAGCGCCGCGCAGACCCTCGGCGCGGGCAGCGCCCGACGCGAGCGGACGCTGAAGTTCCTGGCGGGCGGCCTGGCCCTCGTCCTCTTCGCGGGTTTCGTCTCCGTCCCCGTCGCCGTCATGACCGGAGTGGTGAGCTGACATGAGCAACGCCTACGCCCGCTTCACCACCGGCGAGCCCCTCGCCGACACCACGGCCCCCGAGGGCCCCATCGCCGAACGCTGGGACCGCCGCCGCTTCGAGGCGAAGCTGGTCAACCCGGCCAACCGGCGCAAGCACACAGTGATCGTCGTCGGCACCGGCCTGGCGGGCGGTGCCGCCGGCGCGACTCTCGCCGAGCAGGGCTACCACGTGGTCCAGTTCTGCTTCAGCGATTCCCCGCGCCGCGCCCATTCCATCGCCGCCCAGGGCGGCATCAACGCCGCCAAGAACTACCGCAACGACGGCGACTCGGTGCACCGCCTCTTCTACGACACCGTCAAGGGCGGCGACTTCCGCGCCCGCGAGTCCAACGTCCACCGCCTCGCCCAGATCTCGGTGGAGATCATCGACCAGTGCGTCGCCCAAGGCGTCCCCTTCGCCCGCGAGTACGGCGGTCTCCTCGACACCCGCTCCTTCGGCGGGGTCCAGGTCTCCCGCACCTTCTACGCCCGCGGCCAGACCGGCCAGCAGCTCCTGCTCGGCGCCTACCAGGCACTTTCCCGACAGATCGCCGCCGGCAACGTCGAGATGCACGCCCGCACCGAGATGCTCGACCTGATCGTCGTCGACGGAGTGGCCCGCGGCATCGTCGCACGCGACCTGATCACCGGCGAGATCTCCACGCACTACGCCGACGCCGTGGTCCTCGCCAGCGGCGGCTACGGCAACGTCTTCTACCTCTCCACCAACGCCATGAACTCCAACGCGACCGCCGTCTGGCGGGCGCACCGGCGCGGCGCGTACTTCGCGAACCCCTGCTTCACCCAGATCCACCCCACCTGCATCCCGCGCACCGGCGACCACCAGTCCAAGCTCACCCTGATGAGCGAGTCCCTGCGCAACGACGGACGCATCTGGGTCCCCAAGGCCCAGGGCGACACCCGCGCCGCGGCCGACATCCCCGAGGCGGAACGCGACTACTACCTGGAGCGGATCTACCCCTCCTTCGGCAACCTCGTGCCCCGTGACATCGCCTCCCGCGCCGCGAAGAACGTCTGCGACGAGGGCCGCGGCGTCGGCCCCGGCGGCCAAGGCGTCTACCTCGACTTCGCCGACGCCATCCGCCGCATGGGCCGCGACAAGGTCGCCGAGAAGTACGGCAACCTCTTCGACATGTACGAGCGGATCACCGCGGAGAACCCGTACGAGGTGCCCATGCGGATCTACCCCGCCGTGCACTACACGATGGGCGGCCTGTGGGTCGACTACGACCTCCAGACCACCGTCCCCGGCCTCTTCGCCATCGGCGAGGCCAACTTCTCCGACCACGGAGCCAACCGCCTCGGCGCCTCCGCCCTGATGCAGGGCCTCGCCGACGGCTACTTCGTGCTCCCCTCCACGATCAACGACTACCTCGCCCGCCACCCGCACCAGGACACCGTCGACGACACCCACCCCGAGGCCGCCGCCGCCGTACGGGAGGTCCGCGACTGCCTCGCCCAGCTGCTCGCCGTCGACGGCGACCGCACCCCGGACTCCTTCCACCGCGAGATCGGCGAGCTCATGTGGGAGTACTGCGGCATGTCCCGCACCGAGGAGGGGCTGCGCAAGGCCCTGACGCGGATCCCGGAGATCCGCGAGGAGTTCTGGCGGCGCATCAAGGTCCCCGGCAGCGGCGAGGAGTTCAACCAGTCGCTGGAGAAGGCCAACCGCATCGTCGACTACCTCGAACTCGCCGAGCTGATGTGCCTCGACGCCCTCGACCGCGCCGAATCCTGCGGCGGCCACTTCCGCGAGGAGTCCCAGACCCCGGACGGCGAGGCCGCCCGCCGCGACGAGGAGTACGCCTACGCCGCCGCCTGGGAGTACCAGGGCACCGGCGCCGCCCCCGTCCTGCACAAGGAAGACCTCGTCTTCGAGTACGTCCACCCCACCCAGCGGAGCTACGCATGAAGCTCACCCTGCGCGTCTGGCGCCAGCGCGGCGCAGACGACCCCGGCCACATGGTCTCCTACGAGGTCGACGGCATCTCGAAGGACATGTCCTTCCTGGAGATGCTCGACAGCCTCAACGAGGACCTCATCCTGCGCGGTGAGGACCCGGTCGCCTTCGACCACGACTGCCGCGAGGGCATCTGCGGCGCCTGCAGCCTCGTCATCAACGGCGACGCCCACGGCCCGGAACGCACCACCACCTGCCAGCTCCACATGCGGTCCTTCGCCGACGGCGACACCATCGACGTCGAGCCCTGGCGGGCCGCGGCCTTCCCGGTGGTCAAGGACCTCGTCGTCGACCGCGGCGCCTTCGACCGGATCATCCAGGCCGGCGGCTACATCACCGCCCCCACCGGCTCCGCCCCCGAGGCGCACGCCACCGCCGTGCCCAAGGCCGACGCCGACTTCGCCTTCGAGCACGCCGAGTGCATCGGCTGCGGGGCGTGCGTGGCGGCCTGCCCCAACGGCTCCGCGATGCTCTTCACCTCCGCCAAGGTCAACCACCTGAACGTCCTCCCGCAGGGCTCGCCGGAGCGCGAGACCCGCGTCCTGGACATGGTGGCCCGGATGGACGAGGAGGGCTTCGGCGGCTGCACCCTGACCGGAGAGTGCGCCACGGCCTGCCCGAAGGGCATCCCGCTGCCGTCGATCGCCGCGATGAACAAGGAGTGGCTGAGGGCGGTACGCAAGGGCCCCCGCTGACCCCGGAGGTCCGCCTGCGCCGATCGGCTGACCGGCGCGGCCCCGTACCGCGCCGCGCCCCGGCGCCGCCCGGGCCGTGCGGGACAGTGGCGCCATGCCAGAAGCCCCCGCCCGGTCCGGACCGCGTCGCCGAGCCGTACTGGCCGCCGCCCTCGCCCCGCTGGCCGGAGCCGGGTGCTCCGGCGGAGGAGCCGGGGAAGCCGGAGGAGCCGGTGAAGCCGCCCGCACCCCGGCGCCCGGAGCGCCGGCCGGGCCCGAGGACGCCCTGGTCATGGTGATCCGGCACGCGGAAAGGCCGTACGCCGGTGGCGTCGGCCGGGACGCGGAAGGCGAGGAGGACCCCGGCTCGCTGGCCGGCCGCGGCTGGCGCCGGGCCGAGAGGCTCCCGCGCCTCTTCCCACCGGCCCCCGGCTCCTCGCTGCCCCGCCCCGCGATGGTCTTCGCGGCGGGCGGCGGCAAGGGGGCCGCCGTCCCCGCGCGGTCCCGGCAGACGGTGACGGCGCTCGCCACCGCCCTGCGCGCCCCCGTCCGTGCCGAGTTCGCCGTCGGCGCCGAAGCCGCCCTCGCACAGGCAGCGCTGGCCGCGCCGATGCCCGTACTCGTCTGCTGGGAGCACAGCGGGATCCCGCGCCTGATCCAGGCCCTCGGCGCCGACCGGGTCCCCGGCACCCCGGCCAGCTGGCCCGACCGGCACGACCTCGTCTGGATGTTCACCCGCCGCCAGGGGCGGTGGAGCTTCCGCGAGCTGCCGCAGCACCTGCTGCCCGGCGACGTCTGAGCCTCAGAAGGCGTACCGGATCCGCAGCCACGGCGCACGGGCGGCGACGAGTGCGCGCAGCGTCTCGACGGCCTCGGCCTTCACCCCGTTGCGGTAGCGGACGTTCCAGCTTCCGTTCTCGGAGCGCTTGGGCTGTTGGAGTTCCGGCCGCCACAGCGCCTCCTCCGCGCGTGGGTGCCAGCCGAGGTTGAGCGCGTGCAGCTCCTCGTTGTGCGTCAGCATGATGACCTCCGCGGCCGCCTGCTCCTTCACCGGACCGGGCAGCACGTCGTCCAGGTGCTCCAGCAGGAGGGCCCAGTCCCGCTGCCAGCCCGCCCGCAGGACGACGGGCGAGAGGTTGAAGTGGACCTCGTACCCCGTTTCCAGGAAGTCGCCGGCAGCGGCGATGCGGCTCTCCACCGGGCTGGTGCGGATGTCCAGCAGCTTCGAGTCCTCCTGGGGCATGACGGAGAACCGCACCCGGGTGCGGCCCCGTGGTTCCAACAGGAGGAGGTCGGGGTTGACGAACTTGGTGGCGAAGGAGGCCTTCGCGGAGGGCCATCCGGCGAAGGCGTGGACCAGGTCGGCGATGTTTTCGCTGATCAGTGCGTCGACGGAGCAGTCGCTGTTCTCACCGATGTCGTAGACCCACGCGGCCGGGTCGCACTGGTTCGCCTCCGCCTTGGGGCCCAGGCGCGCGACGTGGCGCGAGAGGTGGGCGATGACGCGGTCGGTGTTGGTGAACACGGTGATCGGGTTGGCGTACCCCTTGCGGCGCGGTACGTAGCAGTAGGCGCAGGCCATGGCGCAGCCGTTGGCGGTTCCGGGGGCGATCCAGTCCGCGGACCGTCCGTTGGGGCGGGTGGTGAGCGTCTTCTTCACCCCCAGGACCAGGACCTCGCTCTTGATCCGGACCCACCGGTCGACGTTGCCCTCGTTGCCGTGCAGGTGCGGGATCCGCCAGTGCGAGTCCACGGGGACCACCTCGGCACCGGGGAAGCGGGCGATGATCTCCCGGCCGCGCGGGGAGGCCGCGGCCGCCGGTTCGGCGTGGATCGCCCGTACCGACAGCAGACGGCGAGCGGCCGCGGAGTCGCGGAACAGCGGGCCGGCGCCGCCACCGGCGGGCGGGGAGGGCGGCCCGTTGTCGATGTCGGCCAGGTCGAACAGGGCGTCCTGCTGTTCGGCCGGGCGGCCCCCGCGCGGCCCGTCGGCCATCTGCGTCTCCTGTGTGTTCCGGTCGGGCCCGTCCACTGTAGGCGGACCGGCGGACCGGCGGACCGGCGGACGCCGCGCTTCTCGGCGGTCCGCCGGCGGGGCGCGCCCGTGGGCGCCGTCACGGTGGTGAGTCGCCCGCCGCGCGGTGCGCCCGGACGACCTGCGCCACGTCGCCCAGCCGGTCCAGCCCGTGCACGGCCCGGGCCATGCGCGGATTGCCCTCCAGCCGTGAACGGTGCCGGTCCAGGAAGGCCCAGTAGCCGACGGTGTACGGGCAGGCGCGGTCGCCGGTGCGGTCGGTGGGCCGGTACCGGCAGCCTCCGCACAGGTCGCTCATCCGGTGGATGTAGGCGCCGCCCGAGGTGTACGGCTTGGTGGTCATCAGGCCGCCGTCCGCGTACTGGGACATGCCCACCACGTTGGGCAGCATCACCCAGTCGTAGCCGTCCACGAAGCACCGGTGGAACCAGTCCGTCACCTGCGCCGGCTCCCAGCCCCGCTGGAGGGCATGGCTGCCGAGGACCATCAGGCGGGGGATGTGGTGCGTCCACCCCGTGTCCCGGACCTGCGCCAGCACGGTGGACAGGCAGCGGGCCGCGGGCGCGTCGGCGTCCAGCTCCGCGAACCACGTGGGCACGGGCGCGGTGTGGCGCAGGTCGTTGCGGTGCCGGTAGTCCTCGCCGAGGTGCCAGTAGAGGCCCCATACGTACTCGCGCCACCCGCACACCTGTCGGACGAAACCCTCGGCGCTGTTGAGCGGTACGTGTCCGGCCCGCCAGGCCTCCTCGGCCCGGCTCACGCATTCCCAGGGGTCGAGGAGCCCGAGGTTCAGGGAGGAGGACAGCAGGCTGTGACTCATCACGGGGTCCCCGGCCAGCATGGCGTCCTCGTACGCGCCGAAGCCGGCCAGGCGGTGCGTGACGAAGTGGTCGAGCGCGGCCAGCGCCTCCCGGCGGCTCGCCGGGAACAGCCGTGGGCCGTCGCGGCCCACGAAGGTGATCCCCTCCTCGCGTTCCCAGCGGTCCAGGTCCCGCCGGACCCCCTCGTCGATCTCGTCCTCACGGGGCCGGTACGGGGGCGGCGCGCCGAGGGTGTCCCGGCCGCGGGGAGGGGGTTCGCGGTTGTCGTGGTCCAGGTTCCAGCGGCCGCCCGCCGGCCGGTCGCCGTCCATCAGGATGTCGTGGGTGCGCCGGGTGCGTTCGTAGAGGTTCTCCTGGAGCAGCCGGCCGCCCTTCTGCCGTGCGGCCCAGTCCGTGAACTCCCGGTGGCTCACGAGGAACCCGCGGGCCGGGTGGACCGTGACCTGCGGCAGCGAGGACACGAGGGCGAGGGCGGCGCGGGAGGTCGGGTGGTGCACGGATACGGGTGCGTCGCCCACGGCCCGTACGAGACCCTCCCGGTAGGTCTCCGCCGCGACGTACCGCGCGCTCGCCCCGAGGTCCGCCGCCCGGTGGCGCATGGCGCTGAGGACCAGATGGGCCTTGGCCCGGTGGAACCGGCGGCGGCGGAAGACGGACCGCGACTCGATCAGCAGCCACCGGGTGTCGCGCGGTGTCCCGCCGGCGGCGGTGGCCGTGAAATGCGGGCCGAGCTGGTCGCCGAACAGCCAGTGGACTCGACTCATGCCCGCATCCAACCAACCCGGCACGGGCCGGCGGCGCCCGACGCGACCGCCCCACGCAGTTCGAACGTCCGTGCCGGACGTCTCCCCGGCCCGGCGTCGGCGACCCCGCGGTCACCCCACCCGGCCGGTCCCGAGGGCCCGCGCCAGGTACGGGGCCGTACGGCTGCCGGTCACGGAGGCCACCTGCGACGGCGTACCCGCGGCGACCACCCGGCCGCCCGCCGTGCCGCCGCCCGGGCCCAGGTCGATGACCCAGTCCGCGCCCGCGACCACCGCCATGTCGTGCTCCACGACCACCACCGAGTGCCCGGCGTCCACCAGCCCGTGCAACTGCCGCAGCAGCACCCGTACATCGGCCGGATGCAGCCCGGTCGTCGGCTCGTCCAGCAGGTACAGCGTGTGGTCCCGGCGCAGCCGCTGCAGCTCCGTCGCCAGTTTGATCCGCTGCGCCTCGCCGCCCGACAGCTCGGTGGCCGGCTGCCCCAGCCGCAGGTAGCCCAGCCCGATCTCCTCCAGTGCCCGCAGGCTGCGCGCCGCCGCCGGCACCTCCGCGAAGAAGACGGCCGCCGACTCCACCGTCAGGCCCAGCACCTCCGCGATGTTCAGGCCCTCGTACCGGACCTCCAGGGTCTCGGCGTTGTACCGGGCGCCCGCGCACTCGGGGCACGGGGCGTACGTACTCGGCAGGAACATCAGCTCCACCGAGACGAAGCCCTCGCCCTGGCAGGTCTCGCACCGCCCGCCCGGCACGTTGAAGGAGAAGCGGCCCGCCTTCCAGCCGCGGGCCCGCGCCTCGGGCGACGCCGTGAACAGCTTGCGCACCACGTCGAACAGTCCGGTGTACGTGGCCAGGTTGGACCGCGGGGTCCGGCCGATCGGCTTCTGGTCCACCTCCACCAGCCGCCGCACCGGGAAGTCCGCCTCCCCGAGCCGTTCACCGACCTCCCGGGCCAGCACCTGTCCCACCAGCGTGGACTTGCCCGACCCCGACACCCCGGTCACGGCCGTGAACACGCCGAGCGGGAACTCCGCCTCCAGCTCCCGCAGGTTGTGCCGGTCCACCCCGGTCAGCCGGACCGCCCCGGTCGCCGTGCGCACCCGCCTGGGCGCGCCGACCGGCTCCCGCGCCGCGAACAGATGCCGGGCCGTCGCCGACCCCGCCACCTCGGCCAGGTCTTCCGGCGGCCCGCTGTGCAGTACCTGCCCGCCGTGCTCCCCGGCCAGCGGACCCACGTCCACCAGCCAGTCCGCGTGCCGCACCACATCGAGATGGTGTTCCACGACGAAGACCGTGTTCCCGGCCGCCTTCAGCCGGTCCAGTACGCCCAGCAGCGCCTCGGTGTCGGCCGGGTGCAGCCCCGCCGACGGCTCGTCCAGGACGTACACGACCCCGAAGAGCCCCGACCGCAGCTGCGTCGCCAGCCGTAGCCGCTGCAGTTCGCCCGCGGACAGGGTCGGCGCCGTCCGGTCGAGGCTCAGATAGCCGAGCCCCAGCTCCGTGATCGGACCGATCCGGGAGCGCAGGTCCTCGGCGAGCACCCGCGCCGCCTCCCCGTCGAGGGGCGCGGAGGCCAGTACGCCGTCCAGGTCGGTCAGCGCCAGCGCCGCCACCTCCGCGATGGTTCGCCCGGCGAAGGTCACGGCGAGGGCCTCCGGGCGCAGCCGCCGCCCCTCGCACGCCGGGCACGGCGAGTCGGTGAGGAACTTCTCGGCGCGGGCCCGCAGGGTGGCACTCCTGCTGTCGGCGAAGGTCCGCATCACATAGCGGTGGGCGCTCATGTACGTACCCTGGTAAGGCCGTTGGATGCGCTCGGCCTCCCGCACCGGGTGCACGGTCACCACCGGCTGCTCCTCGGTGAACAGGATCCACTCGCGGTCCTTCGCGGGCAGCTCCCGCCAGGGCCGGTCCACGTCGTGGCCGAGCGTGTCCAGGATGTCCCGGAGGTTCTTGCCCTGCCAGGCGCCCGGCCAGGCGGCGACGGCCCCCTGACGGATCGACAGCTCCGGGTCGGGGACGAGGAGTTCCTCGCTGGTGCGGTGGATCCGGCCGAGCCCGTGACAGGAAGGGCAGGCCCCGGCCGCGGTGTTGGGTGAGAAGGCGTCGGAGTCGAGCCGCTCCGCGCCCGGAGGGTAGGTGCCGGCCCGGGAGTACAGCATCCGCAGGGAGTTGGACAGGAGGGTCACCGTGCCGACCGAGGAGCGCGAACCGGGGGAGGAGCGTCGCTGTTCCAGTGAGACGGCCGGCGGCAGTCCGGTGACGGAGTCCACCTTCGGCGCGCCGATCTGGTGGATCAGGCGCCGGGCGTACGGGGCCACGGACTCGAAGTACCGGCGCTGGGCCTCGGCGTAGAGCGTGCCGAAGGCGAGCGAGCTCTTCCCGGAGCCGGAGACGCCGGTGAACACGGTCAGCGCGTCGCGCGGGATGTCCACGTCGACGCCGCGCAGATTGTGCTCCCGGGCGCCCCGGACCCGTACGTAGGGGTCGACGGGCGTGGGGGGAGGGGCGGGGGTACCGGCGGCCTGGTGCATTCGTCCTATTTTAGAGGCTCGCGTTCACAGGCCGGCGATCCGGGCCAGGCGCGCGTAGGAGTCGAGGAGTGCCGTGCGGTCGTAGGTGGAGGTGGTGACCAGCAGTTCGTCCGCGCCGGTCACCTCCGCGACCTCGGACAGCTGCGTCGTCACCTGCTCCTGCGTGCCGTGGAGGTGGCCGGCCAGGGCGCCCTCGTAGAGCTCGTGCTCCTTCGGCGTCATCTCCAGGGCCTCGATCTCCTCGGCCGGGCGCAGCGGTGGGAAGTTGCCGCGGGTGCGGGAGTGCGCGAGGGCCCAGGCCTCCGGGATCAGGATGCGGCGGGCCTCCTCCTCGGTGGCGGCGATCGCCACCGTTCCGGAGATCACGACGTACGGTTCGGTGACCGCGGCGGAGGGCCGGAACTCCTTGCGGTACGCCTCGATGATTTCGCTCACCCGGTCGCGGGACCGCAGGTCGCCCACCACCAGAGGCAGTCCGGCCCGGGCGGCGATCCGGGCGCCCTCGCCGGTCGCCAGGACGTAGGTCGGGATCCGCAGCCCTTCGGCGGGGTGGGCGTGCACGTCGGGGTGGGCGCGCTGGGTGCCGTCGAGCCAGCCCAGCAGTTCGGCCAGCTGCTCCTCGAAGCGGTCGGCGTCCCCGGTGTCGCGGCCCAGTGCCCGCCGGATGCCGCCGGTGAAGCCGACCGAACGGCCGAGACCCATGTCGATCCGGCCGGGGAACAGCGCCTCCAGGACCCCGAACTGCTCGGCCACCACCATCGGCTGGTGGTTGGGCAGCATGACGCCGCCCGTGCCGACCCGGATCCGGTGCGTGGCCGCGGCGACGGCGGCGGCCAGCACCGTCGGCGCCGAGCCCGCGACGCCGGGCACGCTGTGGTGCTCCGAGACCCAGAAGCGGTGGTAGCCGAGCTCCTCGGCCGTCCGGGCCAGCTCCACGGTGTCGCGCAGGGCCTGCTGGGCCGGGTGGCCCTGGCGGGTGCGCGACCGGTCGAGTATCGAGAGTTTTCGGATCACACAGGAATCAACGCCCGGCGGCCGTGGGGATTCCCCGTACGGCTCTCCTACGCTGGCGGGATGAGCGAGCACACCACCCGGCCGCTGGCCGTCTTCGACCGCGGCCGACTGCGAGGTGGTGTACCTGACCGGGCGTCCCGAGCGGTGCCGCACGGACACGCTCGACTGGCTCGCCCGCCACGAGCTGCCCGAGGGGCGGCTGTTCATGCGCGGCAACCAGGACCGCCGGCCGGCCCGCACCACCAAGCTGGAGGTGCTGCGGCGGATCTCCCGGGGTCGGGAGGTGCGGATGCTCGTCGACGACGACGAACTCGTCTGCCAGGCCGCGCGCGCCGCGGGTTTCCGTGTGGTGCTCGCCGACTGGGCGGCGGACGCGCCGGAGCTGGAGTCCGCGCAGGAGGTCGACGGCCGGACCTGACACGTTCCGAGCGGTCGGGCCCGGTGGCGGCGGCCGCCGCACCGGCGGCCGCCGCACCGGCGGCCGCCGGACTCGGTCCTCGGGCCCGGTCCTCGGCTCGGTCCTCGGGCTCAGTCCTCGCCGTCGAGGCGGAAGCCGACCTTGAGCCCCACCTGGTAGTGGGCGATCTCCCCGTTCTCGATGTGGCCGCGTACCTGAACCACCTCGAACCAGTCCAGATTCCGTACGGTCTGGCCCGCCCGGGCGATCCCGTTGCGGATGGCCTGATCGATGCCCTCGTGGGAGGTGCCGACGATCTCGGTCACCCGGTACGTGTGATTGGACATGGAGGTCTCCCGACAGTGGGTGGCTTTTGCCTGGTTCTACGGTGCCCCAGTAAGTCCGGGTGCGCGAACTTTGGGCGAACAGTCCCGAGCGAAAGGCCCTTGACCGGCCTATTGGTCTATGCCAATTTCGAGCCATCCGAGTCCGAGCCCAGAAGGTGGCCCTCTTGAAGACGCGATTCCTCGCCGTGTGCACCGCCCTCGCGGCCGCGACCGCCCTCACGGGCTGCGGCCGGTCGGCCGACCCGGCCGCAGGGTCGGACAAGGTGACGCTCTGGCTGATGAAGGGCAGCGCCTCGGAGGACTTCATCGGCAAGTTCACCGCGGCGTTCGAGACGGAACACCCGGGCATCGACCTGGACGTCAGGATCCAGGAGTGGACGGGCATCGGCGACAAGGTCAACGCCGTCCTCGACGGCACGAGCAAGGAGAGCGCCGACGTCATCGAGGTCGGCAACACCCAGGTCGCCAAATACATCGAGACCGGCGGCCTCGAAGAGCTCACCCTCGAAGGCCTGCGCGCATGGGGCAGCAAGGACTGGCTCAAGGGCCTCGCCGAACCGGGAACCATCAACGGAGCCCAGTACGGAGTGCCCTGGTACGCCGCCAACCGGGTGGTCATCTACCACAAGGACCTCTTCGCGACCGCGGGGATCAGGACCCCGCCCAAGAACCGACAGGAGTGGATCCAGGCCACCCAGAAGCTCGACAAGGGCGACCAGCAGGGCATCTACCTCGCGGGCCAGAACTGGTACGTCCTCGCCGGCTTCATCTGGGACGAGGGCGGCGAACTCGCCGTCGAGACCAACGGCAAGTGGGTCGGCGCCTTGGACGACGGCAAAGCCCTGGCCGGCATGGACTTCTACAAGCAGCTTCAGGCCCTCGGCGACGGCCCCAAGGACGCCGACGAGGAGACGCCCCCGCAGTCCCAGGTCTTCGCCCGCGGCCGGGTCGCCCAGATCATCGCCCCGCCCGGCCAGGCCGCCGAGATCGAGGCGGCCAACCCCGCCCTGAAGGGCAAGCTCGGCTTCTTCCCGATCCCCGGCAAGACCTCCGAGAAGGCGGGCGCCGTCTTCACCGGCGGCTCCGACCTGATCATCCCGGCGCGGACCGGACAGCGGAAGGGCGCCGTGGACGTGATCACGGCCCTCGTCAGCGAGAAGTGGCAGACCGAACTCGCCCGCACGATGAGCTACGTGCCCAACAAGACCACCCTCGCCCATGTCGTCGACGGCAACGAGGGTGCGGCCAACATGGCTCCCGGCGCCGCCCAGGGCCGGGCCACCCCCACCTCCGCCCGCTGGGCCGAGGTCGAGGCGAAGAACCCGATCAAGCCCTTCATGACGGCCGTGCTCACCGGCCGGGACCCCGAGCAGGCCGCCAAGGCCGCCTCCGCGGAGATCGGCAAGGTCCTCAGCTCCGACCGCTGAGCCGCGGCCGAGCCGCGCCGAGACGGGGGTACCACCGAGTTCAGCGTCCGCACATCCAAGGGCCGCTGAGCGGTCATGTCGAATCCAGCCGGCCACGGAAGAAGTAAAGGAGCCAGGCCACGCACCTGCGGGCCCGGCCCTCCGTGCCCGGATCAGGAGCCGCCATGACCATCGCACCCCTGTCCCCGTCCCCCCTCCCCGCCTCGGCGCCGGCCCCCGCCCCCACAGCCGCCCCCGCGGCCGCGCCCGCCCCCGCGGCCGCGCCCGCCACTCGCCTCGCCCCCGTCAGGGCCCACGTCGCGGCGCCCGGCGCGCCGGCCGAAGGGCCCCGCTACGCCGTCCGCCTCGCCCGCGACGAGGACGAGGTGCGCGCCGCCCAGCGCCTGCGCCACCAGGTCTTCGCGGGCGAGCTCGGCGCCCGCCTGGACGGGCCCGAGCCCGGCCTCGACGCCGACGCCTTCGACGCGTACTGCGACCACCTCCTCGTCGTCGACGAGGAGACCGGGCAGGTCGTCGGCACCTACCGGCTGCTGCCCCCGGAGCGCGCCGCCGTCGCCGGCCGCCTCTACTCCGAGGGGGAATTCGACCTCTCGGCCCTCGCCCCCATCCGCCCCGACCTCGTCGAGGTCGGCCGCTCCTGCGTCCACCCCGACCACCGCAACGGCGCCGTCATCGCCCTCATCTGGGCCGGCCTCGCCCACTACATGGACCGCACCGGGCACAACTGGCTCGCCGGCTGCTGCTCGATACCGCTCACCGACGGCGGGGTCCTGGCCGCCGCCACCCGCGAGACCGCCCTGACCCGCAGCCTCGCCCCCGAGGAGTACCGGGTCACCCCCCACCTCTCCTGGAGCCCCGAGGGCATCACCTTCCCCGACCGCATGGAGCTGCCCCCGCTGCTGCGCGGCTACCTCCGCCTCGGCGCCTGGGTGTGCGGCGAGCCCGCCCTCGACGCCGAGTTCGGCTGCGCCGACCTGTACGTGCTGCTCTCCCTGCGCCGGACCAACCCGCGCTACCTCAAGCACTTCCGTTCGCTCGTCCCGGGCGCATGAGCGTCTGGCTGCCCACCTCGCCCTGCACCCCCGAGGCCTGCGCCGGCCACGAGGGGGACACCGCGAGCGTTCCCCGGGCGATGCTCAGACTCGTCGCCGCCGTCGTCCTGATCCTGCTGGGGATCCTGGGCGCCCCGCCGGCCCGGCTGCTGCCGGCCCGGCCCCGGCACGCGGTCGTACGGGCCTGGTCGGCCGCGCTCGTACGGGCCTTCGGGATACGGATCACCGTGCACGGCAGCCCGGGGCCGGGCGGCGGCCGGCTCCTGGTCGCCAACCACATCTCCTGGTTGGACATCCCGCTGGTGGCCGCCGCCCTGCCCTGCCGGATGCTGGCCAAGAGCGACATCCGGGCGTGGCCCGTGCTCGGGCGCCTCGCCGGACAGGCCGGCACCCTGTTCATCGAGCGCGACCGGATCCGCGCCCTGCCCACCACCGTCGGGGCCGTCACCGCGGCCCTGCTGGCCGGGGACCGGGTCACCGTCTTCCCCGAGGGTTCCACCTGGTGCGGGCGGGCCCAGGGCACCTTCCGCCGGGCCGCCTTCCAGGCCGCCCTGGACGCGCGGGTCCCCGTACAGCCCCTGCGCCTGAGGTATCTGCGGTGCGACGGGAGTCCGGCCGGGGCGCCCGCCTTCGTCGGGGACGACCCGCTGACCGCCTCGCTGTGGCGGATCGCCCGGGCCCGCGGGGTGCGGGCCGAGGTCACGCTGCTGCCGCGGATCCCGCCGGGCCGATACGCGCACCGGCGGGACCTCGCGGCAGCGGCTCAGCGGGCGATCGTCGGCCCCGGGGCCGGAGCCGCGATCACCACCACCCTGAACCCGCTACCGGGCGTGCCCGCTCAGCCGGGCAGGCCGCCGGCGACCGACAGGGACAGCGCGAACCGGCCCGCCGCGTCCGTCCACCACTGGGTCAGCTCCAGCCCGGCCGCGGCCAGCTCCTTGCGCACGCCCTCCTGACGGAACTTCGCGGAGACCTCCGTCAGGATCTCCTCGCCCGCCGCGAACGGCACCACCAGATCCAGCGCCCGGATCTTCACCACCAGGTCCGAGCGGGCCCGCAGCCGCATCTCGATCCATTCCTGCTCCTTGTTCCACACCGCCACGTGCGCGAAGTCGGCCGTGTGGAAGTCCGCCCCCAATTCCCGGTTGATGACCGCGAGCACGTTCTTGTTGAACTCGGCGGTCACCCCTCGCGCGTCGTCGTACGCCGCCACCAGCACGGCCTCGTCCTTCACCAGGTCCGTCCCCATCAGCAGCGCGTCCCCGGGCGACAGCATCGCCCGGACGGACGCCAGGAACACCGCCCGCTCCGGCGGCAACAGATTCCCGATCGTGCCGCCCAGGAACACCACCAGCCGTGGCCCGGGGGAGTCCGGCAACCGCAGCGCACGCGTGAAGTCGGCCAGCAGGGCGTGCACCCGCAGCCCCGGATGTTCCGCCAGCAGCGTCTCGGCCGCCCCCCGCAGCGCGCTCTCGCTCACGTCCACCGGAACGTACGTGTCCAGCGCGGGCATCGCCTCGATGAGGTGCCGGGTCTTCTCCGAGGACCCGGAACCCAGCTCCACCAGGGTGCGGGCGCCGCTCTCGCCGGCGATCTCCCGCGCCCGCTCCAGCAGGATCTCCCGCTCCGCGCGCGTCGGGTAGTACTCGGACAACCGGGTGATCTCCTCGAAGAGCTCACTGCCCCGGGCGTCGTAGAACCACTTGGGCGGCAGGATCTTCGGGGTGTGGGTCAGCCCGTGCAGCACGTCCTTGCGCAGCGCGGTCTCCGCTGCGTGCTCGTCGAGTGTCCGGGTCAACTGAAAGTCGTTCACGGGGAGTTCTCCTTGAGCGGGGTCAGTTCGACCCTCGTGCGGGTGGCGGTCAGCAGGGTCCGGTCGGGCACTTCGCGCCACCGGGTGTCGTCGTCGTACGGCTCGGAGGCCACCACGGTGCGCCGCCGCTGTACGTCGGCCAGGTACCAGAGCGAATCGCCCCAGGCCGTCGCGGCGATCGTGACGCCGTCCGTGAGCAGCAGGTTCAACCGGGAGCCGGGAGCGGCCGAGGCCAGCTCCCGGACCGGCTCGGCGAGCGCGGTGCCCAGGTCGTCCCCGGCCCGCAGCCGGTGCAGGACCAGTGCCCAGACCAGCGCCGAGTCGGTGCGCGCGGCCAGCCGGAGCAGCGCCGCGGGCGGCAGCCCGGCGGCGAGCGGGGCGGCGGACTCGGGCCAGCCGCGTAGCGCGCCGTTGTGGCTGAACAGCCACGGCCCGTCCGCGAACGGTGCGGCCGCAGCCTCCCCGTCCGCCCCGGGATCCGTGGCGTCGCGTACGGCCGCCAGCGCGGCCCCGCTGCGGACCACCCGGGCGAGATCGGTGAAGGTCAGGTCGCCCCAGATGGGCCCGGAGCGCCGGTAGCGGGCGGGCACCGGATCGCCTTCCGCGTACCAGCCGATGCCGAAGCCGTCGGCGTTGACCGTCCCGGACCGTTGGCGGAGCGGCTCCCAGGACTGGCGCACCAGTGAGTGTTCCGGCTCGCTCAGCACCTCCCCGAGCGCCACCACCGGCCCCAGATAGGCGAGATGGCGGCACATCAGACGTCCCTCGCGGTCCGGAAACCGGCGAAGATCTGCCGTCGCACCGGAAGGTCCCAGTTGCGGAAGGTGCCCCGGCAGGCCACCGGGTCCACGGCGAAGGAGCCGCCGCGCAGCACCTTGTGCTCGGGGCCGAAGAACACCTCCGAGTACTCCCGGTACGGGAAGGCCCGGAATCCCGGGTACGGCAGGAAATCGGAGGCGGTCCACTCCCACACGTCGCCGATCAGTTGGCGCACCCCGAGCGGTGAGGCCCCGGCCGGGTAGCTGCCCGCGCGGGCCGGGCGCAGGTGCCGCTGCCCGAGGTTGGCGTGTGCGGGGGTCGGGTCGGCGTCGCCCCACGGGTAGCGGGTGGAGCGGCCGGTCGCCGGGTCGTGCCGGGCGGCCTTCTCCCATTCCGTCTCGGTGGGCAGCCGCCGCCCCGCCCAGCGGGCGTAGGCGTCCGCCTCGTACCAGCTGACGTGCAGAACCGGTTCTTCTGCCGGTACCGGCTCGATCACCCCGAAGCGGCGGCGCAGCCACTGGCCGGCTTCCTGGTGCCAGAACAGCGGGGCCTCGATGGAGTGCTCGCGGATCTGCTCCCAGCCCGGCGCCGCCCACCAGCGTGCATCGCGGTAGCCGCCGTCGGCGATGAACGCCAGGTACGCGGCGTTCGTCACCGGCACGGTGTCGATCCAGAAGGGAGCGGTGTCCCGCACGTGCGACGGACGCTCGTTGTCCAACGACCAGGGCTCGGTGGAGGTGCCCATCGTGAACGGGCCTCCGGGGACCAGGACCTCGGCGGCGGGCGAGGGATCGTAGGGGCCGTCCGGCTCCGGGGCGGTCAGCACGGGAGCGCCCCGCCGCAGCTGATGGGTGATCAGCATGGTCTCGTCGTGCTGCTGCTCGTGCTGGGCGATCATCCCGAAGGCGAATCCGTCGTCGAGGAGCGTGCCGCCCTCCAACGGCGTGCTGTCCAGCAGGTCGAAGACCCGGCCGCGCACCTCGGCCGCGTACCGGCGGGCCTCGGCGGGCCCGAGCAGCGGCAGCTTGGGCCGTTCGGCGCGAGGGTGTTGGAAGGCGTCGTAGAGGGGCTCGATCTCCGGGCGCATCGACTCGCGTCCGGCGACGCGCTGGAGCAGCCACAGCTCTTCCTGGTTCCCGATGTGCGCCAGGTCCCAGACCAGCGGCGACATGAGCGGGGAATGCTGCGCGGTGAGGTCCTCGTCGGTCACGGCGTCGGTGAGGCCGGCCGTGCGTATCCGTGCCGCGGTCAGGGCCGCTGCCGCCCGCTCCCGCAGTCGGGAGGCGGTTGCGGAGTCGGAGAGAGGGGCGGAGGGGGATCCGGTGGTCATCGGCGGACCTCTTTTCCGGTGAGCACCTGCGTGGACGCGTCGTCGGCCGGACATCGGCCGCGTAGTACGTAGCGTTCGGTGAAGGCGCCGACGGTGTCCCGCAGGTGCGTGCTCGCGCCGAGCCGGGGCAGCGCTTCCGCGGCCGCACGGAAACAGGCCTTCGCGGAAGCCCGCAGCTCCGGATCGGCCAGACCGTGCCGGGCCGCCGACCGCCAGAGCCGATTGCGGGGCGCGGGCCCGGTTCCGTAGGAGTCGGCCAGCGCCTTCGTCACCCGGTACGCGGTCTCGGTGGCCTCGGGGTCGTCGAACAGCGCGTGCACGACGGCCACCGGGACCAGCCAGCCGTCGTCGCCGGACTGCGCGTCGATCATCCGCAGCTCCAGGTGACCGCGCGGCCGGACCGGCGGGAAGAGGGTGGTCAGGTGGTAGTCCAGGTCCTCGGCGGTGGGTGCCCGCAGCCCGGAGCGCCCGCCCGTGCGCAGCCAGTCGCGGAAGGTCGTACCGGGCGGGGCTTCCCACGAACCGTCGCCCTCGTAGGACCGGACGCACATCACCTCGGTGTCCAGGGCCTGCCGGGTCCACGCGCCGCGGGGTTCCGCGTCCAACGGCGGGGCGAGGGAACGTCGGGTGTCCAGATCGCTCCAGATCCCCTGGCGGGCACAGCGCCAGCCGGCGTACGGGCCTTCGTGCGCGGGCGAGTTGGCGAAGGCGGCCACCAGGACCGCGCCCAGCAGGTGTGCGAGGCGCCAGCGCCGGCCGTGGCCGAGCACGCCCGGCTCCTCGTACCCGGCGTCCACGCAGACCTGCACGGAGGCGGAGGCGCACATCATGGCGCGCCCGGCCGGTCCGGTCCGGTCGAAGTAGGCCTCCATCGCGTCGTAGCGCGGGCTGTTCAGCAGCCGGCGGTACGGGAGGCGGGGGTCGCGGCCGAGGCCCCGCAGGACCAGGCCCTGGTCCAGCAGGGCGGTGCGTACGGCCGTGAGGTCGGCCTGCAGGTCGTCCACGCAGCCCGTGAGGGAGGTGGCGGGGGCCGAGCTGAGTTCGAGCTGCCCGCCGGGTTCGACGGTCACCCGGGAGTGCAGGGGAAGTGCCCGGGCCGCGGCGTGGGCGGCCCGTAGCCGCTCGGGCGGCACCGGCAGATCGGGACGCTCGGCGTCCAGGACCAGCCATTCGAGCTCGGCGCCGAGCAGGCGGGGCGGGCCGGTCTTGAAGCAGATGCCGTGGATCAGGTCCTCGGCCTGCGTCTCGCTGATCGAGGGCACGGGGGTCGGGCCGGGCGGGGGTGGGGGAGCGGTCGAGTCCTGGGACATACCGGATCCTCGTCTCCTGTCGTCGGTCGTGACATCACCCGTGCCTACCCCTCCTCGGGGCACAAATTCCTTTGCCGCCGGGAATCGCGATGCGGAGGATGGCGACGTGAGCAGCAGATTGCGCGAGATCGCGCGGGAGAACGCGGAGATCCTGGCGGCCGGGGGGTACCGGACGCGGGCGGGACGGCAGATTCCGCTGGCCGCCGCCCTGGCGGAAGCCAAGGCAGGAACCAGGATATATGGACCAAACCGAGTCATTCCAGATGAAAGGACCCCTTCCGGTGGCGGTGCGACGGTCGTCGAGGTCACCGCGGAGAGCAGCACGGTCGCCGCGCGCAGGCTCGCGACGCCCACCCCGGACCACCCGGAGCCGTCTCCCGTCGCGGTCCTGAACTTCGCCTCGGCCCGTAACCCCGGGGGTGGTTACGTCCGCGGGGCCAAGGCGCAGGAGGAGGCGCTGTGCCGTGCCTCGGCGCTGTACGAGACCCTGCTCGAAGCTCCGGAGTACTACGAGATCCACCGCGCGGAGCGCAGCACCTTCTACACCGACCGGGTGATTCACTCGCCCGGGGTCCCGGTCTTCCGCGACGACCGCGGCGGATTGCTGGAGACCCCGTTCCGGGTCGGGTTCCTCACCTCGCCGGCGCCGAACGCGGGCACGATCCGCCGGCAGGAGCCGGAGCGGATCGCCGAGATCCCGGCGGCGCTGGCGCGGCGCGCCGAGCTCGTCCTGGAGGTGGCGGCCCTGCACGGATACCGCCGACTGGTTCTGGGGGCGTGGGGCTGCGGGGTGTTCCGCAACGACCCGGCACAGGTCGCCGAAGCCTTCCGGAGCCTGCTCGCCAACCGGTTCGCCGGAGTCTTCGAGCAGGTCGTCTTCGGCATCCTCGACCGCGACCCCACCACCCGCGAGGCCTTCGAGCGGGCCTTCCCGACCTAAGGACCCGCCTTTCGGATCAGGCGGGGTCGGCCCGGTCCGCCGCGCTCAGAACGGTTGCGCCGCTCCCAGCAGGATCTCCGGCAGATACGCCGACGAGACCCGGATCCGCCAGCCCCGGCGGCGGGCGTGGCAGGCCAGTGCCAGGATGTCGAAGTCGACCGCGGCGTCCGCCCCGGCGCCGACGAGCCGGTCGCCCACCGAGTGGTGGTCGCGATGGGCCTCCAGGGCGTCGGCCAGAGCCAGGTTGAAGCTCTCCTCGTCGCCCTCCACCAGCTGCGAGAAGAGCACGGCCGGCGACGGGGCGAACCCCCACTCCCGGATCTGCTTCACGTCGGCGACGGCCCGGTCCGTGGCGGGCTCCGGGTCCTCGCCCCGCAGGTAGTCGTGCAGGGCCTGCCGGTACGAGGCGAAGGCGGACCGGTCCGCCTCCAGGGCGCCGGGGCCGCTGAGGACGAGCGGGGCGAGTTCCGCACGGTTGCCGGTGATCAGGGCGCGCTTCACCGCCTCGTACCAGTACCCGGGGCCGAGCGGGCGGTCCGACCGGACGGAGCCCGCCGCCCCGCCCCCCGTGCGGACGGCCTCGTACAGCTCACGCACCAGATACTCGGCGTGCCCGGCGGCCTCCGGCATGTCAGGGCGCTCGACGACCAGCGGGCCCGCCGCCAGGGCCGCCACGGCGTCCGCACGCCGCTCACGCCCGTACGGGCCCACGCGCGGCGCCGACGTCTCGAAGCCGGTGACCAGCGCCCGCGGCAGGTAGCCCGACTCGACCGGCGGCCGCCAGCCCTCGCGACGGTGGCCGAGCGCGGCCAGCGCGAGCGGCAGCAGGGGCAGCAGCGTGCGCGGTTCGGCCCGCGGGTCCCGCAGGTCGGAGTACGGCAGCAGCAGCGCGGTCAGCTCGACGCCGAAGGCCTCGCGGTCCCGGGCGGCCAGGGCGCGCAGCGCACGGAGCGCACCGGTGGCGGGGTCGGCCGCTTCGGCGATCTCGGCGGTCACGGGTTCGGCGGCCGCGGCCCGGGCTCCCGCCCGCCGATCGGCGACCCGGCCCAGCGCGGCGTCCAACGCGGCCAGCGTCTGCTGCGGGGAGGGCGGGAACTTCTGCTCGTCGTCCCCGAGATCCCCGCTGACGTACGCCAGCAGGCCGTTGATCAGTTCCACCGACGGGAGCCCGGGCCCGCCGGCCCGCTGCGGTGCCCGGCGGGCGAAATGGAAGGCCTCGCCGTGCCGTTCGACCTTGTCGGCGAGGACCGCCAGGCAGAACGCGTCGATCCAGCGGGCGGCGCTCACCGGCTGCGGGCTGCCGTCCGGGTCGGCGTCGTAGTCGAGTCCGAGGTCGACGTAGGTCAGGAAGACGTGGAAGTACGCGTTCGGGTAGTAGGCGGCGAACGACACGGCGCCGGCGGCCGCTTCGGCCGCGTCGTCCAGGATCGCCCTGGCCTCCGGAGTGTCGAGGTCGGGGGTCACCGCGGAGAACGCACCCAGGCCGTCGAGGAACTGCAGCGTGATCTCCCACCAGGCGTAGGCGTCGATCCGGCCGCCCCGGGACCTGGAGTACACGTCGGAGATCATCCGGTTCGCGAAGTCCTCGCGCACCCCCACGAGGGCGGCCTCGCTCACCCTGTGTCGTTCTATTCGCATGTTCGCTACTCCCTGTGTCCGCCTACGGGCCCCACCCTAGGGGGTGTCGCGCCGATCAGGGCGGACCCTGGCACGACCGGCAGAACACTCCCCGGGAGATCGCCAGGAGGGTCCGGGGCAGGGAGCCAGGAGGTGGGATCCGCCCCGGACGGTGGCCGCGGGTGCGCACGCGACCACCGCCGGGCCCCACGAGCGCTATTGCCAGCCGTAGCGCTCGCGAAGCCGGTCCACGACCAGGTCGAAGCGGCCGCGGTCCAGCGCGCAGGCCTCGCGGCGCATCCCCGACTCGTGGACCCGCAGCACCCGGTCCACGTCCACCCAGGACTCGCGCCCGGCGCTGTCCCACGGACCCGTCCCGATCGGCACCCACTCCCGGTCGTGGTCGTGCCGCTTGCTCGACAGTTGGACGGCGAGCAGGGTCCGCCCGCCCGCCTCCCGGGCCACGACCAGCACGGGACGGTCCTTGCCGCGCCCGTCGTTCTCCTCGAAGGGGACCCAGGTCCACACGATCTCGCCGGGGTCGGGATCGCCGTCGGGGTCCGGGGCGTACTCGGTCCGCACCGGGCCGATGGCACGCGGATTCGCCTCCGTGGTCGCGGTGTCGCCGTCGCGCCCGGGCTGCTCGATGGGGCCGTTGCTGTGGTGGGAAAGTGCCGTCATCCGGGTGAGGCTACTGGTTGCCGTGGCCCCGGTGGAGGAGGCGGGTGCCCGCGCCCGCGCCGCGGTTCAGTCGGTGACCAGGGCCATGATGAATCCGTCGTAACCCTTGCTGCCGACGGTCTGCAGGGCGGTGGCGGTCAACCGCGGGTGCTCGGCGATGAGTTCGGTGAACCGGCGCACGCCCTGGACGCGCGGGTCGCTGCTGTCCTCGTCGACGACGGCGCCGTCGCGGACGACGTTGTCGCCGATGATGAGGCTGCCGGGCCGGGTCAGTTCGAGGGCCCACCGCAGGTATGCGGGATTGGACGGCTTGTCGGCGTCGATGAAGACCAGGTCGAACGGCGCTTCGTCGGTGAGCGCGGGCAGCAGGTCGACGGCGCGGCCGCGCCGGATCTCGACGACGTGGTCCAGCCCGGCCCGGGTGATGTTGGCGGCCGCGACGTCGGCGCACCGCTCGTCGACCTCCAGCGTGACGAGCCGCCCGTCGCTCGGGAGCGCGCGGGCCAGCCAGATGGTGCTGTAGCCGCCCAGGGTGCCGATCTCCAGGATGCGGCGGGCGCCGCGCACGCGGGCGAGGAGGTTCAGCAGTTTGCCCTGGTTGGGGGCCACCTGGTGGGCGGGCAGGCCGGCGGCCTCGGAGTCGGCGGCCGCGGCGGCCAAGGCCTCGTCCTCCCCGACCAGCAATCCGTCGAAGTACTCGTCAACGGCCGTCCATGTCTGCGCGGTCATGGTCGTGTCGCCCCTTCCGATGATGTGACACTCGATAGTTCCTCATGGGAACTTACAGGGAGGGGGTGCGGGCCAGGGGTGCGGGTCCCGCTACCGGCCCGGCCGCAGCGCCGACCAGTCCTCCGCCGCCTCCACCTGCGCGGCCAGCCCCAGCAGCAGCGGCTCCGAGTCGGCCGGGCCCAGCAGTTGGGCGCCCACCGGGAGTCCGTCGGCCGTGAGGCCCGCC
This sequence comes from Streptomyces virginiae, assembly GCF_041432505.1. Taxonomy (GTDB): domain Bacteria; phylum Actinomycetota; class Actinomycetes; order Streptomycetales; family Streptomycetaceae; genus Streptomyces; species Streptomyces virginiae_A. The sequence goes on from NZ_CP107871.1 coordinate 7,448,254, forward strand.
GGAATGTTCACCCCCGGCCAGCCCAGCACGTTCCACGTCCAGGCGTACGGGCAGGCCGCGATCATCGCCCGGTCCGTGGCCATGGCCCCGAGCCCGGCCAGGGCGCCGATCCGCAGCGGTGGAGTGGCCGTCGTCGGGGTCAGCACCACGTCGAAGCGGCCGAAGATCTCGCCGACCCGCCGCCGCAGCACCGTCTCCGCCCGCCGGGAGGTCCGCAGGGCGAGCCCGCCCAGGACACGGCCCGTGCGGACGGCCTCGTGCGTGCGCGGGTCCAGCAGCGCCGGATCGGGCACCCGCGCCACCCAGTCCCGTACGCCACTGGTCGCGCGGGGTACGAAGGTCAGGCCGATCGGGCCGTAGCGCGGGTCCTCCGGGATCACCTCGTGGCCCAGCGACTCCAACCGCGCGGCCAGCCGCTTCACCGCGGAACGGACCTCGGGGTCGAGGTACTTGGGCGTCGCCGTGAAGGCCATCGCGAACGAGAGCGCGATCCGCAGCCGGCGGGGCGTGCGCCGGGCCGCCTCGACGGCGGAGATGCGCGCCGGGCGGTGCAGGTCCTCGGGGTGCGAGCCGCTCGCCGCGTCCAGCAGGAGCGCCGCGTCGGCGACGGTGCGGGCCAGTACGCCGTTGACCGTGAGCCCGTGGAAGGACTCCGGCTCGGGCCAGGTGGAGATGCGCCCGCGCTGGGGCTTCACCCCCACCAGATGGGTCCAGGCCGCGGGGATCCGGACCGACCCGGCCCCGTCCGAGCCCAGGGCGGCCGGGACCAGGCCCGCCGCCACGGCGGCCGCCGAGCCGCCCGAGGAGCCGCCGGGCGTGTAGGCGCGGTTCCACGGATTGCGGGTCTCGCCGAAGGCCCCGCCCTCGGTGAAGGGCCACTGCCCCAGCTCGGGCGTCTGCGTCTTGCCGACGATCACGGCGCCGGCCGCGCGCAGCCTTCGTACCGCCTCGCTGTCGGCGGTCTTCGGGGCGAAGGCCCCCGCGCAGCCGAAGGCGGTCGGCTCACCGGTCACGTCCATGTCGTCCTTGACCGCCAGCGGTACGCCCAGCAGCGGCAGCCGCTCGCCCGCGGCCAGCCGCCGGTCGGCCGCGTCCGCCTCCGCGAGCGCGGCCTCGGCGCGGACGGTCCGGAAGGCGTTGAGCTCCGGCTGGGCCGCGGCGATGCGGCCCAGTGCCTCTTCGGTCAACCGCCGTGCCGACACGCTCCCTTCGGCGAGTGCGTCGACCATGTCGACCAGGCCGGCGGCCGTCGTGACAGCTGAATCGGACATGCGAACCACTCCCCATTACCGGTCGGTAGGGTGACCGTAACGGGGAGTGGCCGGGTAGTTCTAGAGCCAGCCGTCCAGGGAGGCCATGAAGCCGTCGAAGTCGTCCCGGTGGATGGTGTGTCCCGCCCCGACGACCGAACGCACCTCGAAACCGCGGGTCTTGAGCACCTGCGCCCGCTCCCGCGTGATCAGGGTGCTCGGGTCGGCGAGCTGGACGAGCGAGGGGACCACCGGCGCGGCCGGCATCAGGTCGGCGCCGACCAGCGGCGCGAGGCTCAGCGCGGTCCGCTCGTCCCACACCGCGAGCGTCTCCAGCTCGATGTCGACGTCCACTTCGTCCCAGCGCGGACTCATCGCCCGGATCTGCTCCTTGGTCGCCGTCTTGAACTGCGCGAGCAGCTCCGGGCCGAAACCCTCGACGGGGGCGGCCAGATGGAACGCCGGGTCGGAGAAGACGGCCCGGTCCGGCCGCAGCCGGTCCACCGCGAGTGACAGGGTCAAGCCGCCCAGGGAGTGGCCGATGGCGAGCTCCGCGCCGGCCGGAAGGGTCTCGACCACGTCGTCCGCGAACAGCTCGGGGCTGTACGCGCCGCGGCCGCTGGCGCCGTGGCCCCGCAGGTCCACGGCGATGACGCGGTACCCGTGGTCGGCGAGGGCGGGGCCGACCCGGCGCCAGGTCCGGTGGTCGGCCATGATGCCGTGGATCAGGAGGGCGACGCGGTCGCCCTCGCCCCAGGTCTGGGTGTGCAGCTGCACGGTGTGCCTTTCTCGGCGGTGAATGTTCGGTCGAGGGGTGGAAGGTGCGGGCCGCCGGTGCGCGGCGGCGACCGGTACGTCAGCGCACGCTGCGGATCGGCTTCACGGCAAGGGCGCCCGCCACGGCCAGCACCGCTGCGACGACGAACAGCGCGGTGTACCCGCCGCTGAACGAGACGACCACCGAGGCGACGAACGGCGCGATGATCTGCGGTCCGGCGTTGGCGATGTTGAGCACGCCCATGTCGCGGGCGGCGTCCTCGGCCTTGGGCAGCACCATGGTCACCAGGGCGGTGTCCACCGCCATGTAGCACCCGAACGCGAGCCCGTTGACCGCGGCGAAGCACAGCATCGCCGTCCAGCTGGTCGACACGGCCGGGATGACGAGCGCGACGGCCGACAGCAGCGCGGAGGCGCCGACGAAGAGCTTGCGGCGGTCGAACCGGTCCGACAGATACCCGCCGAGGACCGTGGAGACGACCATCGCCACGCTGGTCAGCGGCATCAGCACCGCCACCGCGGCCTCCGGCTTCATACCGTCGGGCAGCACGGTGTGGTCCTGCAGGATGTAGAGCTGGTACCCGCTCACCGCGAAGTAGCCGAGGACGAGCAGCGCCCGCCCGATGAACGCCCAGCGGAAGTCGTGGTCGCGCAGCGCGCCGGTGAAGGCGGCGAGCTGCTCCTTGACGGGCATCGGGGCGCGGGCCGGGAGCCGCTGCTCGCGGCCGCAGGCGGTGAAGAGCACGGCGGCGCCCGCCACCAGCGCGCCGAGGACGAGGTAGCCGGTGCGGTAGTCCTCGGAGAAGGCGGCTCCGATGAGCGCGCCGAGGGTGGAGCCGAAGGGCAGGCCGAGTCCGACGGCCGCGGAGGCCTTGCCGCGGGCGTCCATGGGCACCCGGTCGGGGACCACGGAGGTGATGGCCGCCTGGTAGACGTTCATGACGGCCTGCCCGAGGCACCAGGCGATCGTGAGCAGCAGGATCGTGTCGGCGAGGCCCAGCAGGAACATCGCCGGTACGGCGGCGAGTCCACCGCCGAGGATCCAGGGGTTGCGCCGTCCGCTGCGGTCGGACAGGGCTCCGGCGACGGGGTTGAAGACCGTGGCGAAGATCGCCGAGACCCCCGCGATCAGGCCGAAGTTCGCCACTTTGTTCGCCGGATCGATGTCCTCGACCTGGAGCGCGAGCAGGACGCCGGCCACGCCGATGTAGAGGGCGTACATGGCGCTGTTGCCGACGAGCAGCAGGGGCAGCAGACCACGGCGTGCGGGGCCGGGTCCGGTGCCGCCCGCGGGCGCGGTGTCGGGTGCCGGGGACGCGTCGGTGGTGGCGGCGGAGCCGGGGGAGGAAAGGGCCACGATGCCCTCCTGGGCAGATGCGGGCGGATGAAGGGGAGGGGAGGCGCGGTGGGGCGCGCCGGGGTGCACGGGAGTGCGCGCCGCCCTGTCGCGACGGCGGGGGTGCGACGGAGCGCGACAGGGCGGCGGGCACGGCGGGGTACGGCGTCGACACATCGGACGTTGTGGGATGTGACGCCGTGGTTACACGTGTCAATGACTCGTGTAACCACTGTGTAGCATTCGTTTCCGGCCATCCGCCAGCCCTTGGGCGCAATCGGTCTGGAAAGATGCCACGGCAATGTCTCAGTCATCGAAAACGCCGAAGCCTCCCGCCCCGGCCTCCGGATCGGCCTCCGGATCGGCCACCCCGCCGCCGCCCGTTCCGACGAGCGCGGACGTGGCCCGCCTCGCCGGTGTCTCGCGCGCGACGGTCTCGTACGTGCTGAACAACGCGGAAGCGGTCCGCATCAGCGAGCCGACCCGCCGCAAGGTCCGCGAGGCCGCCGAGGAGCTCGGCTACGTCCCGCACGCCGCCGCCCGTAGTCTGCGCGCCGGCCACACCAGGATCGTGCTGCTGCCCACCTCCCACGTGCCGATCGGGCCGCTCTACAGCACCTTCCTCAACGAACTCCAATGGGCGCTGCGCCGCCTCGACTACACGGTGGTGCAGTACGGGAGCCTCGGACTCAGCGGCGACGAGGCCGTGCGGGCCTGGGCGGAACTGCGTCCGGTGGCCGTGATCTCGCTCGGCGAGATCACCCTCTCGGCGCGCAACGTCGCCACCCTCAAGCGGGCCGGAGCCCGCGCGGTGATCACCATGGGGCCCGTCGGCGTGCCCGGGGCGCACGCCCTCGTCATGGACCAGCAGGAGGTCGGAGTCCGGGCCGCCGCCCATCTCGTCGAGCGCGGGCGCGGGCGGATCGGGGTGGTCGTCCCGGAGGAGGAGGGCCTGGAGCTGTTCTCCGTGCCCCGGCTCTCGGGCGCCCGCTCGGTGCCGGGCGCCGAGGTCGTGGCCCTCCCGATGGCCTACTCCGAGGAATCCGCCGCGGATCTCGCCGCCCGCTGGCGCGGGCTCGGGCTGGACGCGGCGTTCGCGTACAACGACGAGTACGCGATGCTCCTGATGCGCGCCCTCCAGGACGAGGGACTCCGCGTCCCCGAGGACGTCGCCGTGATCGGCGCCGACGACCTGCTCATAGGGCGGCTGCTGCGGCCCCGGCTGAGCACGGTCCGCCTGGAGATGCCGACCGGCGCCCACCTGGCCTCGCTGGTGGACCACGCGGTGCGCGAGCCGTCGGAGGTCACGGAGCGGCACGACCTGATGGCGGCGGCCGCCATCCACCGGGAGTCGACCTGACCGTGCCCGGACGGCCCGGGGCGCGGGGCCGGAAGCCGGGCACCCCCTGGAGGGCCGTTGACAGGCGGTGACGTACGGACGGAGACTGCGGGCGCGCCCCACCGGGCGTGCCCGGCGGCGTGCCCCGGTGTCCACACCGACACCGACGCGCCACCGCCCGTACGGATCCGCCCAGGAGAGCCCCCATGAGCATCCGCACCGTCCGCGACGTCTACGTCGTCGACGCCGTCCGCACCCCGATCGGCAAGTTCGGCGGCGCCCTCGCCGGGGTCCGACCGGACGATCTGGCCGCGCACGTCGTGCGCGCGCTGGTGGAGCGTACGCCGGACCTCGACCCGGCCCGCATCGACGACGTCGTCTTCGGCGACGCCAACGGGGCCGGCGAGGACAACCGGGACGTGGCCCGCATGGCGGTGCTGCTGGCCGGGCTGCCGGTGAGCGTCCCCGGGGTCACCGTCAACCGGCTGTGCGGCTCCGGCCTCGAAGCCGTGATCCAGGCCGCCCGCGCCATCGCGCTCGGTGACGCCTCCGTGGCCATCGCGGGCGGCGTCGAGTCGATGAGCCGCGCCCCCTGGGTCGTGCAGAAGCCGGAGCGGGCCTTCCCGGCCGGCCATCAGCAGATGTGGTCCACCACCCTGGGCTGGCGGATGACCAACCCGCGCATGCCCGAGGAGTGGACCGGCTCGCTGGGCGAGGGCGCGGAACTCGTCGCGGACAAGCACGGCATCACCCGCGAGGCGCAGGACGCCTTCGCGCTGGAGAGCCACCGCAAGGCGGCGGCCGCCTGGTCCGCCGGGCTCTACGCCGACGAGGTCGTCCCGTACCCCGGCGCGGACCTGGTGCGGGACGAGTGCATCCGGGAGGGTTCCACGCCGGAGGCGCTGGCCCGGCTGAAGCCGGCCTTCCGGACGGACGGCACGGTCACGGCCGGCAACGCCTCCCCGCTCAACGACGGCGCCGCCGCACTGCTGTTGACCGACGAGGCGGGTCTGGCGGCCACCGGCCGGGAGCCGCTCGCCCGGATCAGCGCGTCCGCCGTCACCGGGATCGAGCCCCAACTCTTCGGTCTGGGCCCCGTCGACGCCGTCCAGCGGGCGCTCGCCAAGTCCGGCCGCGAACTCGCCGATCTGACCACCTTCGAACTGAACGAGGCTTTCGCCGCACAGGCGTTGGGCTGCCTGGCGGCCTGGCCGGAGCTCGACCCGGCCGTGGTCAACCCTCGGGGCGGCGCCATCGCGATCGGCCATCCGCTCGGCGCCTCGGGCGCCCGCCTGGCGGGTTCCGTCGCGCACCAGCTGGCGGCGGCGGGCTCCGGCACCGGCATGGCGGCCCTGTGCATCGGGGTCGGGCAGGGCATCGCCCTCGTCCTGGAGCGCTGACCCGGGCCGGTGCCACCCGGGCGTCGATCGTTTCCGGTCACCGCTCGGCGTCAACTGCCCAATAACTGAACAGATGTGGAGCCTCCGGTCTGGCACGATGGCGCGTGCTGCCGCCCCCCGCCCCGCCCATCCCCACCCGGAGGCCCCGCGCCATGCCGCTCCTCGATCCGACGCTCTGGCAGGACGGACCCACCCTCACCGGCGGCTCCGCCCCGGTCGTCGAACCCGCCACCGGCCGCACCCTCGCCACCATCGACCTCGCCGCTCCCGCCGATGTGGCGGAGGCCGCCGTACGGGCCCTCGCGGCGCAGCGGGACTGGGCGCGCACCACCCACCCGGAGCGGGCGGCCGTGCTGCGCCGCGCCGGGGACCTGTTCACCGCCCACGCCGACGAGCTGCGGGAATGGCTGGTCCGAGAGTCCGGCTCGATACCCGGCAAGGCCGACTTCGAGCTGCACGTCGCCGCGCAGGAGTGCTACGAGGCCGCCGCGCTGGCCTCCCGCCCCGCGGGGCAGGTGCTGCCGAGCGAGGCGCCGCGGTTGTCCTTCACCCGCCGGGTGCCGGCCGGCGTGGTCGGGGTCGTGGCCCCCTTCAACGCCCCGCTGATCCTGGCGATCCGCTCGGTGGCGCCGGCGCTGGCCCTCGGCAACGCGGTGCTGCTCAAGCCGGACCGGCGCACCGCCGTCTGCGGCGGGCTCGCCCTCGCCGCGGTCTTCGCCGCCGCCGGGCTGCCGGGCGGACTGCTGCAGGTCCTGCCCGGCGGCGCCGGGACGGGCGCCGCGGTGGTCGCCGACCCGCGCGTGCGCGTGGTGTCCTTCACCGGCTCCACCGCCGCCGGCCGGTCCGTCGGGGAACTGGCCGGCCGTCACCTCAAGCGCGTCCACCTGGAGTTGGGCGGAAACTCGGCCCTCGTCGTGCTCCGCGACGCCGACATCGAGTCCGCCGTGGCCCAGGCCTCCTGGGGCTCCTTCTTCCACCAGGGTCAGATCTGCATGACCGCCGGGCGGCACCTCGTGCACGCCTCGCTCTACGACGAGTACGTCGAGCGGCTCGCCGCGCGCGCCGAGGAACTGGCCGTGGGAGACCCGTACCGCGAGCGGGTCCACCTGGGCCCGCTGATCGACCGCGCCCAGCTGGACCGGGTCCACGCCCTGGTGGAGGCCAGCACCGGGCAGGGGGCCAAGCTCGTGGCCGGCGGCACGCACCGGGACCTGTTCTACCGACCGACCGTCCTGGCCGGCGTCGCCGACGACACCCCCGCCTACGCCGAGGAGGTCTTCGGCCCGGTGGCGCCCGTACGGTCCTTCGCGACGGAGGAGGAGGCGGTGGCGCTGGCTTCGGCGGGCCCCTACGGCCTCTCCCTCGGCATCGTGACCCGGGACGCGGCGCGCGGGCTCGACCTGGCCGATCGGATCCCGACCGGGATCGCCCACATCAACGACCAGACGGTCAACGACGAGGCCGTCGCCCCGTTCGGTGGAGTCGGAGCCTCCGGCACCGGTGCCCGCTTCGGCGGCGAGGCGAACCTGGACGCCTTCACGGAACTGCGCTGGACCACGGTCCGCAGCACCCCCGCCGGCCACCCGTTCTAGGCGGTGCCCGGGGAGTCCCGGCTTCGCCCCCGCACGGGCGGAATGCGGAAGGCACGACGTTCGTTCAAGGAGCAGACGGCTCAATCAGGAGGTCTGGACACCGTGGCTACAGTCGAGCTCACCAAGGAAAACTTCGACCAGACGGTCAGCGAGAACCCGTTCGTGCTGATCGACTTCTGGGCGGGCTGGTGCCGGCCGTGCCTGCAGTTCGCCCCGGTCTACGAGCGTGCCTCCGAGGCCCATCCCGACCTCGTGTTCGCCAAGGTGGACACCGAGGCGCAGCAGGAGCTGGCCGGGGCCTTCCAGATCACCTCGATCCCGACGCTGATGATCGTCCGGGACCAGGTGGCCATCTTCGCGCAGCCCGGCGCGCTGCCGGAAGCTGCTTTGACGGACCTCATCGGGCAGGCCCGGGCCCTCGACATGGACGAGGTCCGCGCGAAGATCGCCGCGGAGCAGCAGGGCTCCCAGGGCTCGGGCAGCGCGGACCCCGGTACCGCGCAGGCCTGAGGCCCGCGGTGCGAGACCTGAGATCCGCCGGGCCCGCGGGCCCGGCGGATCGGGCGCATCAGCCCGCCGGGCACACCGGCTGAGCCGGGACACGGACCGGGAGGCTCCGGCGCTCCTCGGCGGTGAACGTGCGGTTGCCGATGGTCCCGCACAGGTCGCGCTGCCACGCCCCGGGGTCGAGCGACAGGACACCGCCGGGGCCGGAGGGGTCGGCGTAGATCACCGTCGAGGCGTCCTCGGCCGCCGGCGAACGTGAGGCGCGCGCCATCACCTGCCCCGGCCGAGCCACCCGTACCAGGCCGTCCTCGCCGAAGTCTTTCTAGAAAAAAATCCAGTAATGATGGTGCTTTAGGCTGAACCCGACGAGGATCGAGGAGATCCGCCGCCGCGAGGAGACCGAGGACGCCTGCCCGATGCCGAAGCAACAACGCGGCGAAGCCACTGTCGAACAGGTCCTGGACGCGGCGCTCCGCCTCTACGCCTCGTCCGGGGAGGCCGGACTCACCCTCGGCACCATCACCGGCGCCAGCGGAGTCAGTTCCGGCAGCATCTACCACCACTTCGGCAGCCTCGACGGCGTGGTCGCCGCACTCGCGCTGCGCTCCCTGGACCAGCTCCTGAGAGAACTCGCACCGGCGCTGATGCAGGCGGCCGACGCCCGCTCCGGCATCCGGGCCGTCGTGCTCGCCTACCTGGACTTCGTACGGGACCGCCCCGACGCGGCCCGCCTCATCCACTCCGTCACCTCGGACCGTCAGGGCATGGCGAACGCACGCCAGATCCGCGATTCCCAGGAGGCCCGGCTGACGCCGATCGCCCACTGGATCCACGCGCACCAGGAATCGGGCGAACTCGCCCCCCTCTCGGCCCCCTTGATCGAGTCCCTCGCCCTGGGCCCGGTGGTCGCCGTCGTCCGGCGCTGGCTCACCGTGGGAGACGTCGACCTCGATGAAGCGGCCCGCGAACTGCCCGACCACATCTGGCGGTCGGTCGGCGCCTGACCCGGCCGCCGCCCGACGTCACCACGCCGACGCCGCCCGTCATCTCGCGCATGTCGCTCGGACCACACGTAGAGTGACGGGACATTAGCCCCTGACCGGGATTCCCATGGGTCCTGGTGGACCCTCTGGAACCCTTGGAAGGTGTCTGTGTCGGAAGCGGTGGAGTACGACGTGGTGGTCCTCGGTGGGGGACCGGCCGGTGAGAACATCGTCGACCGGACCCGCGCCGCCGGGCTGAGCACGGCGCTCGTCGAGAGCGAACTGGTGGGCGGCGAGTGCTCGTACTGGGCCTGCGTCCCCAGCAAGGCGCTGCTGCGCCCGGCGCTGGCCCGGGCCGACGCCCGCCGGGTGCCGGGTCTGGCCGGCGCCGTCCAGGGGCCCCTGGACACGGCGGCGGTGCTCGCGCACCGCAACTACTGGACCGGTGACTGGAAGGACCAGGGGCAGATCGACTGGATCGACTCGACCGGAGCCCACGTGTACCGGGGCCACGGCCGGCTCTACGGGGTCCGCAAGGTCGCCGTCACCAGCCCCGAGGGCGAGCACCACATCCTGTCGGCCCGACACGCGGTGGTCGTCGCGACCGGTACCCGGGCCGTGATCCCGGACCTCCCCGGGATCGCCGGGGCCCGCCCCTGGACCAGCCGTGAGGCGACGTCCGCGCAGGAGGCCCCCGGCCGGCTGCTGATCGTGGGCGGCTCGGTGGTGGCCGTCGAGATGGCCACCGCCTGGCAGGCCCTCGGCTCGCAGGTCACCGTCCTGGCGCGCGGCCCCGGACTGCTGCCGCGGATGGAGCCCTTCGCGGGAGAACTGGTCGCCGAGGCGCTGCGCGAGGCCGGGGCCGAGGTCCGCATCGGGGTGTCGGTGGAGGCGGTGGTCCGGGACGGCTCGACCGGTCCCGTCAGCGTGGTCCTTGAAGGCGGCGAGACGCTGGAGGGCGACGAGTTGCTGATGGCGACGGGGCGCGCGCCACGGACCGAGGACATCGGGCTGGACACCGTCGGGCTGCCCGCCGGTCGCTGGATCGACGTGGACGACACCTGCCGGGTGCCGGGGAACGACTGGCTGTACGCCGTCGGGGACGTCAATCACCGCGCGCTCCTGACCCACCAGGGCAAGTACCAGGCCCGGATCGCCGGCGCCGTGATCGCGGCCCGCGCGGCCGGTACCCCGCTGGACACCGCGCCCTGGGGCGCGCACACGCCGACCGCCGACATCCGCGCCGTTCCGCAGGCGGTCTTCACCGATCCCGAGGCCGCCGCCGTGGGTCTGACCCTGGCCGAGGCCGAACGGGCCGGGCATCGGGTGCGCGCGGTGGACTACGACATGTCCAAGGTCTCCGGCGCCGGTCTGTACGCCGACGGCTACAAGGGCCGGGCCCGCATGGTCGTCGACCTCGACCGCGAGGTCCTGCTCGGGGTGACCTTCGTCGGTCCCGGCGCCGCGGAGCTGATCCACGCGGCCACCGTCGCGGTCGTGGGCGAGGTGCCGATCCAGCGCCTGTGGCATGCGGTGCCGTCGTTCCCGACCATCAGCGAGGTCTGGCTGCGGCTGCTGGAGACCTACCGGGGGTGAGCACGGGCCCCCGAGGGGCCTGGACACGGCCCGGCCGCGCCGCACGGCGCAGCCGGGCCGTTCTGTTGCCCTGTGTCCTCCGTTGGGCCGTGCCGGTCTCCGGATCGGCCTTTCCCGCAACGGAATTGAGCAGCCGTCAGGGTCGTGACGATGGCGTGAAGTAGGCGTGCAACCTTGATCGAAATTAGGTTAGCCTTACCTCAATTGTTGTGACTTCCGTGCCCGAAAGGTGTCCCAGTGATGCGTGCTGCCTCCCTGCCCCGTTCCGCCGCCCGCGCGGCCGTCGCCGCCTCCGCCGCCGTCGCACTCGCCGTCGGCGCGGCCGGCTCCGCCTCGGCCGCCACCTCGACGCGTACGGTCACCGACGGCGCGACCACCTTCGACCTCAGCCTCACCGCGCCCTCCGCCGCCGCCGCGACCGGTCGGAACGTCACGGTCTCGGGCAGCGGATACAACACCGCCAAGGGCATCTACGTGAGCCTCTGCGCCGTCAGCGGCGCACCCGGCGCGAGCAAGCCCACCCCGTGTCTGGGCGGTTCGGACCAGTCGGGCACCACCGGCGCCTCGCACTGGGTCAACAACACCTTCGGCGGGACCCTGGCCAACACCTCCAAGTTCGGTACGGGCGGCACCTTCAGCGTGACCATCCACGTGAAGGCCGACCTCGGCGGCGGCCAGATCTGCGGCGAGACCGTCGAATGCGCCATCGTCACGCGCGCGGACCACTTCAACTCCTCGAACCGCAAGTACGACGTCCACGTCCCGGTGACCTTCAACTAGGCCGTCTCCTGCCGCCCTTGCCCCCCGACCGCCCCGTCGACGAGGAAGCCATGACACCCCGACACCCCCTCACCCCCGGTCGCGCCGGCGCCGCGTCCGCCGCGCTGGCGCTCGTACTGGCCTCGGCCGCCACCGGAAGTCCCGTATCGGCAGCCGGGGGCGAGGGGGCCGACGTACCGCGGAGCACCGTGTACCGGTCGGTGGCGCAGTTCACCACGGCGGGCAAACCCCGTGACCTGCTGCTGCACCCGGACTCGAAGAAGCTGTACGTCGGTTCGGACGACCTGCCCGATACCGCCGACGTCAACGAGAGCGGGCTGCACGTCCTGGACCCCGCGGACGGCAAGGTGCGCAGCACCGTCGGCCAGGCACCCGGGCCCACCGGCACGCTCGGCCGGCGATCGGTGCGGCAGCTCCTCGCGCCGCTGCCCGGGGACGGGGCGGTCTTCCTCTATCCGCTGCGCGGCATCGGTACCGCCAAGGACGGCGACGCCGCCGCGGCGGGCGCGTGGGTGCCGGGTGCGGCCGTCACCCACGCCAGCGCCGGGCTCACCCCCTCGACGGTGCTGGTCGCGCAAGGGCCCGTGCTGTCGGAGGTCGACATCGCCACGGCGGCCGTGAAGCGCACCGTCACGCTGGAGGGCGGCGACGGGTTCGCGGTCGACGCGGCGCGCGGCACGGTGTGGTTCACGGACCTCGCCCACCGGCGGATGTACCGGATCGACGCCGCTTCCTTCCAGATCACCGCGAGCGTGGAACTCCCGGCCGGGGAGGGGTTCGGCGGGTTCACGGAGGTGGATCCCGAGACCGGTGCGGTGTGGGTCGGGCTGGACTCCTCCGTCGTCGTCCACGACGCGACGGGCAAGCGGCTGGGCACCGTCCGGGGCGCGGGCGGCGACATGCCCCGCGCGGCGGTCTTCGACGCCACCACGCACCAGGCGTTCGTCGTGTGGCAGGACGCGGGGGACGGCTCGCAGCCGGGCAGCGACAACGACGGAACGCTCACCGTCCACCGCACCCGTGACCTCCAGGAGGTCGTGAAGCCGGTCGTACTCCCGGGCCTCCACGTGCAGTTGGGCGGCGCGGCCGTCGCCGTCGAGCCCGGTGGCGCGAGCGTCTTCGTATCGGACCCGGTGGCCGGCCGGATCACCCGGCTGGAGCGGGCCACCTCCCCGCGGGTCACCCGGAGCCCGGCGGACCGCTCGGTCACGGCCGGGACCGAGGTCTCGCTGACGGCGGAGGCCGAGGGGGTTCCCCGACCCACCGTCGTCTGGCAGGTCAGTACGGACGCGGGCCGGACCTGGCAGGCCGTCGCAGGCGCCACCTCGCCGACCTACACCTTCACGGCGGCGCTCTCCGACAACGGCCGCCGCTACCGGGCGGAGTTCGGCAACGACGCCGGTGTGGGCCGAACCGCCGCGGCCACCCTCACCGTCACCATCCCGGACCCGACCACGGGTGGCAGCGGCGGCGGCCCCTCCACGACCGGGGGGACCGGAAGCACCGACGGTACGGGCTCCGGCTCCAGCGGCTCCACCGGTTCCACCGGGAGTACGACGGGCGGCTCCGACGGCGTTTCCGAGGCCGGCTCCGGCGGGACTTCAGGTACCCCCGGCAGTGTCGGCGGGGCTTCGACCGGCGCCACGGTCGGCGGCGGCAACCACACCACGCCCAGCGGCGGCGCGCTCGCCTCCACCGGAGCCACGGTGGCCACCCTCGCCGGGAGCGCCTTCCTCCTCACGGCGGCCGGCTGGGTCCTGCTGCGCCGCACCCGGCCGCGCAGCACCGGCTGAGAGCCGGCGCCAGGCCTACGCGGTCCGCCGGATACGACACCCGGCCGCGACGGTGGCCCGACGGCCCCGTAGCCTCCGCATGTGAGCCACAGCCGCCGCCGGACCGAGTGTCCCCACCCCGCCGAGCTCCCTTCCGCGGACGCCTTGCTGGAGACCACGGACTGGGGGTCGCTGGCCACGCCGTGCGGGACGGGTGAAGCCCTGCCCGCGGCGCTCACGCGTCTCACCGACCCGGACCCGGCGGTCAGGGAGTCCGCACTCCCGGATGCCCTGTGGGCGGTGACGCACCAGAACAGCATCTACGAGGCGACCGTTCCGGTGGCGCTCTACGTCGCGGCGATCCTCGACCGTCCGGCCGTCGCGACGGACCGTCCCGGTCGCGACGGCGAGACACCCCGGACGGGCCCGACTCTCGTCCGGCTGCTCGACTGGCTCGGTGACACCGCCTATGACGCCGACGACGAGTGCGTCGCCTTGGGCGGAGGCGATCACGTCGAGGAATTCCTCGACGAATGCCCGGAGATGCGTGCGTTTCGGGACGCACGGCCGGCCCTCTTCTCGGCCGTTCGTACCCATCTCGGTCACGACCGCGCCGACGTACGCCACGCGGCGCTGGTCGCGGCCATTCCTCTCATCGAGCACCCCGCCCTCATCGAGCACCGGGCCGATCTGGCCGATCACGCCCGGCGCCTGCTGGCCACCAGCACCGAACGGCGCCACCGGGACCGCGTCTTCGACGGGTTGAGGGCCTGGGGGCACGACATCAGCGGCCTGGAGAACGCGTCCGACATCGCGGTCCGCGAGCACTACGCACGTCTCAGGGCCGCACGGGCGTCGTGGAGCGCCGGCGGGCCGGGCGGGGGCTACAGCGAAGACCCGCCGTTCTGACGCGTCCTCCGGGCCCGCCTTCACCGCGTACGCACGGGCGTGACCTGTTGAATGGGGTGTCCACCCCCCTCTCTTGACCGGAGACGAAGGAGACCCCGCACGTGATCGTGATCGCACACCTCAGCGACGTCCATCTCGACGGCGGCCGGCGCGCGGCCGAGCGCACCCGCGCCGTCATGGAGTATCTCGACGGCCTTCCGTACGACGTGGACGCCGTGCTCGTGAGCGGGGACATAGCCGACCACGCGGCGGACGCCGAGTACGAGGAAGCCGCGAAGCTGCTGCGCTCGCGCCACCCGCTGGTCGTCTGCCCCGGCAACCACGACGAGCGGGCCGCCTTCCGCCGCGGCCTGCTGGGGGAGGGGTCCCCCTCCACCGAGCCCGTCGACCAGGTGCTGCGCGGCGAGGGCTTCGTCCTCGCCGTCTGCGACTCGTCCGTGCCCGGCGAGGACCACGGATTCCTGGAGGAATCCACCCTGGCCTGGTTGGACGGCGTACTGACCGACACCCCGCAGGCGATCCCGGTCCTGGTCGCCTTCCATCACCCGCCGGTGCCGCTGCACACCCCGTACGTGGACGAGATCCGCCAGTTCGGGGAGGAGCGGCTCGCCGCCCTCGCCGAGCGCCACCCGCACCTGACCGCATTCCTGTGCGGGCACGCGCACACCGCCGCGGCCACCACATTCGCCGGCCGGCCCGTGCTGGTCGCGCCTGGGGTCGTCTCCACGCTCCGGCTGCCGTGGGAGCCGCGGACCGGGTCCGACGAGCACGTGCACCTCGACGAGCCGCCGGCCGTCGCCTTCCACGTGATCGGTGACGACGGCCGACTGACGACCCACTACAGGGTGGTCGCCGCCCGCCGATAGGCACGGCCGTCACGGGTCCGCACGAGCCGGCCCGAGGTGATCAGATACCGGCGCAACGCCGCGCAGTCCTCGTGAACGGTGCGCAGGGCGTCGTTCACCTCGGGCTCCGTGTACTCGCGGTCCGCCGCGAAGAGGGTATCCGTGAGGTGGGCGAGCAACTGCTCGCGCCGGGCGACCTTGCGGGGGATCACGGTGAGCCGGCCGCCGGAGAAGAGGTCGGAGACGTCCCGGCGGGGCGGACGCGGGGCGGTGGACGATGACGGTCGATGTTCGGGGCTGTGGGACATGTCGGCGAGCTTCGCCCGCCGGCGCGTGTGAGGGCAACGCATTTTCCGCACCCCGGGCGAACGGTCCCACCCACGACAAAAAGTGACGGTCGCTCATCTTACTGAGTGGTAGTCCCGCCAGTACCCTCCCCGTGACCGGTTCCTTGCCCCCACGGAGGAGCACGTATGCGACGTCCCACCGCTCGCCTGCGAACCGCCGTCGCCGCCGGGCTGATCGCCCTCGGCGCCGCCCTGATCTCCCCCCTCGCCCCCGCGGTCGCGGCCACCACCGCCGACGACCCGATACCGCTCCCGATCGCCGACCACTGCGGCGGCCGGTGCTCCGACATCCTGCCGCCCGGCCAGAACGGCAACGCGACACTCGCCCAGATCCTCCTGCACAAGGCCTTCGGCACCATGCCCGCCCACGCCTCCGACCAACTGGCCCGCTACGACTCCCTCGTGGCCGGATACCCCGGGCTCACCGACGCCAAGGTCAACGACTTCTTCAACGACGCGGCCTTCGGGGTCCCCGCCGACCAGGTCGAGTCGACCACCAGCCCGCGCCCCGACGTCACCATCACCCGTGACAAGAAGACCGGCGTCCCCCACATCAAGGGCACCACCCGCTACGGCACCTCCTTCGGCGCGGGCTACGCCGCCGCCCAGGACCGCCTCTGGCAGATGGACCTCTTCCGACACGTCGGCCGCGGGGACCTGACCCCCTTCGCCGGCGGCGCCCTCGCCAACCAGGGCCTGGAGCAGCAGTTCTGGCCGCAGGCCCCGTACACCGAGGCCGACCTCCAAGCCCAGGTGGACCGCATCCGCACCACCGATGGCGAGCGCGGGCGCCTCGCCATGGAGGACGCCCAGGCGTACGTGGACGGCATCAACCTCTACCGCACCCAGTCCAAGAACGGCCGCTACTTCCCCGGCGAGTACGTCCTCACCGGGCACATCGACTCGATCACCAACGCCGGTGAGATCCACCCCTTCAAGATCACCGACCTGATCGCCCTCGCCTCCGTCGTCGGCGGCCTCTTCGGTGGCGGCGGAGGAGGCGAGGTCCAGGCAGCGCTGTCCCTGCTGGCCGCCCAACAGAGGTACGGCCTGGAGGAGGGCACCCGGGTCTGGGAGTCCTTCCGACAGCGCAACGACCCCGAGACCGTGCTCACCGTCCACGACGGCACGAGCTTCCCGTACGCCCAGAAGCCCGCGAACCCGCAGGGCACAGCCCTCCCGGACGCCGGATCGGTCGTCGCCGAGCCGCTCGTGTACGACCGCAGCGGCGCGGCGACCGCCCCGGAGGCCGCCGACCCGCCGAGGCCCGTCAAACAGAGCACGTCCAACGCCCTGCTCGTCTCCGGCGCCCACACCGCGAGCGGCCACCCGGTGGCCGTGTTCGGCCCGCAGACCGGCTACCTCGCCCCCCAACTCCTCATGCTCCAGGAGCTCCAGGGTCCCGGCATCAGCGCCCGCGGCGCCTCCTTCGCCGGCGTCAGCATGTACGTCCAGCTCGGCCGCGGCCAGGACTACGCGTGGAGCGCCACCTCCGCCGGACAGGACATCACCGACACCTTCGCCGTGGAGCTGTGCGAACCGGGCGGGCAGCCCCCCACCCAGGCCGGCACGCACTACCTCTACCGCGGCACCTGCACACCCATGGAGAAACTGGAGCGCACCAACACCTGGAAGAAGTCCGTCGCCGACCCGACACCCGACGGCTCCTACCGCATGCAGGTGTGGCGCACGCACTACGGCATCGTCACCCACCGGGCCACCGTCGCCGGCAAGCCCGTCGCGTACACGGCGCTGCGCTCCACCTACCGCCACGAGGCCGACTCGATCATCGGCTTCCAGATGCTGAACGACCCCTCCTACGTCAAGGACGCCCACACCTTCCAGCAGGCCGCCGAGCACATCGGCTACGCCTTCAACTGGTTCTACGCCGACTCGCGCGAAGCGGCGTACTACAACAGCGGTGCGAACCCGGTCCGGGCAGCCGGAGTCGACGCCGCCCTGCCCGTGCACGCCCGGCAGCAGTACGAGTGGCAGGGCTTCGACCCGGCCGCCAACACCGCGGCCTACACCCCGCCCGCCGAACACCCGCGGTCCATCGGGCAGGACTACTACATCAGTTGGAACAACAAGCAGGCCAAGGACTACGGGGCGGCCGGCTTCGGGATGGGCGCCGTGCACCGCGGCGACCTCCTCGACCGCCGCGTCAAGGCGCTGGTGGCGGCGGGCGGGGTGACCCGGGCCAAGCTGACCCAGGCCATGGCCGAGGCCGCGGTCACCGACCTGCGCGCCGAGAACCTGCTGCCCGAGCTGCTCGCCGTCCTGCGCAGCGCGCCCGTCACCGATCCGGCGGTGAGCGCGGCGATCGACAAGCTGGCCGCCTGGCAGGCGAGCGGTGCCCAGCGCAAGGAGACCGCCCGGGGGTCGCGGACGTACGCGCACGCGGACGCCGTCCGGATCATGGACGCCTGGTGGCCGCTGCTGATCGAGGCGGAGTTCAGGCCCGGCCTCGGGGCCCCGCTCTACGACGCCCTGCGCGCCTCACTGACGGTCGACGAGGCGCCCAACGCCGGGCACGGGCCCACCGGTTCGCACGCCGGGTCGGCCTTCCAGTACGGCTGGTGGAGCTACGCCGACGAGGACCTGCGCATGGTGCTGGGACGGCCGGTGGTCGATCCGCCGTCCCAGGTCCACTGCGGGGGCGGCTCGCTGCCCGCGTGCCGGGAGGTCGTGGCCGCGACGCTGAAGCAGGCGGCCGCCGCTACCCCCGCGGCCGTGTACCCGGCCGACGGGACCTGCGCCGCCGGCAACCAGTGGTGCGCCGACTCGATCGTCCAGCGCCCGGTCGGCGGGCTCACCCACCCGCAGATCAACTGGCAGAACCGGCCCACCTACCAGCAGGTGACGGAGTTCGCCACGCACCGCTGAACGCACGAGGGGCGCGAGACGCACGAGGGCCCGTCCGTTCCCGGAACGCTCCGGGAACGGACGGGCCGGGGGTCGATCAGGCCGGGGCTCGATCGAGCCGCGGGTCGATCGGGAGGGTCAGGGACCGACGGTGATCTGCTGCGCCGGGTCGGTGGTGTCGGTCACCTTGTAGACCGCGTTGAAGATGGACGTGGTCGCGCTCGTCGGGCAGCCGAACCCGCCGGTGACCGTGACCGGTACGGAGACGTTCGTGAAGGTCAGGGTCGACGGAGACCCGTTCGCCCAGGTACCGCCGGCGTTCGCCGGAGCGGTGGGGGCGGCGGTGACCGTACAGGAGGCGAGCCCGCTCGTCTGGACCACCAGACCGCCGACCGGCAGGCCCATGGTGGCGGTGACCGGGGCGCCGTTCTGCATCGACACCGACCAGGCACCGCTGGTGGTGACGGTGGGCGTCACTCCCCACATGCTGGACGTGCACGAGCTGTACGTCGGCGCCGAGATCGGTGAGGACACCGGCCCGGCCGGGTTGCTGTTGCCGGGGGCTCCCGGCACGCTGCCGGTGGCGACGGAGGCCGTACAGGTGATGGTCACCGAACCGGCCTTGAAGGTGGCCTTCCCACTGAGGGTGGCCTGGAACGCGTGCCCGGCCGGGGTGACGGTGGTCGACCCGGCCAGCGGTAAGGGGGCGGCGGAGGCGGTGACCGAGGCGAGCGTGATGGCTCCGGCGACGGCCGTCCCGAGGGCGAGCGCGGTGCGCGTACGGCTCATGGCTGTGCTCCTTGGGGATCGTGGTGCGGGGTGGGGGGAGGGGGTGCGGCCACGGCGGACTCCGCCTTCCCGGCACCGCGGGCGTACGGCTGCCAGGCGAACATCAGGCCGCCGCCGAGGATGCCGAGGAGCGTGCCGATCAGGAACCCGCCGAGGTTCGACAGGACCAGAGCGGCGGTGGCGATCAGGGTGGTGAGGACACCCGCGAGGGAACGCTGTGGGGGAGCGAACCAGGCGGTGAGCCCGAGCACGATCATCACGATGCCCATCAGGACGGACGGGATACCCGCCACCCCCTGCTGGAGCATGATCTTCAGCGGTGCCAGCGGCAGGACACAGATCCATGACCCGGCCAGGATCGCGAACAGCCCGCCCCAGAAAGGTCTGCTGCGCCGCCACCGCTGCCAGCGCCGCCGTAGGTTCAGAAGCATTCCTTCTTGCCCTTGCTGACGTTCATGCTGAGCCCGGAGAGCTTGAAGGTGCCGGCGTTCGTCGCCCACGCCGTCTGCTGGAGGCCGGTGATGCTGACCGTGTCGGCCTGTTGGGCGAAGAGGTCCTGCATCCCCTGCGCCTCGGCCGGACCCTTGTCGAGCGTGGACGCGTCGCGCCCGATCTCGATGTTGCTGAAGACGGCGTCGCCCGAGAGCTGGGTGGCGTCGACGAAGAGGTTGGTCGCCTCGACCGGTGACTTGTTCCCGGCGGTGAGGTTGAGCGAGATGTCCCCGATCATCGGGAGCGAGGTGACCACGGACTGGCAGAGGCTGTGGAGCTTGGCCTCCCGGATGGCGGTGACGGCCACCGGGATCAGCTCCTGGCGGGCGTTGACGTCCACGCTGCCGTACTGGGCGAAGCCCTCGCCCTCCAGGCTGCTCGCCGACACCTTGAACTGCTGTCCCGACACGGCGAACGAGGCGGCGAGCACGCCCTGCGCGAGGGCGATGCCGAGGCCGGCGGTCACGGCGACGGCGGGGACGGTCAGGACGGCGAACCGGCGCCAGCGGACGCGGCCGGAAGCATCGTCGGACGGGTCGGATAAATGGGGAGAACCGGTCATGAGAACGTCCCTTATTTCGGCTGTGCACCGTTGTTACCGACGAGTTGAATGTAAGAGTGCCAATGGGGGTTGGCAAGGTTGTGCGAGTGCACCCTTTGAGCCGACTCCTACTGCTCCGTACGCAGGAGTTCGGCGACCTCCGCATCCACCCGCCGGGCCATCGCCCGCGCGAACTCCGAGGTCACCACCTCGCCGGCCACCGGCCGCAGGGCGGCCACCGCGGCCGTGATGTGCTGAAGTTGCGTGGCCGAAAGCCGTTCCAGGCCCGCCAAGCCTTCCGGGCCCGCCGCGTCGACGACATAGCGCCGGAACAGCCCCACGAACCGGTCCGCGACCGCCGCGGCCTGCGCCTGTACGAACTCCCCGGCATCCAGGATCTCCGCGAGCGGCACGCCTTGGCGCACCAGCGTCAGCGTGGCCTCCAGCAGCCGGCGGTTCGGGTAGGTGACCAGGTCCCCGTCGATCGTCACGTAGCCGAGCTCGGCCGCCCGCCGGGTGTCCTCGGCGGTCGCGGTCGGGCCGAACAGCTCCCGCAACTCGCGCCGGGACAGCGTCACCGGCTCCTCCTGGACCCAGTCGCGGGTCATCTCCCGTTCCAGGCCGAGCAGTTGGGACAGGCCGCCGCCTTCCTCCCAGGCCTGCAGCAGCTCGGCGATGCCGTTGACCGTGTAGCCGCGGCCCAGCAGATCGCTGATCAGGCGCAGCCGGGTCAGGTGATCGTCGGAGTACCAGGCGATCCGGCCCTCCCGGCGCGGCGGCGGCAGCAGCCCGCGCTCCTGGTAGTAGCGCAGGTTGCGCACCTTGACGCCGGCCGCCCGGGCCACGTCCTCGCGGCGGTAGCGCCCGCCACCGCCGCCCGTGCCACCGCCGCCCGTGTCGCGGCCGCCCGTGTCGCCGCTCGCGCCGCCGTTCCCGTTCTCCACCTGGCTGCTCACGCGCCAGAGTGTAGGACGTACCGGCAGGTCACATGGCTCGCGGGCGATCCTGCTTGACCGCGCGCAGGACCACGAACTTCGGCTCGCTCGCGACGACTTCACTGTTGCCGAAGAGCCGGCGCAGGTGGGTGTGGTAGCCCATGTGCCGGTTGGCGACGATCCACAGTTCGCCGCCCGGGCGCAGCACCTTGCGCGACTGCGCGAACATCCGCAGCGCCGTCGCGTCCGTCGTGGCCTGGTGCGAGTGGAAGGGCGGGTTGCTCAGCACCAGATCGACGGAGCCGGGGGAGAGCATCGCGACGCCGTCGCCGACGTGGAACTCGGCGGTGCGCCGACCCTCGCGGATGTTCGCCCGGTAGGTCTCCCGCGCCGAGGCGACCGCCTGGTAGGACTCGTCGGTGAACACGACCTCCGCATCCAGGTCGTGGGCCTGGACGGCCGTGCCGACGACGCCGTTGCCGCAGCCCAGGTCCACGACGCGGGCACCGTCGGTGTTGGTCGGCAGGTTCTGCAGGAAGAAGCGGGTGCCGACGTCGAGCCGGTCGGCACAGAAGATCCCGGCGTGGTTGACGACGGACAGGCCGGAGGCGGATCCGGCGTCCTCGTCCACCGTGTACGTCAGCGGCCACGGTCCGGCGGAGGTGGGGCGGGTCGCGCCGGGGGTGCCCGGCGTGCAGAAGATCAGCCGCGCCTTCTTCTCCGCGAGCGAGGTCTTCGTCGGGCCGAGGATCTTCTCGAACAGGCGCAGCGTGGAGGTGTGGATCTCCTTGACCATGCCGGTGCCGACGACGACGGTGCCCGCGTGGACGTGCGGCGCCAGCCGGTACAGCTGGTCCTCCAGCAGCGCCAGGCTCTTGGGCACGCGCACCAGCAGGACGTCGATCCGCTCGGGCGGCGGGTCCTGGGTGGTGAGCAGGGTCACCGTCGACTTGGCCGTTCCGATGCCGGCCCGGTCCAGGTTCGCGGCGGTGGCGGCGCGGGTGAGGGCGGAGTCGGTGATCTGCGTCGGGCGGTGCGCGGCGAGCGCCGTCGTCAGCGTCCCCCAGCGGTCCCCGAGCACGGTGATCCGGCCGGCGGCGGCGGCCAGGTCCACCGGTCCCCGCTCACCGGTACCGGAGTCGAGGTGGCGCAGCAGGTACTCGTCCGCGGCGTCCCAGGCACGGAGCCGGTCGCGCGGGTCCTCGGGGAAGCGGGTGAGCTCGTAGGAGCCGAAGGGTGTGGTGAGGCGGTTCATATGGGCCCCAGGCTATCCGAGCCGGAGGCCCGACCCCGCATGAGCGGGGCCGGGCGGCGCGCTACTCGGGGAACTCGCCGGCCATGGCGGCCGCCATCCGCAGGTACGGACGGGCCTCGGCGGCCCGCCCCAGCCGCTCCAGGGTGCGACCGAGCATCAGCTGTGCGTAGTCCTCGACCGGCCAGCGCTCCAGGATGGCGCGCAGCTCGCGCTCGGCGCGGGAGAGCTGGGCGGAGTGGTAGTAGGCGCGGGCCAGCAGCAGCCGGGGCGCCAGTTGCTCGGGGGCCTCGGCCGCCAGCGTCTCCAGGATGCGGGCGGCCGTCGCGTACTCCTTCGCGTCGAAGAAGAGCTGGGCGCGCGCCCAGCGCTCGGCCGCCGTCCCGTGCTCGAAGTACGTCGTCGGCGCGTTCATCGCGTCCCTTCCGCCGTTCAGGTGGTCTGTCCGCTGCCTCCAACACGCCGTGGTCGTGGAACATTCCGCTCTCCACCGCCACCTCCCCGGGGCTAGGTTGTCCACATGAGCAATCTCGATCGCCAGCCCGCTCTTTCCGCCTGCGGCGGCCGTGGCTTCGTCGTGGCCGAACCGGTGCGCGAGCTCCTCAGCCCGCGCACGGTCAAGCTCGGGGAGTCCACCGAGGTCCGCCGACTCCTGCCGAACCTGGGCCGCCGCATGGTGGGCGCCTGGTGCTTCGTGGACCACTACGGCCCGGACGACATCGCCGACGAGCCCGGCATGCAGGTCGCACCGCACCCGCACTCCGGGCTCCAGACGGTGAGCTGGCTGCACGAGGGAGAGGTGCTGCACCGCGACAGCGTCGGCAGCCTGGAGACGATCCGCCCCCGGGAACTGGGCCTGATGACCTCCGGCCGCGGCATCAGCCACTCGGAGGAGAGCCCCCGCCCGCACGCCCGCTTCCTGCACGGCGCCCAGCTGTGGGTGGCCCTGCCGGACGCCCACCGCGACGTGGAACCGCACTTCCAGCACCATGGCGACCTCCCGACGGTCACGGCCCCGGGGCTGACGGCGACGGTCATCCTGGGCACCCTGGACACGGCGACCTCGCCGGGCTCGGCGTACAGCCCGATCGTGGGCGCGGACCTGACCCTGGCGGCGGGCACGGAAACCCGCCTCCCGCTGGACCCGGACTTCGAGTACGCGGTCCTGTCGATGTCGGGCGAGGCCCACGTGGACGACGTCCCGGTCCTCCCGGGCTCGATGCTCTACCTCGGCTGCGGCCGCACGGAACTCCCCCTGCGGGCGACCTCGGACGCGAGCCTGATGCTCCTGGGCGGAGAGCCGTTCGAGGAGGAGATCGTGATGTTCTGGAACTGGATCGGACGGTCACACGATGATATCGTGCAGGCCCGCGAGGACTGGATGAATGGGTCCCGATTCGGCGAGGTCAAGGGCTACGACGGCCCTCCGATTCCGGCCCCCGAGCTCCCGCCGACGCACCTGAAAGCCAGGGGAAGGGTGCGTTGACCTGCCATTTCATTCCGCCCCCCGGCCGGGCGCAGCGCGCGTGGCACCCTTTCCGCTTCTTGTTGCCGAAGAGGGGTCGTCGGACATTGTCCGACGGCCTTCGGGGTGCGCGATCGAGTCTCAGGTGTTGCAGGCTGTAATCAGCTCTGGTTGGACGAATGCTGACCTTTTGCTGACTTTGTTGACGAGTAGTCAGATCGGCCCTAGGTTTGCGTCGGATTGCCTTGCCTGCAAAGGAGGGCGGATGCTGCCGTTGCCTCGTCGGCTCCGACGGCCTTGTCGGCGGAGCTGGCCAAGGTGTTCGATCTGTCACCGGAGTGGGCGCGCGGGCATGTGGTGGACCTTGTGGACAAGTGACAACAGCCTCGCTGCTCCGGTCCCGCCCACCAGCCACTGGCGGGAGACTGTGCGGGTGCTGGAGGTTGCGTCTCCGGGCAGACCAGACGTAGCTGCTGCTCGGCGAGGAACGATGTGCTGATCGCGTAGGCGATCGAGGCCCGGACGGTGCGCGCTTGCTGCGTAATCACCGGCGGTGTGTGCTGAATCTTTGAAGTCAGGGTATGACGCCGCCGTTGCAGAAAATGTCGCTGCTCGCCAGAGTCCGGTAAGTGACTCCTTCCCAGCCGTTGGGGCGGTCAGCGAGGCGTGTGGCGGCCTCCTCCGCCAAGTAGTTGCGCACTTCCTGGGCCCCACCGGTGTGACGCAGAGCGGTGAGCAGGCTGAGGATGCTGCTCAGGGTGCGGTTCGCTTGGATGGCGAAGAGACTGGACAGTCCAAAAAGTCCGAAGTGGTACCGAACTCGGTCAGCGAGGACTTGATCCCAGGATGGCGAGGGGCTGACGAAGAATTCGAGCCAAAGAGGGCTGTCGTCCACGATCCTCGCGTCGAGCCAGTGGTCATCGTCGATGCGGTCGAGGTAGGGGTGCAGGGGAGTCGTCTCAAGACTCGTCGGGAGGGCGTCGCCCTTGGCGTGGTTGCAGTCGGCGCAGGCGGGCACCAGATTCAAGGGATCGACGCACAAGGCAGGGAACGACTTCTTTGGCAGGACGTGGTCAAGGGTTCTGACGACCCCGTGTCCGCACAAGGGGCAACGATCATGTTGCGGGGCTGTCCTCAGCTGCTCGTAGATGACTCGACCGTTCTTTGTACCGAGCATGCCGTTCTCGTAGATCCACGCCACGGCTTCGGCCGCTGAGATATTCGGTAGGGCGAAGGCCGCGCACTCCAGGGTGTGCAGGGAGCCTTGCTGGGCCGCGCACCGGAATTGCTCGCCTGCTTCCTCGATGCGTTCAGTGGCGGCCAGAAGTCGTGCCTGGCGGGACGCGTTCCGGGTGCCGGCCACACACGCCTCGTAACTTTGACGGGCGGTGACCCTGGGCGGCTCCAGAGGCCACATCAGCGGCGCCCCTGCGACGTTTGGTAGGCGAGCAGAATCCGCACGAGGCCCTTCGCCTCCCCGCCGAGCTGTCCGCCGAATCGGGCCAGGACCTGCTCGTACGTGCCCAGTTCCCGGACTGCCTTCTCGATCTCGGCGTGAAACCCGGACCGCCGGACTTCGAGGCCGAATATCTCGTGGGTGAGAACCCCGACGTTCTCGCCGTAGGTCTCGATCGATGGCCGCTCCGGCTGCATGGTGCCCCGGCGGCTGACCTTCCAGACACAGGAGCGCGGGACCTCCTGCAGGACCACCGGCGAGTGGGTGCCCAGGAGTGCGACCGCATTGCGGTCGGTGAGCAGGTCGGACAGGGCCCTGACGAAGGACGCCAGAAGCGGGGGATGTAGATGTCCTTCAGGCTCGTCGAGGAGCACCAGCGACCGCTCGGCGACGGTTTCCACCAGACGCGTCATCGTCAGCAGGACAATCGCATGCCCCGAGCTGAGACTGGAAAAGATCTCCAAAGCAGTGTCACGGTCGCTCGTACGGCCGAACACGCCTCGGTCCAGGAGAGCCTGCGCGAAGGAGCGGACCGGAGATTCGAAGAAGTACGGGTCGCTACCCAACGCCTCTAGCGCCTTGATCCAACTGTGGACTCGGCCGGCAGCAACAACCTCCTCCACGCTCTTGGCGAACTCCTTGCTTAGGTCAAGGCGCGTCTTGCGCTCCCGAGTCGGGCGCCCCAGCTCATCCACCTTGGCAAGGCCCACATACCTGTAGGAGACACCCGCAACGTTGTCCTCGGCCGCGGGAGGTGGTTGGCCGTCGGCAACGTCCAGCGCACCGTCCCAGCCTTCCAGCTCACCCTGTTCAGCAGCGCCCTGTTCCGACTCGAACTGCTCCTGAGCCGGGTCGAAGGCGCTGAAGGTCACGCAGACCACGTTGACGAAGGAGCCGGGTCCATCCTCGCCCCAGATGAGACGCCCGACGGCATCGCTGTCCTCTTCCGGATGTACGACGGCCCTGGTGATGTCGCCGAGCACCGTGGTCTTTCCGACCCCGTTCCGACCGATCAGCACGTGAATGTTAGTGGGGGGCTGTGCATGCGGCTCGACTGAAAAGGAGAGGTGCCAGGGTTTCGTGGTACTGCCGTCCGAGCTGCCGTGCCTGGCGGGGCCCAGGTAGTCGAAGCGGTACTCCGTGAGCCGGGGGCCGCCCTGCGCGATGCGCCGGAACTGGGCTGCCACCGTCCGTGACTCGAGGCTGCGCAGCAGCGATGTGTGTGTGACGTCCCATTGCATGGCGGTCGCGAAGACCGAGGGGTCGAGCGCCATATCGCACAGACCGCTCAAGACCGCGCGCCGCGTCTCACTACCAAGCTTGCGGATGTTCTCGTAATAGAGGTCGCTCTGCCCCACGGAAAACCAGTACAGGCGCTGATCAAGTCCTGTGAGCGTGGTGAACGATCCTGCCTCGAGAGGTCTCTCGCCCCGAATGAGGTCGGCATACCCGATCTTTACCGCACCCAACTCGATGAGCGATCCGTGGTTACGGAACCACAGTTGGTAGAGGGTCATGTACTCATCGTCCGCTGCATAGCTGTCAGGCCCTGGATCGCCACGTGGCGCCAGCAAGCAGGCGCGAGGACCGTCGTCCGTGGGACCGCCTCGATCGAGCACGATGAAGCGCAGTTTGTCCTCCTGGGCAACGTAAACGTGGAGCGGGTCACCGGCCCAGGCCGTGGTCTGTTGTCTCGCCTGAACCAAGCAGTCACCGGGACTCGCGGCACAACGCGGGCGGTCAGAACTTGGGACCGTCTCATCGCCAGCGACTCATGGTAGGCCGCACAACACTGCTGCCTCTTGCGATTCAAAAACTCTTGCACCTTCGCAGTTGGCGATGTGCGCGCTGCTGTACCTCCATGAGATGGAGCTGGCGGGCACCCTCAGCCTGCGACTACACGCGACCACCATGGCCTGGCGGGCAGTGACCGGCGGCTTTCCCTTGTCAGCACGCCAAGGCGGCGCCTCGGACCAGTCCTGCAGACGACCAGCAGGTTCTTCGTCTGTTGGTGGTACGGCGACGGCATCCGCGCTGACCAGTGTGAACGGCGGTACCCGCGGCTTGTCATAGGGCAGTGGTCCGCAAATGGTCCGGGTCTTGGTGCGCGCTGTTTTCCGTGATGCGGGCGAGGTCGAACCCCGTCCCGGGAGCGGGCCGCACACTTCCTCCAGCCGGTTCCGACCAGGTGGCGATGCCACTCTTCGTCTTGTTCGCCGACGGGTGGTTGCCGCCGCGCGCGGGTTGCTCAACGAGCGTTGCAACAGGATCTACCGCCGCCTACGGGAGGCAACAACTGACGGAGGCCCGGTCATGCGCGCACGAGATCTTGCCGAGCCCTACCCCTTCGTCACCACGGACGACGACGCGATGGACGCGGCCCGCATGCTGGCCCAGCACTCGCTGCCCGCTCTCTTGGTCCTCGACTCCGATGGTCAGCCGTACGCCATCGTCCCCGGCTCCCAGCTCATCCGGCAGGTCCTCCCCACCTGCATAGCCGAGGACCACTTGCTTGCTCCCTTTGCCGGGTAACGCCACGCTGCCGAGTTCGTTGAGCGTTTGGCCGGGCTCACGGTCGCCGACTGGGCGCCCCGCCGTCTCTATCCGCCGCCCGTCGTCGGGCCCGACGCGCGCGCCGTGGAAGTTGCGGCTCTGATGGCCCGCACCCACAGCCCTCTGGTCGCCGTCATCGAACGCGACGGCGATGAGGTGATCCTGCTCGGCACGGTTACAGCAGCCCGCCTCATGCAGGACTTCCTCGGGGCGGCGGCGTGAGCGGCGCCGCGTCCGTGCTGCCGGTGGTCATCGTCACCGCCGCGCTGGTGATCAGGACCGCGATCGGTGAACTCCGCAAGCCCGGCAGCGCCCGCAGGCGATGCCACGGCGGCAGCGGCCACCGTTCTGATCGGCTGGAACCAGGCCGGACCCGCCGCACTCGCCTGGGCGCTCATCGTCGGGGCACTCACCGCCCAGTTGGTCCATCAGGGGACACACCGCCCGTGACCGTCACCAGACCCCGACCGACGAGGAAGCGCATGTCCGAACGACGCGTCGGAACCATCCTGGCCGCAGCGGGAGCACTCCTGACGTCGGCCGGGGCAGTGATGTACGTCTTTCCCGGCCCGGGCTTCCCCGTCCTGGCTATTGGCCTTGCCGTCCTGGTCACCGGTCTCGTGATGGCCGCGGCCGGCCACCTGCACTGAACTGCACCGCCGCCGGCGCAGGAGCCCTCATACACCATGGCCTGGCACTGGATCGGCCTTGCCGTCTTCTCCCTGACCCTGCTGCCCGCCGGCACCTGGCGCTCGTCGCCGACCGTATCCCGCGCCTGGCCGGCGCCGCGCCCTCGCTCTGGCTGCCACTGGCAGCGCGGGGCCGCGTCCGGATGCAGGTACGCAGCCATCACCACCTGGCGAGCCATGATCGCCACCCCGTGATCAAATCCTCGGACCGCCCACGCTGTTCCCGAACAGTCCGGGCTACCGGGCAGGGGTGCGGCTCAGCGGTCGTGGCGAGCGGCGCACCAGAGGCCGGCCGCGCATGCCAGAACGAAGGTGCAGACGGCCAACACCCAGGGGTTCTCGGCTCCGAGCAGGTAGAGAGTGGCGCCGCCCGCCGTGAGGACGCCCGCGAAGGCGAATAGCGGCGATGCTGGTCCTGCAGCGCTCCGGGCGAGGCTCGCTGAAAGGGCGAGGGCGGCATCGGGGACTCCAGGCGGCGGGATGGGGCGGCTGCCCTAGGGTCCCATGACGAGTGGCATGCAGAAAGATGCCCCTCGGGGTCAGTCCTGTGTACCGCCCCCGCCATCGCCGTCTGGCCCCGGTCATGAGCAGCGTGAATGGTCATGGCAACCGGGACACGCCGACCAGGATGGTTCCGGTGAGGAAGAGCCCAGCGCCCACTGCCATCAGCGAGCGGAGCGCGTCCCCTGTCGGGGAGAAGGCGAACACACCGAACGCAAGGCAGAGGCTGCTTCCCGTCAGCACCTGGCCGAGACCATGAGGCACGGGACGCATGACCCGGGCGCGCTCCCATGGGTGGATCCACCCGGTGAGAAGCTCGACCACCCCACTTATCGCAATAGCCAGAGCAACCAAGGTGAGCACCCCCAGCCCCACATACTGCATCTCGCCTCCTCGGCGACCATAGTGGACAATCCGTTGACCAGATGGGAGTACTGCCGCCGTGGAGGCCGTGAAGTGGTGATCTGCTGAGGCCCTCGAACGTCCACCCACGCCGTGGTCGCCTGGCTGGGCGCCACCGCTGGTCTTGGCAAGGGGCGAATGGCCGGTCTCGCGTTGCCCCGTGCCCGGAAATGAATCACCGCTATCGGATGCGTCATGTGCCCGTCACCGGGCTGCTCCGGCGTCCGAGGAGTTCCGCGAGACCGCGTCGGGTGGCTGCGATCACCACCCGGTCCTGAGCCTTGAGGACGTAGCCGGGGTGGAGATCCCAGACGAGGCCCGGGAAGGAGTCGCGGTCACCGTCCGGCGTCGATGCCAGGTCCGGGCGCCGATCCTCGGGAGCCGCGGTGTCGAGGGCGATGACGCGCCAGGCCCCCGGCCGGAAGGCTTCCGCGACAGTCCTTCCTTCGAGCTCTCGGTGGCCGGTCACCTCCACCGCGGCGAACACCAGGACGCGGCGTTCCACGGGTATGGCCCCCAGGATCTGCCGACCCATCATCGCTCCGGCGAAGGCGGGCGCCGCGAGGTGGGTGACGCTGCGGCTGCGGGTGAGGGCTTCGGGGTGCGCGGTGCGAAGGGTGCGGTACACGGCGGTCGCGAAGTCGTCGTCGTAAAGGCGCAGAGCCACGCGTACGTCGGACCGTACGGACCGGGCGTACAGCACGGCTTCGAGGTTGGTGGTGTCGGAGCTGGTCAGGGCTAGCAGAGCCTGGGCCTTGTGGATGCGGGCGGTCTCCAGGACCCCTTCCTCGGTGACATCCCCCAGGACTACCGGTACGCGCAGGGCACGGGCGAGGGCGACTCCGCGTGCGTCCGGGTTCGCTTCGACGCACACCACGGGGATGTGTAGTTCGCGCAGCCGGGCCAGGACCCGTGTTCCGATCTTGCCCAGCCCGAGGAGGACCACGTGCCCCGTCAGGCCCCGGGGCGGACGCCGGAGCGCACCCGCGTTGCGGAAGGAGCCGAGTGCCTCCAGGGCTGCCGCCACGAGGATCGGAAGGAGCAGCATTCCGGTCAGACCGGCGAGGATTTGGAGGATCTGCCTACCGGTTTGGTCGTCGACGGCAGGATCGTTGATCGCGAAGATGTCCAGCAGGATCATGTAGGCGGCGTGCAGGGGATGGTCTCCGGTGACCCACCACGCCGCGACGGTCAGGGCGCCGACGGCCGCCACGAGTCCGGCCAGCGACCAGCGAAGCCGCTTGGAGAAGATCGATCCCATGGGAGGTGCCGTCCTGCTCAGCCGACGCGCGGCCGGCACGGGCCCTTCGTGGGTGACGGTCTCCAGCGCGATGATGCCGCGGCCGGTCGCTGCGGCCACCGCGCTGTCGTCGGGGAGTAGCTGGGGTCCTTCACTCCCGCTGGCTTCCGAGCCTTCGCTGCCCGCGGGGTCGCTCGTGGTGGCGGACAGCAACGCCAGGGTGCACAGGCCCGGATCGGCTACCTGTCCTCGGCCCGGCGGTGTGCGTTCCACGGCACGCAGCAGCAGTCCGTCCGCCTGCACCACCTTGCTGGTCCCCGCGACGGCTGTCGCGGCGAGGGCGGGTGCAGCTGTGTCGGCGTCCGACAGCACGGTGGTCGACGAGTCCAGTTCCCGCAGGTCGATACCGGGCTCCGCGACGATCGCCGCCTGGTCCAGCAGTTGTTCCAGATGCTGGCCCAGCTTGCGGTTGTACAGCCGGATCACCAGTCGCAGCCTGGGGTTGAGCCGACGCGCCACCAGTGCGGCTCGCACGTTGGTCTCGTCGTCCTCGTAGACGAGTGCGAGGGCGGCGGCGCTCACCACGCCGGCCGCGATCAGTACTTCTTCGTCCGGTTCCGTCGCCTCGAAGAACCGGATGCCCTGCGGGGCCGAGTGGTTGGCCGGGGACGGGGCGGGTCGGCTGCGGGCAGTCGGAACCCACCCGAGGAAGCGCCGTGCGAGCTCGCGGCCCTCCCCGTCACGGGTGCCGGCCTGCGGGGCACCGCTCGGCGGGGCCACGAGTGTCACGTGCTCGCGGTAGACGCCCTCGAGCTCCGCGGCCAGCCGGTGGGCCAGCCCGTCGTCGCCGCAGACCACCATCTGCTCGGCGGAATGCGCCTGTTGGCTGAATGTGGAGATCGACACGGCCCAAGGATGCACTGCCCCTGTCATACCTGGCTCCTCATAGTTGTGGCCGTCTCGGCCGGATGGCCACAGACCGATCAGCAGGGAGACGTTGTCGTGGTGGCGTGCGACGGGAACGGTTGACGCTCACGCTGGGGGCGGTGATCGCGGCAGTGGCACGGACGGGTGGCGGCCTGTACCGCTCCAAGCCGTGGCACGCCGAATCCGGCAATCGGCGGAAAGGCGAACCCCCACGGCGTGATCATGCCCGCCTTCGTCGCAGCGTGCATTGCCGATTTCCGGCAGCCTTTACGCGCTCTTGATGCCGGTTGCGGTGGACCGCAACCGGCATGGCACCCTTGGGCGGAGTCAAGAACACGTCAAGACTCACGGGGGAGCGCACGGTGGAGCGGACGGCTGCGGAGGAGTATCTGGCGGGATACAGAAAGATCCTGCTGGACGCCTGTGCCACCGGCCGACGGCTCACCCGGGACGAGATCGAAGAGCGGCGGGCCGAGGGTGTGCAGGCGGCCGAAGCCGGCCTTGCGCTGCGAGAACTCTTCCGCGCCCACCTCGCCGAGGCGCGAACGGTGCAGGGTGCGCTGCCCGCCAGGAGCCGCGATCAGTTGCTGACCGTCGTCGAGCAGGCCGTCGACGCGTTCGCCGAAGGATATGAGCGGGCCCAAAGGCTCGCGGTGCGACAAGAGGAAGCCGCGCGGCGGGAGTTCATCGACGACCTCCTTTACGGCGGCAGCGACTTGGGCCGCCTCGCCGAACGCGCTGAGAGGTTCGGGCTGCGACTGTCACAGGCCCACGCGGTGGCGGTGGCCATCGGCCCGGAGCCGTACGGTGACGGCTATCCGGTCGCGCGCGGCATCGAGACCGCCGTCCTGGCCCGGTTCGGCGACCAGAGCACGCTCCTCACCACCAAGGACGGACGGCTCATCTGCGTGGCCCCGGGAGACAAGCCGGATGTTCTGGCGTTCTTCGCAAAGCAGGCGTACGCCGCAACAGACGGCGGCCGGGTTGCCGTCGGCCGCTCCCATCCAGGACCCGGTGGCGTCGTCCACTCCTATCAAGAGGCGCTGAACGCCCTCGACCTGGCGGACCGCATGGCACTGGATGACCCGGTGCTGCATGCCGCCGATCTGTTGGTCTACCCGGTGCTGGCGCGGGACCGGCAGGCCATGGCCGATCTGGTGGAGAGTACGCTCGGCCCGCTTCAGCAGGCTCGGGGTGGTGCGCAGCCCCTGATCGACACCCTCACCGCCTACTTCGACAGCGGCTGCGTGGCGGTGGAGGCAGCCCGCAGACTCTCCCTCAGTGTGCGCGCCCTGACGTATCGTCTCGAGCGCATCCAGACCCTGACGCACATCGACCCGGGTGAGCCGTCTCACCGCTACACCCTCCAGACGGCCGTCATCGGAGCAAGACTGCTGGGGTGGCCGGCGCAGGAGTGACGACGCGGCTCCCGAAGGCGGTCGCACTCCAGCCAATCGGCAGGCTGTGTTGAGGGGTTGCACCCGGTCGTTGTTGAAGGGGCTGAGTCAAACACAACTGGTCCGCCCGTAGGCGCTGCCGGAGTAGTACCGGTGGCGAAGGGAACAGACAGCCGGCAGCCAGGCGAGTGCCCCGCCCGGCCCCCCTTCGGGGTTGCACTCCTCGTGCCGCACGGAGTGGGCCACCCTTCATCTCTCCGGCGAGATCGTGGAAGGCCATCGACCGCTCGCGGACTGGGGCAGCTCTTTGCACCGCGTGACCTTCCCGAGTTCCGGCGGCACGCCTTACTACGTTCGGCCATCCGTTGATGGCGGCCTTGTCTGATCCACGGCCACGCTTTCCTGCCGACCGGCATCTGGAAGGAGAACGACTTACCGATTGAGTCGTACGTGGTAGTGCCCGTGCGACCGGCGCGCGTCGACTCCAGCAGGATGAGCCGCAGTTTGCCGTCCGATGAGTTGTGGGACTTGTTCCGGCGTGTGGTGCACGAGACGGTGCTGATTCGCCCGCAGGAAGGCAGTCGTCGGCGCGCTGGGGACCGGGAGTGCCTGGCGGCGATCGTGTCTGTGGTCCTGGCGGGCGGCACGTGGCGGCAACCCCATCGCGGGCCGGTCTCGTCGCATCCGCAGCCGGCCTGACGTTGTACGTGTCTCCCGCCTTCGATATGTGGCTGTTCGCTGCTGGCGCGTTTGTGCTGGCGGTCGTGGCGGCGGTGTGGGTGGCTGCCCGCGACCTCTGCCGCGCAGCGCGTGGCACGGTCGGCGCGGACCAAGCGCTGCCGCCCACCGCCAGCAGACCAGACGTGCCTTCACTCTGCGTGCGTCATGGGGCGCCGACTGACCCACGCCGAACTGGAGGTCCGCCGAGTCAGGGGGAATGGGCGGCCGAGATGGGAGTGCCGGGTCCGTGGCGGGTGTGGCAGCACTTGCGTGGCTCAGGAGGTACTCACGACGCTGCCCACGTCAGTGAGCCCTTTCCAACCTCAGGTTGAGGCGTGGTGGAGAACGAGGACGGCCTTCACGATGTCGGTGATCCGGTTGGTGCTGCAGCGGAGTCTCCGGAGGATGCGCCAGCCCTTCAGGGTGGCCATGGCTTGCTCCCCGAGGCAGCGGATCTTGGCGTGGCTGCTGTTGTGACGGCGCTTCCATCGCTTGAGGCGGCGGCCCCGGAACGGCACTCGAACGGGTCCGCCGGCTCCTTGATATACCTTGTCCGCCCAACATTTGAGGCCCTCCGCGGTGAGGGTTTCGATGATTCCGTGCTGCCGGGCGGCGGTCAGATCGTGGGTTGAGCCAGGCAGTGCCGGCGAGGCCCAAAGCAGGCGTCCGAAAGGATCGGTGAGGACCTGGACGTTCATGCCGTGACGTTTGTGTTTCCCCGAGTAGTACGGGGTGTCGGCGGCGATGCGGTCGATGGGCAGCAGGGTGCCGTCGAGGATGACGAACGCTTTGGTCCGGATCGTCTTCATTGCCTTGGCCAGGGACGGGGCGCGGGCGGCCAGCACCTCGATCGCCTCGCGTATGTAGCGGAACACGGTCGCGATCCCGATGCCGAACCCGGCGGCGAGCTGGGCGTAGGTGTCGCCGCATCGCAGGTGCGCCAGGGCCAGCAGGGCCTGGCGGCCAGCGGGTAGGCGCCGCCACCGCGTCCCGATCTTCCGCCGCCGGGCGGTAAGTTGCCCACTCAGATACCTCAGGGTGCGGCCGGACAGATCGATCGAGGACGGGTAGACAAGCACGCGACACTCCCGGCAGACACGGTCATCTTGGTCGAGAACCGGTCTACCAGGAGCTTCTTCGTTGCGCAGGAATGTCCAACTCACGATCAGCGTCGCGAGGTTGCAATGAGCTCAAGTGCCGGTGCTGCCTCCGCGGATCCCCGGGGCGCACCGGTCGTCCTGCGCGGCCCCGTTTGCGCGATGCGTCGGGCGAGTCACGCGCCGGTCGGCACGCCCGCGTTGACGAGGATGTCGCGTGCCGGCAGCGCGACGCTCTGTGCGGCGGTCAGGCCGGACACAGCCAGGTGGGCGTCCACGATCCGAAGGCCGACCGCGTATCCGGCCAAGTCCGGCAGCCCGACGGGTTCATGCCCCATGAGCTCCGCGGTAGCGTCGCCGTACACGTACGGCGGCAGGTTCTGCATCCCGGCCACATCGATCGCGGCCACGACCTTCTCGTAGGCGTCGTCCAGTTCCGCGCCGGACAGCACCGTCGTCCAGGGGCCCAGGGCCTGCTCGCCGGCCAGTTCCCGTACGAACGCCTCTGCCAGCCCTTCGGCCACGACCTGCTCGCCGACCGTGACCGTCCCAGGATCCCAGACCGCGTTGGCGTAGCGCACGTTGTGGTGGAGCTCGTGCGCGGCGGCGTGGCCGATCTTCGCCAGGCTGGTCTCGGTGGGCCACATCACCAGATGGATCGCCCCCGGGAAACCGCCCATGCCGAAATAGCCGCCAGTACGAACCGTCAGGTGGTGGTCATCGGGGTCGCCGAGCACCAGGACGACATGAACGGTCTCGGCGCTCCTGGCCTCGGGCACCGCACCGTTCAGCCGCTCCCACGCCGCGGCGAGGCGGTCCTCGATCTCGTTCCACACTCCCGCGTCCTGCATCTGCCTCAGGG
Source organism: Streptomyces virginiae (assembly GCF_041432505.1). GTDB lineage: Bacteria > Actinomycetota > Actinomycetes > Streptomycetales > Streptomycetaceae > Streptomyces > Streptomyces virginiae_A. The sequence goes on from NZ_CP107871.1 coordinate 7,483,870, forward strand.
CCGTCAGGTAGCGCGGGTCCTCACGATCGATCCGGAAGCCACTGCCCATCTGGTGCATCTGAACCGCGTCCACATCGCCCACCACGGACATCGCGCTCTGTAGCGTGCTGAGTATTTCTCGTAGGGCGTCGGGCCGCTCCTCCAACGGGCGCTGCAGGAGATCGAACATGGCGGACGCCGTGTCATGCACAACAATCTTCATGACCTGGGACCGTAGGGCCTCCCGTTACGGGAGGGTCAAGGCGTGCAGACAGAGATCGATCAAGGACGGGTAGACAAGCACGCCACACTCCCGGCAGACACGGTCATCTTGGTCGAGAACCCGTCTACCAGGAGCTTCGTCGTTGCGTAGGAGCGTCCAACTCGCGCTCAGCATAGTGAGGTTGGAAAGAGCTCACTGAGATCTGCACTATCGGCGAGGCGGCCGACTCGGGACGGTGACCGCTCGGTCGGCTGCGATCAGATCGTTACGGACACCTATGCGAGGCATAGATTCGGTCACGGAGATCCGCTGGGGGAGCGGCGGCAAGCACCGCGCCCCGGTGAAGGACGGGCTGATCGTCGCGGTGTTCCGGCACTACGAGTCGAGAGCCGGAAAGCCGCTACTTCACGATCACGCGGTGGTGTCGACCCGCGCCCGGCGGCCCGACGGTTTCGGATGGGGCTGTATGTTCGCATTTCCGGTGTCCCTTTCTCACCGATGGTGGCCCTTGCCCGGCCCATGGGACAGGAAAGGGAGACGAACGACTTCTAAGGCCTCTGGAGGCGGAGACCGTGCACGGCGAGTAGCAGCGGTACGGCACTCTTGCGGGCATCCCGGGCAAGGTGGACGTGCTCGAGACGAGCTTCCTGGCCGCCGGTCGCTGACCGGGTCGCGACCGCTCACATGCGTGCCCGATTTGCACTCGTCGGGTGGGTGAAGCATGGAATCAAGATCGCTGCAACGTGGTGATGAGAGTTTATCCAGGGAGCGTTCCCATGGCCGATCCCTTCCAGGAGATTGCGCTCGGTGGGGGTACGACAGCCGATCTCTTCCTTCTGCGTTATAGCGAGGACGGCTCGCTGCTCAGCGTCGAGGCCGAGAACGAGGTCAGGCAGAGATTGGCCGTCTCGAGTGATGTCTTTCTCTTCTCGCACGGCTGGAACAACATCTTCGATCAGGCGCTGGATCGCTACCGCGGTTTCATCGCCGGCTACGGCGAGCAGGGCCAGGAGTCGCCATCCGCGACGCGCTCTCCTCGTCGCTGGCGGTGGCCGCTGGGGTGGTGTACGTCGCCAGTGAGTCGTACCAGTACGCCCTGAACGCGGCCACGGGCGCCAAAAGGTGGGCCCTCCCCAGCAGCGACCCCGTCAGGTTGTCGCCGACGGCGGCCGACGGGCTCGTGTACATCGGCAGCGGCAGGAGGGTGTAGGCCCGGAACGCGTTCACCGGCGACGAAAAATGGGCCTTCGACACCGGCCAAGGTCTCACCTCGTCACCGACGGTGGCCGACGGGATCGTGTACATCAGCAGCGACGACAACAACATGTACGCCCTGAACGCTGCAACCGGGAAGGGCCCGGCCTAACCTCCCACTCCACTCTCAACAGGCGTGCGGCCCTGGTCGTGCACGTCCACCCGGGTGCACGATGTGCACCGGGTGGACGTGCACCAGCCCCACCCGGTGCGCATTCCACTCTCACGGTGGTGCGGCTACCGGTGCGCACCGACCACGGAGTGCCTGGCACGGGACCGCTCCAGGTGCTCGTCGCGCATTGCCTCCAGGGCGCGGGTGACGTTCGTCGGTTCGTCGGCGAGGACCTGGCCGACGAAGTGCCCAGTAACCCGGTGACGCCCACCCCATTCTGACGGCACGTCCATACGTCGCGGACATACACGCGCCGTATTGTCGCAGGTCAAAGCCCATACGGACGATTGAGCACTCCCTAAAGAGGTGGACTTGCTCGGCTTCTGGAACAGCGGCACAGCCCTGGCCACGCTCCTCGACCTGGACATCGGGCGGTCCGGCACCAACCGGAAGCTGGCCCCAGACAACTGAACTTTCCTGCCGCTCAATGCCCTGCGTCGATGCCCTTCCAGCCGTGCTCAAGCCTGAGGCGCCGTGGCCGCGACGTTGAGGCAGCGGCCGTCTCGGCCGGTGCCGCGCTGCACCGGGGTCCGTCCTCGGCGGCGCGCGCCTGGCGGGGGAGCCCGCAGCGGGCGGCGAGGAGTACGGCGAGGGCTTGGGCGTGGGCGGAGTCCAGGGTGACGGTCAGCAGGTCGGGGCCGAGCTGGTGTGTGCTGTCTCCGTACCGCGGACCCGGCCTTCGAGGACATCGCGGGTGTAGTCCTGGACGTCGCTCTCCGAGATGTCGGCCCGGTCGTTGGCCCATTCGCGGATCAGGATCGGCGCCTGGGTGTTGACGGAAAGGTACTCGTCCGCGATCTGGGGGTTGACCTTGGCATCGACCTCTCCCTTCACCGGGTGCCCCACTCCCAGGCCCAGGTGTCCACGCCGCGCTGGATCGAGTCACCGAAGGCGAGCGAGACACCGCCGGCCGTGGTGAAGTACATGGGAGTCACCGCACCGCCGATGACGTGGTCAGCGAGCTTCGCCTTCCAGTCGGCCTCGCCGTACCCGGCCATCCTGCCGTCGTTGATCACGTCCGGTGTGATGCCGAAGACTTCCTCCACCGCCCAGGTCCTCGCCCAGTCCCTGACCCGCACCAGCGGTGCGGGCGAGGTCAGCCGGTTGGCCACCAGCACCTTGATGACCTGCCCGTGGGTCAGATGGGCGCTCGCGCCGACACACCTCGTCGACGATCCCGGCCACATTCAGCCGGTGCAGAAACTCGGCAGCGACAGGCAGAGCGCCCAGACGCTTCTCCACCACGGACGTCACCACAACTTCAAGGCCCTGACGCTGGGACTGTGGCCGCGGGGACCGGGAAGTCATCGACACATCCGGACCAACGCCATACGACTGGTCCGGGACGCTCCCGGACCGGTCACACCATACGAATCAACGACCCGCGAAGTACGGGACTAGAACCGTGTCGACCAAGATCACTGTCAGGCGGCGGTCAGGCGGCGCAGCCGTACTTCTTGGCGAGCTTGGTGGCGGCCTCCCGCACCACGGCCGCATTGTTGCGGATCGCGGGGGCGTCCCGGTCGACGAGGTCCTTCTCCTCCGCTTCCCCTTTTTTCGAGGGCGCCATGAGCGTCACCGTGATGTTCGGCGCCGTCGAGCCCATGCGGGCGGCACAGCTGGCGGGTAGGTTGGCCTCGGCCTTGTCGGGAAGCGCCCAGCCGGTGAAGCCGGGGCCGAGGGGGACGGAGTTCTTGGGCTTGTAGTGAGGGTCGTTCCGGTTGTCTTCGATGATCAGGGTGTAGACCCCTCGGGGGTAGTCGCTGTCCGCGTTGGCGCGCAGCACCTGGCACCCCTTGAACACCGCGTGATCGGTGCTCTTGCCCTTGCTCTCCCACTCCTCCGTGCTGACCTCGCCCCCCTTGCCGTCGTCGATCAGTTCCGCCGTCTGCCGGCTGAGCGCCCCATGACACAGCGTCTGCGGTAGCGGCGGCTTCTCGTCGTCAGGCCAGAAGCTCGCCGTCACGACGGCCACCCCGGCGGCGCCGAGCGCGATGGTCAGCGGCAGCCACTTCCTGTCCATGTCTACGGCTGTCCCATCTTCTTCTGGGCGTCCTCGATGCCCTGCTGGTACCAGTTCTCGGCAGTCGTCTGGAGACCGTCCTCGTACTCGCCCGGGCTCGCGTCCAGCTCCTCCTTCGTGAGGCCCTTCTCGGTCGCCATCTTCCGCATCATGGCGTTCATCTGGTTCTCGCCGTTCTCGAAGTGGTTGACCATATTCTTACGAGTTTCCTCGTCGACCTTGGCGTTGAGCTCGTTCATGTACCCGGCCGTGCCGGCGTCGACCGTGCGCTGGAGCGCGTCGCCGACGACGGGGATGGCCGTCAGGGGTGCGCCGATGGCGTGGTAGTTCATCCTCTGGTTCCAGGCGTTGGTGTCCTTCTCCGCCTGGCCGAGGTCGTAGATGACGTCGCCTCGCACGCCGTCGAGGTGGCCGAGAACCGACGCCGACTGCTTGACCCAGGCGCGCATCTCGGGATCCTCCTTGCGGTACGAGTCCGGCGGGAAGCCGTTTAGTCCCTCGGCGATCACCACGCTCTGCGAGTGGTGCATGACACCGAACGCCTTGGGGTCCTCGGCGACGCCGCGCATGAGACGGGTGAGGTCGCCCCGCTCGATCGTGAGGTTATTGAAGTCGGTCGGTCCGTCCATGTTCTTGCCGAGGATCTGGTGCACGTCCGAGGCGTAGTCCCCGATCATGTTGCCCATGCTCGTGCGCATCGCCAGGGGCACGGAGCTCTGGGTCCCGTAGGTCTGCTCGCCGGTGTACTCCTTGGCGATCCGCTCGAAGATCGCGGCCTGCGCGCCGTCGTGGTGGGCGCGGACGCCGTGCAGCGGACTGCCCGGCTCACGGCCGGTGGCCGCGGCCTCCAGGGCGGCGCCGAACTCGGTGCGGGCCGAGGTGCGCTGCGTCTCCTCGGGCATCTTGAACTCGACCTCGCCGCCCGGCCACTTGCGGTCCTCCAGGAAGTACTTGAGGTTGTCCGTGGTGTTCGGGTCGAAGTAGTGCGTGGAGGCGGAGGGGTTGCGGCTCATGGCGTTCATCAGACCCTTCATCGGGTCCTCCTGCGTGCCCTGCCAGTTCTTCATGACGCCGTCATAGGCGTCGTCGTTGTCCGTCTCCCACTCGCGAATGGTGTCGCCGACCTCGTGCAGGAACGCCTCGCTGTAGACCGGGTCGCCCTTGTCCTTGTCGTACGGGGACGCGTTCTTGTCGTTCGGGTCGTACGCCTTGTCGCCGGCGTCGGCGGCCATCAGGTCCGTGAGGTCCTTCAGGGTCGCGGCGCCGCCCCCGATCGCGCCGGGGTGGCGAGTGGGCAGGCCGTTGCCGTCGCGGGCCGTGGTGATGAGCTTGTCGGTCCAGGCCGAGGTGACACCGCCGGGGGAACCTATCGAGGAGTCGGGTCCGGTGGCGGTGGCAAGGGAGCCGGAGAGGGCCTTGTAGAGGCGGGCGTCGGCGGCGGAGAGCTGGCCGTCGCGGCCGCCCGTCTCCAGGCTGCCGGCGAGCAGCAGCACGGCCTCCTGCTGGTCGCGGCCCCGGTAGCTGAGGTTCGTCATCAGCTGCTCGGCGAAGGCCGGCGAGTCCTTGCCGCCCTCGGCGAGCTGCAGCAGCCGCTCGCGCTCCTTGTCGTCGAGGTGCTCCCAGCGGGCGTACAGCTTGGCGGCCTCGCGGCCGTTCTCCGCCTGCTGCTTCTCCTCCGCGCGCATCTTCTTCGCGTCGGCGACGCCGCCGAGGTCGGTGCTGCCGAAGTCGTTGGGGTGGTTCTTGATCAGCGCGCGCAGACCCCAGGCACACAGCTCATCGGCCTCGTTCGCCCGCCGCAGGATCCCTTCGATCTTGCCGCGCAGCGCCTCGAACTGTGCCTCGGTCGCGACCGGCTCGGTGCTGTCCTTCGACCGGCGGTCGGGGTGGACACGATGGCTGAGCACGCCGTTCGGGTAGATGGTGATGCCCGGCGGAGGGTTCTCGTACGTGGCTTTGAGGTCGTCATGGGCGGTCCTGAACAGAGTGTGGGCGTCCTGGAGAAGGTCACGCACAGATTCCGCCTCGGTGACGGCATCACCGAACTCCTTGGCCGTCTTCGTGACGAACACCTTCGTCACGGAGGCGTTCTCACCCCGCCAGGTGGACTTGTCGGCCTTGGACTTCATAGCCGACGCATCGGCCTTGAGCTGCGCCAGCTTGGCGATTGTCTCCGTCCACTGCGTGACCGCGGTGCCCATCGGACCGAGCTTGGCGTTCAGGAGCTGCTCGAAGGTAGGAATGGCTGTGGCTCCTTACCGGAAGAACTTGTCGATCTGGGACGCGGACACGGAACCCTCGCGGCCCGGCGCAACGGGGCCGACGATGCGCAGCTGCGCTCCGATCCACTCGTCATTGGCCTTGCTGGACTTCTTCGTGTAGTCGAGGTGGTTGGAGATGTGCGCGCATGCCTGGAGGAGGGTCTTCACCTGCGTCTCCCAGGTCTTGTTCACCTCCGCGAGCGCGGCACCGGTGTCGAAGCCGTCACCCTTCAAGCTGCTCCCGGCACTCTCGCTCGCCGCGCTCGCGTGCTTGCCTGCGGGCTCCAGGCCGTTGAAGAGCCCGTTGGCGGCATGGCCGATCTCGCCGAGATCGTCGTCCTCGACTACATAGTCGGCCGAGCCCGGCGTCGGCGCCGAACCGCCGGCCTGGTTCAATCTCATGGTCACGGCCGCCTTGTCCGCGGCCCACTCTTCCTCGAACGACATCGTCAGCACCCCCGTGTTACTCGTCGTAAACCGGCCACGTGATCGATCACCTGTGTGGTCTTCCTTGTGTGCGAGCACCGCCCCGCGCCGACCGTCTCGCGAGCCTGTCAACGTCGTCGGCACGAACCGCGCCTGGGTCCCGAACGGCCTGGGCCGGTCCGGATGCCACACCAGGACCAGATCCGCCCAACGGATCAGCCGGCATCAGCGGTCGCACAGGCCCACATCTGTCTGCTGACCGCAGCCGGCCAGGCGCTGTACGTGCTGCCCGACCCCGGTAGCACGCTGCTCGCTGTTGCCGCCTGCGTGCTGGCGATCGTGGCGGCGGTGTGGGCGGCTGCCCCCTACCGCTGACGGTGCAGCCGTCCTCGACACAGGGCATTTCTTGATCCTCTCCGCCGCTTCGCGGGAGCGCATTGCCGTCGACCGGCAGTCCTTACCCGCCATTCGCTGCCGGTGAAGGACCTCTTTGCTGCCTATGGCAACCTGATTGCGCGTCAACGGGTTCGCCGACGCGACGAGAACGGGGGAGTGCGTGACGGAGCGGGAAGCACCGCAAGGCCAGCTGACGGGGTATGTCGAGTGCCTGCGCGACGCCTGTACCACCGGGCGCCGGATGACGCGCACCGAACTGGAGGCACACCGCGCCGAGGGGGAGCGGGCCGCGGAGCGCGGGCTCACGCTGCGCGTGATGATCCGCGAGCACTTGGCCGTGTCCCAGGAGGTCCTCACCCGGGTGCCGATCCAGCAGGCAGGCTCCCTACTTGCGGTAACCGAACAGGCAGTAGACGCCTTCGTCGAAGGCTACGAGCGCGCCCAGCACCAGGCCGTGCGCCAGGAGGAGGCCGTGCGCCGCGAGTTCATCGACGACCTCCTCTACGGGCGCAGCGATCTCGGGAGACTGGCAGAGCGCGCAGAGCGATTCGGGCTGCGCCTCTCCCAGGCCCACGCGGTGGCCGTGGCGAGCGGACCTGAGCCGTACGGAGACGGCTACCCGGTGGCCCGCGGGATCGAATCGGCGGTGCTGAGCCGGTTCGCGGGCCGGCAGATCCTGCTCACCACCAAGGACGGGCGGCTGATCTGTGTGGCCCCCGGAGACCAGCCGGACGTTCTGGCGTTCTTCGCCAAGCAGGCGTACGCCGCCACCGACGGCGGCAAAGTGGCCGTAGGCCGCTCCCATCCCGGCGCCGGCGGCGTGGTGCACTCCTACGAGGAAGCGCTCAACGCCCTCGACCTGGCCGAGCGGATGGGCCTGAACGGGCCGGTGCTCCACGCCGCAGACCTGCTGGTCTACCCGGTCCTGACACGGGACCGGCAGGCGATGGCCGACCTGGTGGAAAACGTCCTGGGCCCGCTCCGAAACGGGCGCGGCGGCGCCCACAGCTTCATCGACACCCTCACCGCGTACTTCGACAGCGGCTGCGTGGCGACCGAGGCCGCACGCAGGCTGTCGCTGAGCGTGCGGGCGCTGACCTACCGACTGGAGCAGATCCACAGCCTCACCGGCGCCGACCCGGCCGACCCGGTCAACCGCTACACCCTCCAGACCGCGGTGATCGGCGCACGCCTGCTCGACTGGCCCGACACCGAGGTGTGAGCCCCCACCTCAGGGCGCGCGGTTCCTGCGGGCCGCCCAGTGCTCCCGGATGCGGCAGCGCAGCCAGTGGGCCACTTCGCCGAGGCTGATCAAAAGGGCGGCGCTCGCCGCACACGCCACCAGCGAGGCAGGCGCTTCGCGGAGGTGCCCTCCACCCCACAACAACACGGTGAGCCCACCCCACCACAGGGCTATGGAGACGGCTTCCGTGCGCCGGCTGCGTGCCATGCCAAAGCTCCTTTCTCCCCTCCCCAGGGGGAGGGGCGGTCGGTTCTCATGCCAGGGCGAAGTAGCGCAGCCACAGGTAGACGGCGGAGAGGGCGATCGTGACGGCGGTGACGACGAGGCGCATTTGGTGAACTGCCAGAAGGTGATGGGGTGGCGGTTACGTTCGGCGATGCCGAGGACGACGATGTTGGCGGAGGCTCCGATGCCGGTGGCGTTGCCGCCGAGGTCGGCGCCCAGGGCAAGGGCCCACCACATGACGTGGTCGGGGTCGCCGCCCATGTCGGTGACGAGCTCGCTGGCGATGGGCGCCATGGTGGCGACGTAGGGAATGTTGTCGACGGTCCCCGACAGCACGGCCGAGCCGCCCAGCAGGAGCATCGTGCCGCCCAGCTGGGCGCCGCCGATGACGTCCGCGAGGGAGCTCGCGAGCTCTCCGATCACGCCGGTCTCGATGAGCGCGCCGACCATGACGAACAGGCCGGCGAAGAAGGCGAGGGTCGGCCACTCGACCTCGCCGAGCACCTCCCCGGTTTCGACCTTGGAGATCGCGATCAGCAGACCGGCGCCGAGGAGAGCGACGACGCTGGGCGGTGCAGGACGAATCCGGCGACAACCAGAGCAAGGACGCCCAAGCCCTGAATCAGCAGGCGCGGCTCCTTGATCGCCTCCCGTTCACGCAGCTCCATGATCGCGGCGGCGCGCTTCTCGTCGTAGTCGAAGTGCTTGGCGAACATCATCCGGCACAGCAGCACCAGGACGACGGGAGCTGGCGGCCTTCGTCGTCGCGGTCGATGACGGCGACCAGCGGCACATGCGTGCGCGCCATGAGAGCGGCGATCTGAAGAGCCCCGGCTTCAGAGCCGACGAACGCCGGCTTGAAGGAACGTTCCGGGATCCACTGGTCGACCGTCTTGCCGGCCAGGCCTTCGGTGAGGGCGTCGGCATGCCGGTCGTCGATGACCGCCGCGAGGAGCGGGTCCTCCATAACGTATTCGGGCACCAGCTGCCGTACCAGCTGGGAACCGGGGACGACCGCATACGGGGTGCCGTCGCGGTCCAGGACCAGGAGCGCGGCGAGGTCGTGCTCGGCGAGCAGGCGTACCGCGTTCACGGCCTGGTGGTCGGTCGTCACGTGCGGGTAGGGCTCGGCGAGATCACGGGCGATCATGCTGCTTCTTCTGGTGGGGTGCACTGCGCGGGGCGAAAACGGTGTCGATCGGCTTGGCGGCCTGGTCGACGTCCGTTATGCCGGTGAGGTCTTCCACGTCGAAGAGGCGGGCGATGGGTACGTCGGTGCTGGAGTGGGCGATGATCGAGAATGCGATACAGACGGCGATCAGCGTGTACGCCTGTTCGCCCTGCGGGATGCCGGCCTGGAGCACGAGCAGGCCGTAGACGACGGACGCGAAGCCCTTGGGGCCGAACCAGGCGGCGACCAGCTTCTCCCGCCGCTCGATCCGCGCCCCCACCAACGAGACCAGCAACGAGGCGGGGCGGATCAGGACGATTGCCAGCACCACGGCCACGTACCCGCCCGCCGACAGATCACCGAAGAGCGCCGGCGTCAGCAGCGCACCGAAGACGAGGAGGGCTGCGAACTTGGCCAGCTCCGCGAGCATCTCGCCCAGCGGCTCGAACACTGTCTTCGCCTGGGGCGAGACGGAGGCCAGGACGGCGCCGGCGGAGAACGCCGCCAGGTAGGGGTTTGCGTGGGTGAGGTGGCACAGCCCGTACAGGATGATCCCGGTCGCCAGAGGCAGCAGCGGCTGGAGCTTCGGCTCCGCCCCCAGCAGCCGCAGCCGTACCAGACCCGCCACCACCAGCGGCAGCACGACACCGAAGACCAGACCGAGCCCGAGCTCCAGGCCTATCTCACCGACGGAGGCATCCGCCTGACCGGAGGTGGGACCGGCCGCGGCGATCAGGAGCAGGACGACGGGCAGCGCGAGACCGTCGTTGATGCCGCTCTCCACGTTCAGCAGCTGCCGCAGCTTCGCCGGGACCTCCTTGCGGCCCACGATCGCCGAGGCGAAGACGGGATCGGTCGGCGCGAGCACGGCGCCGACGAGGAACGACGTCGTCCAGTCCAGCCCGACCAGGTAGTGGGTGATCAGAGCCATGCCGGCCATGGCCAGCGGCATGCCCAGCCCCAGCGCACGGGCCGGGTTCTTCCAGTTCTGCCGCAGCTTGGGGAACGAGACGTGCATGCCGTCGGTGAACAGCACCGCGAACAGGGCCAGATCGGCAGTCACCGAGACGATCTCGCTGTCGGCCGTGATGTGGATCAGACCGAGGAACCCGTCACTGACCAGCGCCCCGCCCAGCAGGAAGAGCAGCGAGGTGGACAGGACCGTGCGGGCGGCAAGCCCGGACAGCAGCACGGCGACCAGCAGCGCCACACCGAAGACAGCGACGAGCACCATGACGTGAAAACCCCGATCCGCGAAGAGAGCTATCCCTATCGCCGACCAGGCTTCCCGGCACACCACGGCGGACTTTACACGTTCCATACGCCCCGTTGACGGTTCTCTGACAGCAGTTCGACCCACCGGAACTTGCCGGACTCCGGCATGAACAAGTCCCGAGCACCCCGTCTATCGTGGGCGTCCGATCCAGGAAGGTACCGATGAACGGCAACCCCACCTATCACGCGATCGCCCTCGCGGCCGGCACGCTGCTCGTGCTGCCTGCCCCCTTGGCGATCCTCACCGGCTGGACGCCACGCGGCCTGCGAGGTCGACAACTGGCCGCCCGCCCCTACGCCTGGGCCGTCCTCTGCATCTACACCCTCATGCCGCTCAACGCCGTCCCTCGAATGCTGGACGCATCTGCGGATACCGTGATGGCCTGCACCGTCCTCGGCTTCGTTTTCATCGCGACCGCTGTCGGCTGCTTCATCCAAGCCGAGCGCACGGCGCGGCGAGCCGGCCCCAAACGGGTGGCCTGACCGATGTACGGCCGCAGCATCACGGCGTGGGCGCGCCGCAACATCACCGAGCGCCGCCTGGCGGTCGCCATGGTGGTCGCAGGAACGCCCACCACCCTGGCCGGCGTCGCCATGTACGTCCTTCCCGGCCCTGGCTTCCCCTTCCTGGTCATCGGGCTCTCCCTGCTGATCACTGGTCTCGCGATGCTGGGGGCGGCCCGCAAAGGCTCCTGACCTCCCGAGGTGAAGCCGAGCGGGCTCGTGTACACCCGGCGCGAGGTGTGCACGACACGCATCACCCCTCACTCCCGCGTTCGTCCTGCGTCCACCGCTTCGTGCGCCGCGGGACCAGGCGGGCGAGCGTGCAGCGTTCGCACCTGCCGGATCGAGTGCCTCGTGAACCGGTCACCGCTGCTTGGCGGAGATCCACACGGCCGCCGCAGCCGCCACGGCGAACGCGCACAGGGCAAGGAGCGCATGGCTGTACTGCGGCAGCGCGTACATCGCGGCCCCGGCTGCGGTCTGGACGGCGCCGAAGGCGAACAGCGGCGAAGGGCGCCCGATGCGGGAAGGGCGGGCCCTCAGGACCGCTCGCCGAATCGCGACGGGTGGTGAGCGTTGACCCCGGCCCTCTGTACCCGAGTCCGCATGTGGCTCCGCAACAACAGCACCGAACTCCGCGTCGGGATGCTGCTTTCGGTCGTGGGCGCGCCACTCTCGCTAGGGGGAGCCTTCCTGTACACCCTGCCAGAGCCCGGCTTTCCGCTTCTCTACATCGGGTTGTCCTGCTTGGTCACAGGGTTGGTCATGGTGGGCGCGAGTGCCTCTGGTCGAGGTCGCCGCTGACGAGCGGCGCGCTGCCGGACCGAGGGCCGGCAGCGCGTGGTACCTCTCCGATCGGCCCGCCCCGGCTTCCAGCGGTCGGCCGCGGCAATCCGGATCGCCGTCCCGGCCACGGCCGTGAACACGCGCGGCCTGCCGTCCCGGCGGTCGGGTTGGTGCTGACGTCCGTCGTCGTTCAGCCGACTTCGGAGGCGGAGGCTTTCGTGTCGCGCTGGTAGATGTCGGGGATGCCGTCGGCGTCGGCGTCGAGGTTCTCTTCCTCGTACAGGCGCTTGTAGACGGTGTTGCGGCGGCGCAGCAGTACGGCGGCCAGGACCGCGGCCGTGACGGAGGCAATGAGGACGGCAGCCTTGACGTGCTCTCCCACCGCTGCGCCGGGGAAGGCGAGCTCACCGATGAGGAGTGCGACGGTGAAGCCGATCCCGGCGAGGACCGACAGCCCCAGGACGTCGGCCCAGGCGAGGTCTGGATTGAGCTCGGCTTTGGTGAAGCGGGCGGCGAGGTAGGTGCCGAGGAAGATGCCGAGGACCTTGCCGACGACGAGTCCGATGACGACGCCGAGCGGTTCGGGGGTGGTGAACACCTCTGCCAGGGCGGGTCCGGAGATGCTGACGCCCGCCGCGAAGAGGGCGAAGAGCGGCACCGCAACACCGGCGGAGAAGGGGTGCAGCAGGTGCGAGACGCGAGCGGCGGGGGAGGCCTTCTCGTCCTTGTCGCGGGTGGTGCGCAGGATAAGGCCCATGGCGACGCCGGCGACGGTGGCGTGCACGCCGCCGTTGTACATGAGGGCCCAGATCGCGATGGCGAGGGGCACGTACCACCACCAGCCGCGGACGCGGTAGCGCTGGAGGAGGTAGAAGACGGCGAGGCCGGCGAAGGCTCCGCCGAGCGCCCAGAGGTTCAGGTCGCTGGTGAAGAAGATCGCGATGATGAGGATGGCGCCGAGGTCATCGACGACGGCGAGGGTGAGGAGGAAGGCGCGCAGGGCGGCGGGGAGGTGGGTGGAGATCACGGCGAGCACGGCCAGCGCGAAGGCGATGTCGGTGGCCATGGGGACGGCCCAGCCGTCGAGGCTGCCGCCACCGGCCGAGGCGGTTGCGGCGTAGAGCGCGGCGGGCACGGCCATGCCGCAGATGGCGGCGATGACCGGGAGGGCGGCCGTGGCGGGGGTGCGCAGCTCGCCGACGACCAGTTCGCGTTTGAGTTCGATGCCGGCGACGAGGAAGAAGATCGCGAGGAGGCCGTCGGCGGTCCAGTGCCCCACGGAGAGGTCCAGGCCGAGGGCGGGTATGCCGAAGTGGAAGTCGCGTATCGCCTCATAGGCGCCGCTGAACGGGGTGTTGGCCCATATCAACGCGATCACGGCGGCGGCGAGGAGAACCAGCCCGCCTACGGTCTCGGTGCGCAGGGCGGAGGCGATGGCCTGCCGCTCGGGCCACGGCATGAGGCCGAAGATGATACGTGGGCGCTGGTTGCTCATACGGGAGGCCTTCCGGGGGCATCGGCTGGAAATGGGCACACGGCCCCAAGGACGCCGACCAGACTTCCCGGCACACCGCGCGTCGCGGGCAGCCAGCTGCCCCTTGACGCGTTCTTTACACCCTATCCCGGGTCACCGGATCCCACCAGAGGGGTTCTCACCTGCTGAAATGCAGATGAGCGGGCTCGTACACACCAAGGCGCAAGGTGTGTACGAGCCCGCTCAGGAGCCGGGCCGCCGGGGGGACGGTCAGACGGTGGTCTTCACCGGCTCCTGGTCTTCGTCCTCGTCTGCTTCGGTGTCCAGGCCGGCGTCGCGGCGGCGGACGAAGTCGAGGAAGCTGTTCAGCTCCCGCTTGACCACGGGGGCCAGCAGGTACAGGCCGATGATGTTGATGACGGCGAGCATGAAGAGCACCGCGTCGGCCATGTCGATCAGGGTCTGCAGGGTGAGCAGCGAACCGGCGACCGCGAACAGCGTGTAGAAGACCTTGAAGGTCAGCTCGCTGGTCTTGCTGCGGCCGAAGAGGTGGGTCCACGCCTTCATGCAGTAGTAGCCCCAGGTCAGCACGGTGGAAATGGCGAACAGCATCACCGCGATGGTGAGGATGTACGGGAACCAGGGCAGGACCGTGCCGAAGGCGTCCGAGGTGATCGTTACGCCGCCGACGCCGCCGTTCTCGCGGGCCTCGCCCCAGCTGGCCGGGTTGGCGATGACGATCGTCAGAGCGGTCATCGTGCAGATGACCACGGTGTCGATGAACGGCTCCAGCAGCGCGACCAGGCCCTCGCTGGCGGGGTGCTTCGTCTTGACCGCGGAGTGCGCGATCGGGGCCGAGCCGAGACCGGCCTCGTTGGAGAACGCGGCCCGCTTGAAGCCGACGATCAGCGCACCGAGGACACCACCGACGACACCCTGCGGGTTGAAGGCACCCTCGATGATCGAGGAGATCGCGGACGGCACCGCGGAGACGTTGACCAGGATGACCACGAGGCAGGCGACGATGTAGATGCCCGCCATCGCCGGGACGAGCTTGCTGGTCACGGAGGCGATGGAGCGGATGCCGCCGAGCAGGACGATGCCGACCAGGGCGGCGATCAGGATGCCGAAGAACAGCGCGCCGGCCGAGGAGCCCATCATGCCGCTCTCGCCGCCGGTGACGGAGACGAGCTGCGCGTAGGACTGGTTGACCTGGAAGAGGTTGCCGCCGAAGAGCCCGAAGAACAGGATCATCACGGAAGCGAGGACACCCAGCACTTTGCCCAGCTTCAGGCCCTTGGCGCCGAAGCGGTCGGCCAGGCCCTTGGGCAGGTAGTGCATCGGGCCGCCGGAGACCGTGCCGTCGGCGTGCACCTCGCGGTACTTCACACCGAGGGTGACCTCGACGAACTTCGTGGCCATACCCAGCAGGCCGCAGAGGATCATCCAGAACGTCGCACCGGGTCCACCGATGGAGACGGCGACGGCGACACCGGCGATGTTGCCGAGGCCGACGGTCCCGGAGACGGCCGCGGTCAAGGCCTGGAAGTGGTTGACCTCACCGGCCGAGCCGTCCTCGTCGTACTTGCCGCGCACCACGTTCACCGCGAGGCGGAACTTGCGTATCTGCACCAGGCCGAACCAGCCGGAGAAGACCAGACCGGCCACTACGAGCCAGGCCACGATCAGCGGGATCTGTGTCCCGTTGACGGGGACGGATTAGAAGACGATGTCTCCGAGCCACTTGGCGATGGGCTCGAAGAATCCGCTGACGGCTTCGTCTACGGAGGTGGTGATGGTGTCGAGTGACATCTGGCAAAACCTCGATGGCGCAGAGCCGGCGCAGTGCGGTGCGGCGGCTGTGGATGCGGGCTTTGAGCGAACGCCGTTGTCCGGTCGGCGACCCTGGTCGTCTCGATCCGTGGACTCGGAGCGGGACTTCCCTGGTTCGTACGTGGCCGGTGCGTGCCGGCGCTCCGCATGCGGCGAGGGGTGGTGCCGAAGCGGAGTTGCGTATTCATAGCACGCTCTTTACCGAATCTTTAGTGATCCAGATCACTGCTGCGGGCGGCTGGCGTGCGATTCCCAGGTCCGGTGATGCGATCGTTATCCGGATTTGAGGTTTTGCTGAGCGGACGCGGCATGTGGGCGACAGCTCTCCGGAGGCCGGCAACGGGGCTGAGGCGACGAGGGAAGGGGTAGAGAAGTCCGCATGAACTGGCTGATCACCTTTGCGGGCGCGGCCCTGGTGCTGTTGGTCCTTCGGGACGTGTTCCACACCCTGTGGCACCCCACGCGGCACGGCGGTCTCAGCCGACTGGTCATGACGGCCCTGTGGCGGCTGGCCTCCTCCCTGCCCCTGCGCCGCCGGGCCTCAGGGCTGGCGGGCCCCCTCGCCATGGTGATCGTGGTCGCGGCCTGGGCCCTCACCGCGGTCCTGGGATGGACCCTCATCTACTGGCCGCACATGCCGCAGGCGTTCACCTACGCCACCGGACTGAAGCCCTCCGACCACGCGGGATTCGCGGACGCCCTGTACGTGTCCCTGGTCCACATCTCCACCCTCGGCCTCGGCGACATCGCACCCGCCGAGGGATGGCTCCGGATCCTCGCGCCCATGGAGGCCCTCGTCGGCTTCGCCCTGCTCAGCGCCACGGTGGCTTGGACACTCGGCATCTACCCTGCGCTGGCCCGCCGCCGCGCCCTCGCCCTACGCCTCTCCCACCTCGCCCGCACCCATCCCACGACGGAGCAGATCGACGCCGACGCGGGCGCGGCCATCCTCGACGGCCTGGCCGGGGCAGTGGCTGTGGTCTCCGTCGACTTCCAGCAGTACGCAGAGTCCTACTACTTCCACGACGGCGACGACCGGACCTCCCTCGCCCGCCAGATCGCCGGCGCCATGAACCTGGCGGACCAGGCCGCGGCGGCCCGCCACCCCGACGTCCGGCTGTCCGCCGCCGTGCTCCGGGCAGCGCTGGACGACTTGGCCGCCATCCTCGACGAACGCTTCCTGCGCACCCGGGGATCAGCAAGGGAAGTCTTCGAAGCCTTCGCCCACGACCACGGCCGCCACACGGGTGGCGGAACCTGATGTGACCGTCCCGCCTTCACCCCCGTAGACCGTGGTCGCCCTCCCGGGCAGCGTGCCGGCCGCCCGGGAGGGCGAGCAGGTGGCGTGGGTCCGTCGCCCGGGTGATGGCGCCCTCCACAGCGGCGACCCGGTCGGCGAGCAGGCCGAGTGCTGCGACCGCCCGGGTCAGCGGGTCGTCGTCCCGGCCTCCGAGGACCTGGCCCCGGGCGTAGGAGGCGGTGACCGCGGCCCAGCGGGCGTCCTGCTCCGGGGTGAGGGTGCCGCGCAGGGCGGCGAGCTTGAGGCGGTTGGCCTCGGCCTCGGTGGTGAGGGTCTGGGCCTCTGCCGCGTAGTGGTCGTCGACGAGAGCGGTCAGCTCGGCATCGTTCATGACCGGCGAGAGCCGGGCCGCGATCTTGTTCATGTTGCGGTAGGAGCCCTGGAGCCGGAACGGCGGTTCGGTTCGGCTTGCGTCGCCCTGTGCCGCGGAGGCGATGTAGGCGGCGTTGACCGCCAGGACCGTCGTCCGCGCGGTGAGGAGGTGACGCAGCACGGCGAGGATCTGGTCCAACTCGGCCGAGGGATACGGGTGGGCGAGCCGGTCACGGCCGGCGGTGGGGTCCCCGTCGGCGAGGCGGACGAGGAGCTCCAGGTCCGCGCGGTCGCGCCCGGCGAGCGGCGCCAGGACCGGGTTGGAAGTGAGTGCGTTCTCGACGAAGCTGAGCGCGAAGGCGTCGTCCTTCCCCGTGAGGACATCGCCCAGGTTCCAGACGTCGGCGCGATTGGCGAGCATGTCGGGGACGCGGAAGCGCTGCCCGGACTCGGTGTACGGGTTGCCGGCCATGCACACGGCAAACCGCTTGCCGCGCAGGTCGCGGCCGTCCAGCGTACGGGTCGTGTCGCACAGCGGGATGAACTTCTGGAGCAGTTCCGCCGAGGTGTGCTGGATGTCGTCCAGGTAGAGCATCACGTTGTTGCCGGCCTCCAACGCGAAGGCGATCTTCTCCAGCTCGCGGCGGGCCGTGGCATCCGGGGCCGCCTCAGGGTCGAGGGAGGTCGTGCCGTGCCCGAGGGAGGGACCGTCGATCTTGATCAGGAGCAGCCCGAGGCGCTCGGCGATGTACTCGACGAGGGTCGTCTTGCCGTATCCGGGCGGTGAGATGAGCATCAACAGCCCGCTGCTGTCCGTGCGCTTGTCGGCCCCGGCCGCTCCGATCTGCTTGGCGAGGTTGTCACCCATCAGGGGGAGGTACACCTCGTCGACCAGCCGATTGCGGACGAAGGAGGACATGATCCGCGGACGGTGTGAATCGATCCGGAGCCGCTCGTTCTCGGCCGCCGTGAGGACGCCGCGCTGCCGCTGGTAGGCGCGGAAGCCCGGGACGTCCTGCACGGCGAAGTCGGCGTTGCGGGCGAGGAATTCGTCCAGGCGCAGGACGAGGGAGCGTCCGCTGATCCGAGGGTGGGCGCCGAGCAGCCCGGATACGGTCGCGGTGGTGGCGCCGGCGGCCTCGTAGCGGTCCAGGCCGGTGCACAGCTCGACGGCGGCGGCCTCGGCGATGTCGCCGTCGTCGATGTCCTCGCCGCAGGCCGCCGCGTAGGACGTGAGCCAGCCTTCGACGAGCTGGCTGCGGGCGGCGAGGTCGGGGAGGGCGGTGAGGTCCTCGTCATAGGGCGAGGCGCCCACGCTGCGGCGGAACTTGTCGAGGAGCGTGCGGGCCGCGGCGGAAACGGCGAACCCGGCCGGTTCACAGGCCAGCTCTTCGAAGAGGTACTCGGCGGCGCGAGCCGGCGCGGCCGTGTCGGGAGCGAAGGTCACGATGGCCTGGGTCAGTTCGCCTTGGAATGCGTTGAGTGCGGGACTGTGCCCGAAGGTGTTGCGTGCCCGGGCCAGGGAGACGGCGCGGCGAGTGAGGGAAGCACGCTCCTCGACGGTCGTGCCGTGTGCCCAGAACAGTGCGGCGGCCGCCCGGTCCCGGGCCGGGTAGCGCAGCAGCCCGGCGCTCTCGTACAGGCGCAGCAGCACGCGCAGGATGGCGGCGGCGTCGTGGTCGTGCACCCCGCGCTCGTAGCCCTCGTCGTACGCGGCCTCGGCGGCCTGACGGACGAGGGCATCCAGGTCGGAGGCGGCGAGGGCCGCGCTGCCATGTTCCGCCAGCAGGCGGGCCGCCAGGTACTCGGCGCGGTAGACCACGGCCGACTCGGACGGCAGCAGCCGGTCCCAGTACGGGCGGGTGGCGGCGAACTGCGGATCGGTGACCGGGCGGCGGTAGTCGGTGCCGGTGAGCGCGAAGGCCAGGCCGTCCCCGTGCGGTACGAGGGCCAGCTCGGTGGACTGCCGGGTGACCGCGAACCGGTGCCGGCCCAGGCGAATCGTCTCGCCGCCGTCGGCGAACAGCTCCGTACGGTCGCGCAGCGCGCGCCCCGCTTCCTGCCGTGCGGCGGAGAGCAGACCCGTCAGCTCCTCCGCCCGGACGGCATCGCCGAGTTCGCGCAGTTCGTCGGCCGTGCGCCGGGCCCTGCTCACCATCGGGTCGGAGGCGAAGAACGTGTGGATCTCGTCGGCGCTGTCCAGCGTCGTCACCCGGCGGGAGACCGTCTCCAGCACACGGCGCGCGGAGTCGGCGAGGGCCTCGGCACGTCGGGCGCGGGCGTCCTGGAGCGTCTGTCGGCGGGCGGAGAACGCGTCGTGGACCTCGGCCCGCTTCCCGGCGATCTCGGTCAGGAACCCGTCGTGCTCCGCGTAGCGCGCCTCCAGGTTCTCCAACCGGAGCAGCAAACGGGCGAGTTGGGACGCGCACTCCTCGGGGGTGCCGGCCGACGCGAGGGCGCCGGTGACGGCTTGGCCCAGCAGCGCGCACTCCGCCGTGAACCCGGCGCGCCCTTCGATGTCGAGCAGTTCTCGGCGGCGGGATGCGAGCGCGGCGAGGGCCCGGTTCACTGGGGCGAGCACCTCGGAGATGCGCGCCAGGATGGCGGTGCGGACGGTCGCGTCGCCGATGTCCAGGTCGGCGACCACCTCGGCAAGGGACTGAAGGCCGAAGCTCCGCTTCTCCAGGCGTTCACGGAGGGGGGCGGTCTCGGCGACGGTGGGGACCGCCCCGGCGTCGACGGCGAGCTGTTCGGCCTCGTCCACATGCGCGTCGAAGACGTCCTCACGCGAGAGGAAGGCCACGGCGCGCTGCCCGGCAGCGGCGATGTCCGATGCCACGTCACGGCTCAGGGCTTCGATGGCGCTGGTGTCGGCGTACCGCATATCGCCGAGCGTGAGCAGGTGTCCATGGGCCCGGCGCAGTTCGGCGATGCGCTCGATCCACTCCTCGGCAGTGGCCGGGGACTCGCTACGGGCGCGGCGCACCAGCCGGGCGATGTTCTGGGCGGACTCCGCGAGGGCGTCGGCGGCCTGCCGGGTGAGGGAGGTGACGGACTCGAACTCGTCGAGGACCTGCTCGGCGGTGGCCCGTACCGCCTCCAGCGCGCCACGCAGCTCGCCGGCCTCCGCGTCGCCCAGCCAGGGGTGCCGGTCGGCGGCCTTGACGCAGGCGGAGAGCAGCGCCTCGTACAGCGGTCCGCGGGGTGCTGATCCGGTCTCGGCGGCCTGTCGTGCGACAGCCAGGCAGTCGGCGATGCCCCGGACCAGGTCGGCGTTGCCGATCCGGCCGAGCGAGCCGCCTCCGGCGGGGGAGGGGTGGGTGTCGGAGGTGAAGGGGGTCTGCCAGGTCTGCAGCGGGTGCGTTCGAGCCGGCTCGTCCGCAACGGCCCGCAGGACGACGAGGGCTCCGTCGTCGAACAGGGCGTGGCCGCGGCAGGAGATCGGCGCGGCGACCTCCTTGCGGATCACGTTGTACGGGAGCAGCAGGGTGCGTCCCTCGGAGCGGGCGTGGAAGGCGAACAGCACGTCTTCGCCGTTGGGGGCGCGGAAGGTCCGCTCGAACTCCAGGCCGGTCGGGTCCGCGACCGCCGGGTCGAAGGTCCGGACGGTGCCGGAGCCGAGGCAGTAGCCACCGGGAAAGACGATGCCCTCGTCGTCCGGCAGCCGCCGGCAGGACTGCCCGATGCCGTCGAGCCGGACCACCGTGCCCGTCACGGAGTTGAAGACCAGGTGGCGTCGCGCCTGCTCCTTGTACGGGCGGATCCGGAGCAGGATCAGCGGGCCGACAGAGGCGTGTGCGATGTCGGCATCGGCCAGGGACTGGAGCGGCTCATCGACGGGCTCGCGGTGGACGCCCTCGTCCGTTTCTGTGTCGTTGTCGGTCTTCACCGTGAGCGCGCCGCCCACTGTCGAGACGAAGAGGCGGCCGTCGATGGAGACGTGCGGATGGCGGCCCTGGACGTGGTCCTCCCGGGTGGTCTCCTGCCACTTCACCTCGTGCGCCGCCGGGAGTACGTGGTCGCGCTCGCCACGGGCGTCCAGGAACCGGGCCTGACCGTCCGGGGTGAGCGACCAGCGCAGGACGCGGATGTCCTCGGCCTGCTCCCCGGTCCGGAACACGGCCAGCAGCTTGCCGTCCACCCGGCGCAGCTGGAGCAGGCGCGCACCCCGGTAGTACCGGTGGAGCGCGGTGAACTCCCTGACGAATTCCGGGTCGTCGAGCAGGCCGGGGGCCGCGTCGGCGGGGAGCGGGTTGAAATCGCGGTCGTAGAGGGCCAGAACGTCGGAGACGGCCCGATCCGGGCTGGTGGAAGCGGCACCGTTGCAGCCGAAGAGGAGGACGTCTCCGACCGCGACGATGTCGCGGGCCGTCCTGCTCTCCTCGGTGCGCAAACGCCCGGATCCCGAGAGCACGAGCCCGGTGGAGCCGAACTCCTCGATTCTGGCCTTGTTCAGCGTCTCGGTGCGGCGGGTGAGCTCTGCGGCCTGGGCCGTGAGCCGGTCGCGCAGCACCCCGTACGTCCCGGCGTCCAGTCCGGCGTTCGTTTCGGAGACCGTCTCCGGCTCCGTCGCCCTGACCGTGCTCGTGGCCGTGGTCATCTGGTCCAGCTCCTCGTCGTTCAAGGCGGTGACGCGGTTGCGGAGCCGCCGCCCCCTCCGCGGCGGCTCCGCAACCCCTGACCGCACCCCCGTGTCGGTCAGCTCTTGGCGGTGCCGTTGACGGCGCCGTTGGCAGTGGTGAGGGCATCGGTGAGCCCGCTCACGGGCATGTCGGCCAGGCCCAGTTGCCGGGCCTTGGCGATCAGCTCGTCCAGCTGCCCCGATCCGGCGGGCATGAGCTTCATCAGCAGGGCGGACACGGTCAGGTTCTGCACGTCGGATGTGGAGACCGAGCCGAGCACCTTGGTCAGGTCCCCGGTGAAGGAACCGGAGCCGTCCAGCCAGGGCTCCGCCAGTGCCTTTGCGGTCTGGGAGTTGTCCATGAATCCGTCCACGGCGCGCCCCATCGACATCGCCCCGACGATCCGGTCGAAGAACACCGACTCGCCGCCGATGATGTTGATGTCGGCGCTCTCCAGCCCCGTCGCGAGCACGGTGGCCTGGGCTTCCGCGACGTGCCGCTGCACGTCGAGGCCGGCGAGCCGGATCTCCTTCTCGGCCTCCAGCCGCAGCCGGTACTCCTCGTGGGTGCGCGATGCCTCGTCGAGGGCGGCCATCGCCGCCGCCTTCTCGGTCAGGCCCTCGGCCTCCGCCTTCAGCTTCTCGCCGATCGCGGTCGCCTCGGCCAGTGCCATCTCGCGGGCGCCGTCGGCCTCCGCCTTCAGCCGCGCCGTCGTGGCCCCGGCCTCGGCCCGGCCGGCCTTCTCGATCGCGTCCGCTTCCTTCTCCCGCACGGCGACCGCGGCCAGGCCCTCGGCGGCGGCCTCCGCCTGGGTGCCCTCGGCCAGACGGATCTTGGCGCGGGCGTCGAGGTCGGCTGTCTTGTTGCGGGCCTCGGCGAGGGTGAGCTCCTCCGCCGCCCGGTGTACGGCCGCCTGTTCGGCCGCCTCGGCGGCCTTGATGTCCTTGACGAGCCTCTCCTGGGCCTCGGCCTCGGCGGCGATGACCACGGCCTGCCGGGTGCGCTCCGCCTCCTCGACCGTCCGGAGCCGCTTGATCGACTCCTCCTGCTCGGCGACCGTACGGTCCACCGCGACGCGTTCGCGCACGACCTCGGCGATGTCCCGCTTCTGGATCTCGACCTCCTTGTCGGCGGAGATCCGCGTCAGCTCCGTTTCCCGCTCCCGCGCGATGACCTCCAGCTGCCGGTCCTTCTCGATGCGCTCGTTCTCGATGGCGATGACCCGCTCACGGTTCTTCTGCGCCACGGCCACCTCGCGGGCCTGGTTCTCCCGCTGGATGCCGAGCTGCTCCTCCGTCTTGAGGAAGGCTCCCTGCGCCCGCAGGCGCTCCTCCTCCATCACGCGGGCCGTCTCGGCCTCCTCGCGGGCCCGCACGGTCTCGATCTCCCGGCGCTGCTTGGTCTCGGCGTCGGCCTGTCGGCGCTCCAGCTCCAGGATGGCCTCGCGGGCGTCGACGTTCTGCCGGGTGATCTCCTTCTGCTCGTGCTGGCGGAACTCGTTGGTACGGACGTTCTCGATGGCCGTCAGCTCGGTGATCTTGCGGATGCCCTGGGCGTCCAGGATGTTGCCGGCGTCCAGCTGCCCGAGGGGCGTCTGCTCCAGGTAGTCGATGGCCGCGTCCTCGAGGCTGTAGCCGTTGAGGTCGATGCCGATGATCTCGATGATCCGGGACCGCAGTTCCTCGCGCATGGTGTAGAGGTCGGTGAAGTCCATCTGCTTGCCGACGGTCTTCAACGCCTCGGAGAACTTGGCGCTGAACAGCTCCTGCAGGGTCGCCTTGTCGCTGGCCCGTGCGGTTCCGATGGCCTGGGCGACCTTGATGACGTCCTCGGCGGTCTTGTTGACGCGTACGAAGAAGGAGATCCGGATGTCGGCGCGGATGTTGTCCTGGCAGATCAGACCGTCGCGGCCGGTACGGGAGATCTCGATGGCCTTCACCGAGATGTCCATGACCTCGGCCTTGTGCAGTACGGGCAGCACGACCTGCCCGGTGAAGGTCACGTCGACCTTCCGCATCTTCGAGACGATCAAGGCCTTGCCCTGCTCGACCTTGCGGAACAGCCGGGTCACCGCGATCAGCGCGGCGATCGCGACGACGATGACGACGATGACGAGCGTGCCAAGGCCCGTTGATATGGCATCCACGAGAACTCCCCCATGAAAGTGCGTAGCTGAGCGGCGGCGGCCAGGCCGTGAGGCCGAGCTGTCGCCGTATGTCGTTGAGAGGTGCTACCGGAAGGCGCCGTCCGCGAGATCCCCGGCGTGGCGGGCGGCAGCGATGCCGGAGCGGAGGGGCTGCCCACGAGTGACGGACGGCCCGGGACGCCCCACTGCGGCCGTCCCGTGCTGGGCCGGATCCCGCGTCTGCCCGGTCCCGACCGCTTCCGGTCAGCCGGCGAAGCAGCGCCGGGACGGCCCGGGTTCATCAGGGAAGAGCGGGGCCGGGGAGCCCGAAGTGGCCTCGGTGTACTCGTCCACGCTTCCCCCCTGCCGTGACCACATGTTTCCGGAGCCCGGCATCAAACGCCTGGGCCATCCCGTCCTTGAGGCATCTTCCGTCAAGCCAGGGCCTGCCCACATTGCTGACCGCTGGCAATCTTTACGCCCTTTTAATGCCGCTGCAGGATGCGGGAGTCTGACATTTGCGTTAGCGTCTAACATTAGTTAGTTACTAACTTTAGGTGGTGGCGATGCCTTCGACGACCGTCGTCGTGACCGGTGCCAGGCCGACCGGACTCGCTCTGGCCTGCGGACTGCAGGCTGCCGGAGTCGCGGTCCGGGTGCTGGACAAAGCGCCCGGACCGGCGATGACCTCCCGAGCGCTGGGTCTGCAGCCCCGGGGGGCGGAGGTACTCGACCGCCTCGGGGCTCTCGGCGACCTGCCGGAACGACCCGTGCCGATCGCGCACGTCCTCACGTACGTGGACGGCAGTCCATTGGCGCGACTCCCCGTGGGGCAGCCCACGAAGTTGGTGACCAGACCCGGCCTGCTCATGTCCCAGTCCGAGGTCGAGGCGCGGCTCCGTGACCGCCTGGCCGCGCTCGGCGTCGAGGTCGAATGGGGCCGCGAGCTGCTGGACGTTCACCAAGAGGTGGACGAGGTCGTTCTGCGCCTCGGTGACGGCGAGCAGCGGGCCGCTTGGCTCGTGGGATGCGACGGCGCACACAGCCGCGTACGCAAGGCCGCCGGGATCGGCTTCCCGGGCGTTCCTGTCGTCGAACGCTTTCTGCTGGCCGATGTGACGGCCCGTCTGCCGATTCCCAGGGACTCGGTGGCGGTCTGGCTGCGCGGGGACACGATGCTCGGTGTGTTTCCTCTTCCGGGCGAGGACATGTGGCGGCTGATGGCCCCGGCGCCGACCGGATCCGACGCCGGACCGATGACGGTGCTGACCGAGTTGCTCCAGAAAGAGGCAGGAGTTCCGGTGAGCGCTGTGCGCGAGGTCCTGTGGACGTCCACCTTCCGGATCCACCGGCGCCTGGCATCGTCATACCGAGCGGGCAGGATCCTGCTCGCCGGCGACGCCGCGCACATCCACAGTCCGTTCGGCGGCCAGGGGCATGAACACCGGGCTGGGGGATGCGGAGAACCTCGCCTGGAAGCTCGCCCTCGTCGCCACCGGACGTTCCGAGGACGGCTTGCTCGACTACTACGAGGCGGAACGCAGGCCCGTCGCCCGCGAGGTCCTGCCGTCCACGAGCGCCATGACGGGCATGATTCTCGGACAGACTGCTCTGGCGCGGACCCTGCGAGATCACGTGTTCGTACCCCTGCTGAACCGGCCTTCGGTGCAGCGCCGGCTCTGGGAGAAGTCCTCTCAGCTGACCCTCACCTACCGAAGGGGCCCGCTCGGCGCCGGCCACCACCTCCGCGGCTCGGGGCCGGTGCCGGGCGACCGGGTACCCGACCGGTCCTGCACTCACCAGGACGGCACCAGCACTCGCCTGTACGGGGAACTGCGGACCGGATGGGCCCTCCTCACACCCGCCGGGGTCAGCGCCGACCACGAGGTGGTCGCCCGTCGGCGCCTTGGTGCGGACCGCGTCACCACCCTCACGGCTGTGGAGGGCCGGCAGCACGTCATGCTGGTTCGACCTGACGGCCATCTCGCCTGGCACGGAACCTCTCCCGAAGCTCTCGGCAGGGCGCTGGACGCATACTTGTCAACGGCGGAGGCAGCAGGCACAACGATCGTCCGGAGGCGACAGGCCCATGAGTACGTCCCCCACGTCGCCCGGGCTGCGGGAACGCAAGAAGGCGCAGACCAGGCGGACGATCCAGGAGCACGCGCTGCGACTGTTCCTGGAGCAGGGGTACCAGAACACCACCGTCGAGGAGATCTCCGCCGCGGCCGGCGTTTCCCACATGACGTTCTTCCGGCACTTCCCCACCAAGGAAGCGGTTGTGGAGTCCGACGACTACGACCCGCTGATCGTCCGGCTCATTCAGGAGCGCCCGCCGCAGGAGGACGGCCTCACCGCCCTCCGTAACGCCCTCGGCCAGGGCCTGGAGACGGTGTACGCCACCGGCAGGGACACGCTGCTCGCCCGTACGCGACTCATCTTCGATACGCCGGCCCTGCGCGCCCGCACCTGGGACACCCAGTACGCAACCCAGCGGCTGTTCGCGGATGCTCTGAGGTCACGGAACCCGGAGGAGAGCGATCTCGCCACTCGTGTCACTGCTGCGGCCGCGCTCGCCGCAGTGACCACGGCACTCGCCGCCTGGGTCGAAAGTGACGGCGCCCTGGAACTGCCCGCCCTGGTCAGCGAGGCGTTCGGTGCCTTGCGTACCGCCTGACAGACAGCAGCTATCTGCACGAGTGGTGAAGCTGTCGAACCGTGGGCCCTACCTGTGACGACCTCCCCGCTGCAGCGGGGTTCACCCGTACCGCGACCCAGACCAGGGTTGCGGGCTTTCAGTCGGGCTGACCTGCAGGTGGCGTCTCCGGCTGATGGTGACGTCCCGCAGTCTCGAGGGAGGACGGCAGCGCGCCGGTGGCGGCGGCGTCGGCTTCCGCTGCGTCGGCGAGGGCTTCCGCAGCGGCTTCTGCCGCCTTCGCCGCGTCGTTCGCGGCCTGGACGGCCAAGTCGTCCGATGACGTCCGGCGGGTGGCGGCAGACTGGGGGAGGACTTCGCTGAAGGCCCGGGAGACGTCCCGGAGAGCGGATGTGACCTCGCCGGGGATTACCCAGAAGGTGTTTCCCGGGCTCTGCGCGAGTTGCGGGAGCGTCTGGAGGTACTGGTAGGCGAGCAGCTTGGGGTCGGGGTCGTTGCGGTGGACGGCCTGGAAGACCTCGTCGATGGCTCGCGCCTGACCCTCCGCCTTGAGGATGTCGGCTGTCCGGTTGCCTTCCGCGCGGAGTACCGCAGCCTGCTTCTCGCCTTCCGCGGTCAGAATCTGGGACTGGCGCTGCCCCTCGGCCCCGAGAATGACGGCCCGCTTGTCCCGCTCGGCCCGCATCTGCTTCTCCATCGCGTCCTTGATGGACTGCGGCGGGTCGATTGCCTTGATCTCCACCCGGTTGACCCTCAGCCCCCACTTGCCGGTGGCGTCGTCGAGTACGCCGCGAAGCTGGTTGTTGATGGTGTCCCGTGAGGTCAGCGTCTTCTCCAGGTCCATGGATCCCACCACGTTGCGCAGCGTGGTGACGGTCAGCTGTTCCACCGCCTGCAGGAAGTTGGCGATCTCGTAGGCGGCAGCGCGCGGGTCGGTGACCTGGAAGTAGAGGACGGTGTCGATCTCGACGACCAGGTTGTCCTCCGTGATGACCGGCTGGGGTTTGAAGGAGACGACCTGCTCGCGCAGGTCGATCACCGGGTAGACGCGGTCGATGTACGGGATGACGACGTTGAGTCCGGGCTTCAGAGTGCGGTGGTAGCGGCCGAGCCGTTCGACGTTGCGGGCGCGGGCCTGGGGGACGATGCGTACCGCACGGATCACAGTGAACACCGCGAGGACCGCTACGAGCAGGCCGACGATGAGGAACGCCGAGATCTCCATGGTTCACTCCCGGGGATAGACGAGCGCGGTGGAGCCTTTGATCTCGATGACGTCGACGGTTGTTCCAGGAGGAATGACTTGCGTCTCGTCGTAGGCGCGGGCCGTCCATTCCTCGCCACCGATGCGGACCCTGCCGCTCAATCCCGTCACCTCGGCAGTCACGTACGCGGATCCTCCGACCAGGGCCTCCACGCCGAAGCGCTCGCCTTCCCGTGGCATCAGGTGGCGCATGGCGATCGGGCGCAGGAACACCAAGCCGACCGTCGCCACGAGTGTGAAAGCCAGGAGCTGCCATGGGAGGGGCAGTCCGATCGCCGCGAGGACTGCGGTAACCAGCGCGGCGCCGCCGAGCAAGCCGAGTGCGGCGGTGAGAGTGAAGATCTCCGCCACACCCAAGAGAGCCGCGGTGATCAACCAGATCAGCCAAGGGTCCATCGCCTACGCCTCCCGACAGGGTAAAGGAGAACGTTGCTATTGTCGCTTTTCCAACATTTTACCCAGTTTGTTCGGATGGAATCGGAGCCAGTGTCCCGCCGGGCGGCACCCCGGCCCTGTCGCGTAGGCGCAGTCACCGGCGGCGTACACGTTCGGGCGCGAGACCGAGCACACGGTGCGGTCGACGACGATCCGGCCGGTCTCGGCGACCTCCTGGCCGGTGTCCGCCGCGATGGAGTGCACGGCGAACCCGGCCGACCACACGGTCACGTCGGCCGGGATGGACGTACCGTCGGCGGCGAACGCCCCTGTCGGCTTGACGGCTTCCATGCCGGAGGGCTCGTGGACGGTGATGCCGAGCCGGTAGACCTGGCGCAGGCAGCGGGTCTTCGACGAGCTCGGTGGCGGTCTCGATGCCGGTCAGCCCCTCGCCGACGACCAGCACGGTGCCGCCCTCGCCCAGGCAGCCAGGCGCTCGCGCAGACGCAGCGCCGAGGACCGGCCGGTCACATCGAAGGCATACTCGGCCACGCCGGGGACGTCATGGTGGGCTACGGAGCTGCCGAGCGCGGAGAGAAGCGTGTCGTACGCGAGCTCGCCGTCGCCGTCCTCGCGGGTCACGGCGACTGTCCTGCGCTGGGGATCGACGCCGGAGACCCGCGCCAGGCGCAGCCGTACCCTGCTGCCCGCGAAGACGTCGGCCTCGGCGTCGGCGGGGAGAGCCGACGGGCCAGGCTCCCGGCGGCGAAGGCCCCGGTGCATCCGGCGCCGGGTACGACGATGCGGTACTTCGAGACGTTGCCCTTGGCTCGTTCGCGTGCTCCTTGAACGGGACGCTGCCCCGATTTGCTGATGGGAGTCGGGTATGGCGCGGGTCACCGGGCTGAGCCGGGCGGCTGAGCCGAGCTGTAGTGGTTGAGTGGACTGGTTCTTGACCCAGCTGCCGGTGGCGTTGGATTCGACGGTCCAGCCGTGGAAGCGGAGCATGACGACCACGGGTCGGGGCCCCCGGCCCTCCGAGAGCAGGGCCCGGACGCAGGAGGTGGTGACCTCGGCTCAGCGGGCCGCTTGTTCCGGGGTGGGGGCGCCGCAGACTCAGAGGGATGCAGCCTCCATGCGGTCAGGTGCGAAGGTCCCGCAGTTGGTAGCCGATGGCACCAGCGGCCGCGGCGAGCGCGGCGACAGCTGTCATCAGGAAGGCCGCGGACCAGTTGACGGGGTCGTCGGGTACGGCGGCCAAGTGCGCGAACGGGGACAGCTGGCCAACCCACGCCGGCAGTCCGGACCTTTCGGCGATGACTTTCAGCAGGAACCCGCCCGCGGCCGGGAGCGAACCGAGGACGGCGACCGCGCGTGGCGCCCAGCCCAGAGCGAGTACACCGGCGCCCAGGCAGAGGAATGCGACCGGCAGTACATTCCAGGCCCCGGCCAGCGCGGCGAGGAGGCCGAGGTCGGCACCGACGGCCCGTGTCCCGCTCCAGGTGGCGAGGCCGGCGACGGTGGTGAGCACGATGACGCCGCCGAGCGCGGCGGCGATCTCTGCGGTGAGCATTCTCGCCCGGGTGAGGGGCTGGGCATAGAGGAGAGCCAGGCGCCGACCGGTTTCGTCGGCGGCGAGCGTGGCGAGCCGGACCGCGACGAAGGCCCCTGCCGGGACGGCCAGCAGCGCGAACAGCGTGGCGGCGTATCCCCGTACGGTGCCGAGCCCGGTGAAGCCGGCCTGCGCGGCGAGGTCGGCGAACCGTGGATTGCCGGTAAGGAAGTCCGTCATGGACACGGCCAGCACCCCGATGAGCAGGTAGTACGCGCCGACACCGGCCGACCAGGCGGCCAGAGGCCGCACCAGCCGCCGCACCGCGAACGCCTGGACCGAGCCGAGCAGCCACATACGCGGTGCCCGGCCGGAGGGCGAGCGCAGGTAGCCGCCGCGGATGTCACGCCGCCCGGCCGCGCCTGCGGCCCCGGTGACCAGTGCCAGGCAAGCAGCCACCAGGACCATCAGAGGCCAGATCCGGTTCCCGTCGTACGGGCGGGTCAGCGCCATCAGGCCGAACGGCGACAGCCAGCGCAGCCACCCCAGGGCGGCGACACCGTCCCCGACCATCCGTAGCAGCATGCCGATGCCGAGCACAGCCACCGCCGCGCCGCTGGCCGACGATCGTGTGGCGAACACCTGAGCGGTCATCGCGCCCACCGCGGCGAAGAACACCCCGCACAACGCCAGCCCGGCACTGTGCACCGCGGCGCCGCCCACAGCGGCACCCGCCGCGACCAGGCCGGCGAACACGGCGGAACCTGCGACCAGTGACGCCGCCGCCAGGACGGCGACATGGCGTGCCACCACGGTCGTGACCGGCACCCGCCCGGCCAGCAGCACATCCCACCGGCCGGCATCCTCCTCACCCCGGGTGATCCGCGTCGCGGCGAGCAGCGCCCACACGGCCAGCACGACCGCCAACACCGTCCCCGTGCGCCACACGGCGAACCCACCGGCATCGCCCAGCGCCACCGGTTCGCCGAACAGAGTGCGGATCGCTGGGTTCCCCGCCAGCGCCTCCAGCGCTGCCGCATCCGCAGGGTCCTTTACGGTGCTCGCGTAGGCGGCCACCGCCACCGCCGACATTCCGGCCGCCAGCCCGGTCACGAAGAGCGCACCGCGCCTGGTCTGACGCAGAGCAAGAGCAGTCACCGCCCGCCCCGCGTCTGTGGCGGGGCGGCCGTGCTTGGTCGGCGATTCGACGGCCGTCACCGCTGCTCCCCGCCGTAATAGCCGAGGAAGATCTCCTCGAGCGAAGGTTCCCGCACCGCGAGGCTGACCACATCTGCCGCCGCCAGTACCTGCAGCGCATCCCCCGGCGGGCCGGTGAGGGTGAACCGCACCGAGGCCGCGCCGGTCACCTCGACGGCCTCCACACCGGGCACTTGGGCCAGATCCGGTGGCGCCGTGTTGAAGCACACCGCCACTTCCGTGCGGTGCAGCCGTCGCAACTCCGTCACGGTGGCGACGTCGACGAGCCGCCCGGCACGCAGGATCGCCACCTTGTCGCAGGCGGCCTCGACCTCGGCGAGCTGGTGGGAGCTGAGGAACACCGTCTGGCCGTTGTCCCGGGCCTCGCGGACCGCGCGGCGAAACTCGCGTTCCATCAGCGGATCCAGACCGCTGGTCGGCTCGTCCAGCACGAGCAGAGGTGCCCGGGTGGCGAACGCGGCCACCAGCGCCACCTTCTGCCGGTTGCCCGTCGAATACGCCCGGCCCGGCTTGGATAGGTCGAGGTCGAACCGGTCGACCAGCTCGTCCCGGTAGGACCGGTCGGTGCCGGGGCCCGTGCGCGCGAGCAGTTCAAGGATCTCGGCGCCGGCCAGCTGCGGCCACAGCGCTACGTCGGCCGGCACGTACGCCAGGCGCCGGTGCGTGACCGCGACGTCGGCCGCGTCGGTGCCGAAGATCCATGCCCGGCCGGCGGTGGGCCGGGCCAGCCCCAGCAGCAACCGGATGGTGGTGGACTTGCCGGCCCCGTTGGGGCCGAGGAAGCCGAACACCTCGCCGGCCGGGACAGTCAGATCCAGCCCGTCCAGCGCCAGTACGCGGCCATAGCGCTTGGTCAGGGATTCCGTACGAAAGGCGGGCGAGACCATGCGGGCCTCCAGTGTCGGTACGGCGGGCACGCGGCCCCTGATCGCCGACCAGACTTCCCGGCACACCGTTGACGAAGATACTCGCGCCGTATCACGCCGGACAATCAGCAGGCACAAAGAACTCCGGCTCTCTCGCCCTACGGTGCGGATACGTCGGGCACCCTGCAGTGCGGGGGCGGCCTGTATCGCTACTTGACCGGCCTCCACATGGCCGATGCCAGCCTGGTGTGTTCCGCGCGGACTCGTTGCGATACGCGACCGGTGCAGTGAGGGGCCTCAACGACACGCGGTCCCTGCCTCTTCCCATCTGAGAATCTGCGAACCCGTGTGCTTCTGCCGGGCCTGGTCGGAAGGGACCTGAACTCTTACCCTTCAGCGGCCTGCCGCGTCCGTGGCCAGATCGTCGGCGAGCAGGATGGAGGCGGTGATCCGTTTGCCGACGGGTTCGCGGTGGAGCTGGAAGGTCAGGGCGGAGGCCATGATGATCTCGAGTCCGTGCTGTCCCACTCGGGTGGGGTCTGGAGGCAGGATCGTCGGCATATCCGGGTTGCTGTCCCAGACGGTCACATCCACGCAGCCGTCTCGGACCTGGAGGGTCAGCAGGCTGGGGCCGGGTGCGTATTTGCGGGTGTTGGTGACCAGCTCGCTGGCGACCAGCTCCACCAGGTCCAGAGCGCGGTCCGAGACGCGCAGGCCATGGATGTTCTGCACGTCGGCCAGGAAGGAACGGGCAAGTAGCCGGGCCTCGGCGATCGGCTCACTGCCCTCGAACCCGGCAGAGAGTGACACCGGGCGGGGGAGGGGCGTGGCGTGCAGTTCGGTCCCTTCCGGAGTTTCCTCCAAGGGGTGCCGTTCTGGCGCCGGGCGGCCACCACTCCCGATCCACTGCCAGGTCATGGTTGTCAGACTCCGCTCGACGGTGGGAGGGCAGAGGGCGGCGGCGGTGCTACCGGCGGCGGGCCGAGGCGGCCATGGCGAGGCCGGTGACGAGGAGGGCCAGGCCGATGATGCGCAGCGCGGACTGATCCACTTCCACGCGGTGATCCGCCTCGACGGCCCCGCAGGCCCGTACACCCCACCACCCGCATGGGCCACACCCGAACTCCTCGCCGACGCCATACGAATCGCAGCCAACTGCGCCCACGTCAGCGGTCCCAAGGTCAGCGGCCGCGTCCGCCCCTTCGCATTCGGCGAGCAGATCGACACCAGGATCATCCGATCAACGGCCTTCCAGGGCGGGACCGCGATCACCGAGGGCAAGGTCGCCGGGTACGTCGCCAAGTACGCCACCAAGGGCACCGAAGCCGCCACCGGCACCCTCGACCACCGGCTGAAGAGGATCACCGAGCTCTGGTGCGAGTCCATGCCCGAGCACGCCGCCCGAATGATCCGCACAACCTGGACCCTCGGCAACCGCGACGACCTCAAGCACCTGAACCTGCGCAAGTGGGCCCACATGCTCGGCTTCCGCGGCCACTTCTCCACCAAGACCCGCGCCTACTCCACGACCCTCGGAGCGCTCCGGGCCGCCCGCGCTGAATGGCACCACCGCCACACCCCTCCGCCCTCACCGACCACCCTCGTCCTCGTCCACTGGGCCTACGACGGCATCGGCCTCACGCCCGACCTCGAACGCCTCGCCGCACTCATCAACGGCGGTCCGACCCGCGAACAGGAGGTGACAGCAGGTGCGTGACGAGCTGCTTACCGTTCCCGAAGCCATGGCCCGCCTCAAGATCGGCCGCTCCGCCCTTTACGACCTGATGCGCACCCGCCGCCTGTCCTCCCTGACCATCGGCCGCGCCCGCCGCATCCCCGCCCACGCCCTCGCCGACTACGTCCAGCGCTACCTGGAAGAGGCCGCCTGATGACCGCCCCCAAGCGTAAGAAGGCCCGCGCCAACGGCGAAGGCACCATCTACCAGCGCAAGGACGGCCGCTGGGAAGCCGCCGGCTACGTCCTCGCCGCCGACGGCACCCACAAACGCGTCCGCGTCTACGGCAGCACGCGGAGGGAAGCCGCCGACAAACTCGCCGAGAAGATTGCCGACAGTAATCGCTGCCTGCCCGTCGCCACCGCAGACAGCACCATCGGCGACCACCTCACGTACTGGCTGAATAGCGTCGCCGTCCACCAGCTCCGCGAGAACACCCACACCCGCTACGCCACCTGCATCCGCCTCCACCTCATCCCCGGCCTCGGCACCAAGAAGATCGCGCGACTGACCGCGAAGGACGTACGCACCTTCCTGGACCGGCTCCGCATCACCTGCCAGTGCTGCACCCAGGGGCTCGATACGGAACGGAAGGCATGCTGCGCCATCGGCGAGTGCTGCCGGAAGCAGTTGTCCCCTTCGACCGTGGCGTATGTGCACTCGGTGCTCAAGTCCGCGCTGGAGCACGCCGTCCGGGAAGATGAGCTGCCCCGCAACGTCGCCCGGAACGTCAAGACCGCTGCGCCCCGGCCCAGACGCTTCCGGCCACTCACCGGGACCGAGGCGCGGTTGTTCCTCAACGCCGCCCGCGCCGACCGGCTGCATGCGCTTTACGAACTCGCCCTACGCACTGGCCTCCGTAAGGGCGAACTCCTCGGCCTCCACTGGGAAGACCTCGACCTCACCACCGGAACGGCCAGTGTCCGACGGTCGCTCCAACGCACCCGAACGGGCGGTCTCACCCACCTGCCCACCAAGACTCGGGCGTCCGAACGCCGCATCGCGCTGCCGACCGAGTGCCGCCACTCCCTCAAAGAGCACAGGAAACGGCAGGACAAGGAATTCGAGACGGCAGCATCAGCCTGGAGGGACAGCGGCCTGGTCTTCACCACGCCGACTGGCCGCCCCCTCGACCCGGCCAAC
Source organism: Streptomyces virginiae (assembly GCF_041432505.1). Classification (GTDB taxonomy): domain Bacteria; phylum Actinomycetota; class Actinomycetes; order Streptomycetales; family Streptomycetaceae; genus Streptomyces; species Streptomyces virginiae_A. The sequence continues at coordinate 7,518,283 of NZ_CP107871.1, forward strand.
CTCACCCGTCGTTTCCGCAGCTTCCTCGACCGAACCGGACTCCGACGCATCCGCTTTCACGACCTTCGCCACTCGACCGCGACCCTGCTCCTGGAGCAGGGTGTCGACCTCGTCGTGATCAAGGAGCTGTTGGGTCACGCCCACATCGGCGTCACCGCCAGCGTCTACGCCCACGTTCGGCTCCGCCTCCAACGCCAGGCTATCGACACCCTGGGCGGCGCCCTCAACCCGGCCAACGATGACCCCAACGACCCGCCCGCCGCTGCCATCGTCCGCTGACGTTGCCGTCAGCGTTGCCGTCAAAGCGCTACAGAAGCCCGCCGGCACTCCCCGGCGGGCTTCTGTGTTTCCTCCATTGCGGGAAGGCTACGGATAGCTGTGATACAGAACCTCTGGAGCTACACCGAGGGCCAGGCTTTCCACCCCGTTGACACCGGCACCAAATTGCGCCAACCAATCGGCTACGAGGTAGATCGTCCCATCTTCGTCGATCCCAAGAAAATATCTCCCTTGGGCAAGCTCACCAATAGGGGCAATAACCTTTCCGACCAGTTCACCCCACTCGCTGAACCTGTCGTCCTCACCGAGAGCCAGAAGTGGATCGAATTCAAACGCCTCCCTCGCTCGCGAAATTCCACTACCGCCATGCGGAACCGACAGGCCGCCGAACTCGGAAAGGAATCGCTCGGCTGCTTCATGAATGGTAAAGCCATCATTCGCTAGTCGAGTGCACCACTCCGAGGTGTCGACTCGCCGACCCGCCTCCCACCCCGCGTTCAGTAGCACTTGCTGGGTTTCTTGAGATAGCTCAGACATCCTAGTCATCCGTAACGAAGTTGAGCTTGAAGTGTTCGCTGAGAGACCTGCAACTATCGCAAGGCCCGACAGGGAATCCGTGCTTGACGTGATCAACATTAGCTCTAATGATGACTGCCGCAGCATCAGCGCCCATCGGACTCTCCCCGGTGAAAAGAGCCTGCGAAATACACACGGCCAAACCGCATTGACCGTGCCCCACACCACGAGCGCCGGGTGAAACCGTGCTCAAGACTGCCGAAACTGCCGGGTGGAGGCGAACCTGCACCCCCCGAACACTAGCGCTCGCTATAACTCGACCACTCGACAGTTTAATAGCTTCCGCTACTGCCGGCCTTGCAGCCGACGGGCGAATTGATGCGGATGCATCGGCAACGCCCTGTGCAGCTTCGAGTGCACTTCCGCCGCAGTTGTGAACGAGGACCGGGGTGGCGCCGGCGAGCACATAGTACGTGTGGAAGTCGTCGACCGTGAGGTTGTGCGTGGTGACGGCGAGCGGGTAGTTCCGGGTGGCCTTGACGGTGACAGTGCTGCCGTCAGGTCGGCGGAGCTGCTCGCCCTCCGCGAAGTCGCCGGCGTCGAGCCACTGGCGGCGGGTTTCGCTCCAGTGGGGGTGGTGGGAGGTAGAGGTAAGGGTGACCGGCGAGCCGCGAGGGTTAGCGTCGTCGGTGAGGGTGAGGTCGGTGAACTCCTTGTCGTCCGGCGTGGTGATGGTGTTGGTGACCTCCTTCGGGGCGGTCTCGCCCGTCTGGGGGTCGGTCGCCATGACCTTGTCGCCGACCTGGATGTCCTCCATGGCCTTGGTGGTGCCGTCGGCCATCAGGACGTGGGTGCCGGTCGGGAAGCTGTTCAGCTTGCAGGCCGGGGCTCCGCCCTCCGAACCGCTCCCACCACGGGATTCGGCGCTGGCGGACTGGGTTTCCCCGTCCGCTTCGCTTCTGCTGGATTTGGAGTCTGTTCCTGCGCTGTCGCTCTCGGACTTCGAGCCAGCTTTCTCCTTGGCTGCCTTGGCCGCCTTCGCTTCGGCCTCCCGGGCTTCCTGAATCGCCTTCTTGCTGCGGCTGAGGGCTTCAGAGGCGCGGGAGGCGTTGCGTTCGGCTGCGTGGACGGCGTCATAGGCCTTGTTCACCTCCTTGTAGATCTTGAAAGCCTTGATGCCGACCTTGATCGCCTTCGCGATCTTGCCCCAGGGGACGGCGCCCAAGGCCGTGTTGATGCAAGCCATCACGTCGCCCTTGGTGAAGCAGTCCCGGGCGTCGTTGTAGCCGATCAGGTCCCCGATGAGCTCGACAACTTCATGCTTGAGCTGATCGGTCCGCTGCTTGGCCTTGGTGACCTTGTCCTGGGCTTCGTCGTAGTCCTTCTGTTCAGAGGAAGATCCGCCGGACGAGCCACCATTGCCCGGGTCGTCACCCGTGCTATTGCTATTGCCACCCGAAGCGCCCTTGGAAGGAGGGGCTGTGCAGCTAGTGAAGTTGTCGCAGAACTCCTTCATTCCGCTGGGGTCGGACTTGTTGATCGGGCTGTTGCTGGAGTACGCGTAGCCGTTCCACTGTTGTGGGTCGCCCGGGTCGATGATCGGGTCCGGGCTGATGAAGCGAGCCGTTGTCGGGTCGTATTCTCGGGCGCCCAGGAGGGTGAAGCCTGTGGCCTTCTCCTTGGTGCCACCGACGAAGCCCTTGTCACCCGCCCACATGCCCGGCGCTGTACCGCGTTCGTTGCCGAACGGGTCCGAGTGGCGGCGGACGTGAGTGAGGTCGGTGGCGTTGAACTGGACGCCGCCCGTGCCGTGGTGGTCCGAGCCCTGGTAGGTCAGGGTCGAGGTGCCGCCGTTGGTGGTGCGGGTGACGGACAGGCCGCCGGAGACGCCGTAGGTGCGGACGTTGGAGACCTTGCCGCTGGCGGTATCCAGGGTGATCTGGTCGCTGCCCAGGTTGAGCGTGGTGCTGCCCGGGTCGCGGCGGATCAGTTGGTTGCCGGCCGTGTCGTAGAGGTAGCTCGTGCCCGCGCTCTCGCCGGTGCCGGTGATCTTGTCGAGCTTGCCCTGGTCGTTCCAGGTCAGGGTCTTGGTGCCCGGGGTGCTGGTGACGGATGTGGTGTTGCCGCTCGCGTCGTACGTGTAGGACGTGACCTTCGTGCCCGTGGCGGCGCTGGTTTCCGTGGAGGTCATCAGCGCGTGCGGGCCGCCCGTGCCGCCGCCCGTCTTCGGGTCGGTGGAGGGGGTGTTCAGGCCCGTGCCGAAGGTCTGGGTGACGGTCGCGTCCTTCGACGTGTCGCCCGTCGGGTCCCTGCGGACCAGCTTGGTGCGGTTGCCCAGCTTGTCGTACTCGTACTGCTGCCAGTACGGCGCCGGACCGCCCACGCTCGGCTTCCCAGCGCCGTCCACCGTTGGGCCGTCCGTGTTGGCGCAGCCGCCGATGCCGCGGACCGACGGCTGCGGAGCCGTGGTCTGGGCGCCGGTGTCAGTCCAGGCCTGGGTCAGGCGACCCAGGTAGTCGTGGGTGAAGCACTGCAGGTCACGGGCGGTGCCGTCCTGCGTGTTGCCGATCGAGGTGAGCTGGCCGGCCTGGTTGTAGGTGTAGTCGATGACGTCGACGCTGGCCTTGGCGGAGGTCTGCTTGTCCAGGAACGAGCGGACCGGCCTGCCGGTGGCCAGGTCGTAGTCGGTGGTCGACACGATCTGCTTGCCAGTCTTGCCGACCGTGCTGCGGATCGCGCGGCCGTAGGCGTCGTAGCGGGTGTCGACCAGGTATGGCCACAGCGCCGAGCCGATGAGGCCGTCGAGGGCGACGACGTTTCCGATGATGTCGCTCTTGAAGGTGAGCGTCTCGGCCCCGAGACCTGCAGCGGGAATGGCAGGCTGCTTGCTCTTCCACAAGTTGCCGAGTTCGGTGTAAGTGTTGGCGGTCTCGTAGACGCCGGCCAGCTTGCCTTCGGACGCCGGGATAGTGGTCTTGGTGCCGAGCGGGCGGTAGCCGCCGTCGTAGCCCGTGACCTCCGAGACGTACGCCTGGCCTGCGACGCCACCGACGTAGCGGGTGGTACTGCTGGGCTTGCCCAGCACCTTGGTGTCGTAGGTGAACCCGGCGACCTGCTTGACCGGGTCGACAACCGTGCCCGCATAGGTGGCGAGGGTCCGGCCGAGGATGTCGGAGACGATGGTGGCGCTCTTGCCGCGGGCGTCGGTGACCGTGACCTGGTTCTTGGCGTCCTCGTACGTGGTGGTGCCGGTGCCAGCGTCCGGGTCGCTCGTCTTCACGACGCGGCCGAGGAGGTCGTAGGCGAAGGTCCACTCGTTGCCGGCGGAGTCCTTGCGCCATAGTTCCTTGCCCTGGGTGTTGTAGCCGTAGGTAGTCTCGTCGTAGGAGCCGGTGGGCGTGTTGGCCTTGTACTGGCGCAGCGCCACCCGCTGGCCCATACCGTCGGTGATGGACGCCGAGGCGAAGGCGCCGTTGGGCGGGATGGAACGGACCTCGTCTGCGCCCAGGTACTCCGTCTTCGAGCGCCACTGCTCCACGCCGTACGACTGGAAGACCGTGGCGGTCGGACGGCCCAGGCCGTCGAAGACCTGGTAGGTCTGGGACGGGATCTTGCTGTCGGGCTGGACCCCGCCGTTGGGCAGGAACAGTGCGGCCGACGGCAGAGCCTCGTCGTTGTAGTAGGCGGCGCTCGTCTTCACCTGCCGGCCCTGCGAGTCGAACAGCGCGTCGGTGATCAGGCGACCGTCCACGCCGGAGGCCGTGGTGGCCTGGGTCTGGCGGATGCGTCCGATGCCGTCGTAGATCGTGTAGGTGGAGCTGTAGGTCTGGCCGTCCGGCATGAGCGCCTTGCTCAGCACGGTCGACGGCGCGTTGGTGCCGTTCATGCCGTACGAGAAGGTGCGGACCGGCTTGAAGCCCCTGGCTCGTTCCTGGCCGGGCTGCCAGACGTTGACGATACGGCCGAAGGCGTCGTACTCGCGTTCCGCGACGTGGTCGTTCTCGTCCGTCGTCTTCACCGGCAGGGAGCGGCCGGTGTCGAGGGTGTTGACGGACTTCCAGCCCAGCGGGTTGGTGTGCGTGACTTCCGACGGCAGGGCGCCCGTGGCCGGGGTGTATTCGGTCTTGGTGACCGCGCCGCCCGGGTGGGCGGCGTCCTTGCGGGTGTGGTTGGTGGTGGTGGTCACGCGGCCGTACGCGTCGTACGTCGACGTGGCGTTCAGGCGGTAGACCGGCGTGCTGAAGCCGTCGTAGCGCTCCAAGACCTCCGTGCCGGTCTGGTCGGCGGTGGTGCCGGTCTGGCCGAGGGGGAGGTTGTCGAAGTAGGTGCGGGTGTCGCCGACCGTGTTGTTGCGGTTGGGGGGCTCGCCGCAGCCGCCCGAGAGGATCAGGGTGCGCGAGACCAACGGGGTGGGTACGCCGTCGGGGGCGGTGGCGTACTCGAACATCGTGCACAGGCGTTGGTCGAGGCGTGAGGTGTCAGCCCAGTCGTCGACCTTGAGCGGGCGGGTGGCGAGGGTGTTGTCGTAGGTGGACGTGCGCTCGCTGGTGCGCCAGTTGCCGTTGGCCAGCTTTACGCGGCTGGTCACCTTGGCCGTGTTCATGGCGCGGGCGGTGATGGGCGGCATGCCGCCGGACTGGGCGCGGGTCGCGGTGATCGCGCCGAGCCAGGGCGTGGAGACCTCGTCGGCGACGACGTCTCCGCCGTCACCGTCGTAGGTCTGGGTCTGGCGAACGAAGCCGGACAGCACCTCCTCGTCCTTGATGGTGCCGCCCTGGGCGTCGGTGACGTCCACGCTGCGCTTGGTGCCGTTGGCGAGGACGTCGCCGTCCATGCCGCGCAGGAACGTGGCGACGGACTTGGTGCGCGGGCCGTCGCTGCCGGTGCCGGTGCGGGTGGTGACCGTGGCGAAGCCGCGGAACTGGTCCCAGGTGCGCGTCTTGGGGTCGGTGAACTCGGAGTCGTTGCGGTGCCAGGCGACGCCGCCGCCGTACTCGTACTCCGTGACCGTGGAGACCTGCCCGGCCACCAGGTCCTGCTGGGTGATGGACTGGACGACGACCTTGTGGAACCAGTCGTTGACCGGGTCCGGGTAGGACTGGCCGGGCAGGTACCACTTCACCGGCATGCAGGCCATGGTGTTGGCGTCCTGGGACGCCGGCATCCGGTTCTGGAGGCGCGAGCACTCCGGGGCCTTGTAGACGACGTTGATCCGGCCGCCGGTCTCGGTGGTGATCGCCTGGATGCGCGGGCGGTTGTACGGCAGCGCGGAGGCCTCGGTTCCGTCCGGGCGCTTGACGACGCCGTCGACGCGGTTGGGGATCTGGATCGGCTGGAAGGAGACCGCGGGGAGGATCAGCGGGGTCTTGCCGTTGGAGCCGGTGCGCTGGACGGAGTCCAGCCACAGGGTCGGGGAGGTGCCGTCGCCCGGATCCTGGAAGGACTGGTTCAGGGCGTACGAGTCGACCGTGCGGTAGTTCGTGCCGTCCAGGACCTCGGTGTCGATCTTGGTGACGCGCCTGGTGGTGAAGTACGTCGGCGAGAGGTTCAGGCACTGGCGGGTGGCGGCGCACTCCTGGTCGACCGGGGTGTCGGGCCAGGACTTGGCGTTCGCCTTGGTGCGCTGGGACGGGTCACAAGTGATGGAGCCGGACGCGAAGCAGCGCTCGGTCGTACGCAGCCACACCTGGGCGGCGGGCTTGGCCGCGCCCTTGGCGGCGAGCTGGTCGGGCAGGCGCTGGCCGTAGCCGATCCAGGTCGGGTAGGAGCCGCGCTGGTACGCGGTGAGGGTGCCGTTGCCGTCGTTTTGGCCGCCGCCGCGGCTGTAGAAGTTGCCCTCCTGCTCGTAGCGGTACCGGAGCAGGTTCTGGTGCGGGTCCACGACGAAGTCGAGGTTCCACTGCCAGCCCATCTGGACCCAGGAGCCGTTGGCGGGGGTGTCGGCGCCGAGGCACTTGTCCTGGCTGCTGTTGAAGTAGACGGGAACGGTGGAGACGGACTTGGCCTCGGGGTCGGTGCCGTCGACGCCAGGCAGGCGGTTCGCGCCGAAGTAGTACTGGGTGCCGTCGGTCGTGGTGACCTTGAAGCCCTCGCCCTTCCAGGCGGCGTTGCGCTGCCCGGTGAGCCGCTCGATCTTCGTGCCGTCCTCGCCCTGGAGGCGGTAGACGCACGTTGCGTCGTCACGAACGATCTGGCCGGCGTGGCCGGCCAGGTTCAGGGAGAGGATGTCCCCCGCCCAGCACTCGTCGCCCGAGTCCTTGATCCCCGCGTCCTTACAGGACTTGTACGTACGGGAGATCGATCCCGGGTGCCAGTCCCAGCCCTCGCCGAAGAGGCCGGCCTGGGCGTTGGTGGAGGCGGTCCGGCCGTCGATGGAGGAGGAGTCGTAGCCCAGGCTCAGGCTAGGGGCCGGGCCGGCGATGGTGGAGGGCAGCTCGACGGTGTAGCCGTAGGTGAAGTTGGCGGCGTTCGAACCGGCCTGCCAGGAAGCGGAGGGCAGCAATGGGGTCGCGGTGAAGTCACCGCTCGCGCCGGACGGGCCGGGCTCGACGGCCAGGGCGACGGACTGGGGGGCAAGGACCTGCGGGGTCGCGGCGTAGGCCGAGTTCCCCGCTGTCGGCGCCTTCAGCATGCCCGCAGCCGGGCCCTTGGGCGCGTCGACCTCGCCGACCAGGCGCCCGGAGCCGTCACGGCGGGTCTCGACCGGCGTCCGCTGGGTGCAGCCCTGCGCTCCGGGCGTGGTCAGGGCACACGCCGGAAGCTGGACCAGCCGAGCCCGGTCGGCCCAGTTGGCCCCGGCCGACTTGGCCCAGGCGGAGACGTCGAGGCCGACTTGGAGCTTGCCGGCCGGGGTGGCGCCGACGGCGGCGGTGCCGGTAAAGGCGACGAGGGCTCCGTTGACGCCCGCGGCGCGGGCCTGGGCGTCGTTCTTGACCTCGACCTTGACCTCGGCGCGACGGGTAGAGCTGTCACCAGCCCCGGAGCCAAGAGCGCTTTGCGCCAGCGACACTGGCCGATTTGCGCTATCGCGGGATGCGACCCATACGGGCAATTCGCCTGCACGCGCCGAATCGGGACCGGTCACCGACCGGCTCTTTCCCTCCTCCGATAGATTCACGACGGCCGCGCCGGCCGGCTTGGCCGAATCCTTCGACACCGACCATTTCCGGCCGCCCGGTGTCTTATTTCCGGCCAGCTTCGCGCTCGAACCTTTCACCGGCTTGGCGTCAGGCAGCGGCGTATTCGGCGGCACCCACACCTTCGGCGGCGTCTCCGCCGCCTGAACTGCAGGAAGACCCGCACCAGAAAAGAGAACCGCGAGCGCGGCGGTGACCGCTACCCGCGTTCGCCCGCGTTTCCAACGCATGGCGAACCCACCCCTACGAGACAACTGAATCCCCCCACAGGAAACAGGAACATGGCGACACCGGGCCACTGGGCCCAGATCGAACGCACCTTAAGGAACGGACGTTCGACACGCCCAGGGATTTATGGAATCCACATCGCATGACCAATGTCACTCGGGGTGCAAGCCGGTATGCGCCGTCATGAAGTGGACATTCGAATCTCACAGACTGTTGACAGGTTTGCAGACTGGAAGGAACGGTGCGGCTGATCTCTGTTCACAGACCGCTCACAGCGAGGACCTCTGCCTTGAGGGCGAAACTTCCTTCACGCACACCCTGGCCGCCTGGCCTCCGCAGTCGACGTGCCGCGTCGGGCGTGCTCGTGCTTCCTGTCGCCGCCGTCCTCTCGCTCGGCGCCGGCCTGCTCGCCGCCCCACCGGTCCATGCCGCGGCCAGTCCTGGTCACAGCCCGGCCAATCCCCACTGGCCTGCCCCGACGCCGAAGCCTGCGCCCACGGAGGCCGAAAAGGCACTGGACGCCGCCCGTGCCGAGGCCAAAGCCAGTGGGAAGCAGACCGTCGTCGGCCATCTGACGACCGAGAACTCGCAGACCTTCGCCAACCCCGACGGCACGCTCACCACTGACACCGCGCCGGTCCCGCAGCGCATCAAGGACGCCGCAGGCAACTGGCGCGGAATCGATCCCACGCTCCGCGTCCAGGCCGACGGCTCCATCGCCCCGAGCGCGGTACCGTCGAAGCTCAGCTTCTCCGGCGGCGGTAACGGCCCGATGGCCACCATGACCACCGCCGACGGCAAGAAGCTCGCGCTCAAAGCCCCGTTCGCACTGCCCAAGCCGACCCTCAACGGCGACAGCGCCCTGTACCAGGGCGTCCTGCCGAACGTCGACCTCGAACTCAGCGCGACCACCCTCGGCGGCTGGCGCCAGATCCTCATCGTCCGCACACCCGAAGCCGCGGCCAACCCGGCAGTGAAGAAGCTTCAACTCGGTGTCGAGACCGTCGGCCTGACCGTCTCCGCCGACGCGGCGGGCAACCTCAAGGCGGCCGATGCCCAGGGACGGATCCGCTTCTCGGCACCCACACCGATGATGTGGGATTCGGCCACCGCCGCCCCACAACAGAGCGTGTCGAAGACAGCGGGCACCCGCACGTTGGCGGCATCCCCGGCCGAGGGCGGACCGACCGTCGCCTCGACCACGGACGGCCCGGGCACCGGAGCCACCGTCGCCAAAATCAGTACCTCGGTGGATGCCAAGGGCATCCAGCTCGTCCCCGACGCCGCACTGCTGAGCCAGGGCACCGGCCCCTGGTTCATCGACCCGGGCTTGAACCCCACGCTCGACAACACCACCCAGGCCTGGGCCCAGGTCCAGGAGGCGTACCGGTCCACCAACGAGTACAACGGCACCACCGACGGCCAGGACAAGCCGGCCACCGGCTACTGCGGCTACGACGTGGGCAACCCGCCCTGCACCGGAATCGGCCGCACTCGCGCCTACTTCCAGGTCGGCATCAACTCCACGATCCACGGCGCCGAGGTCCTCGAAGCCCGCCTGTACGCCACGGTCGTCTCCTCCTCCAGCCCCTCGACCAACACGCCGATGGGCCTCTACCACACGCCGCCGATCGGCAACCCGACCAGCTGGGACCACCAGCCCTGCGGCGAGGCGTCCCGCATGGCCGGCTGCACAAAGATCGGTAGCACCTGGATGTCCGGCTCGGGAGACATCTCCTTCGACGTCGTCAGCCAGATGAAGGCAGCGGCCCGGGACAAGTGGAGCAACTTCACCTTCGGTCTCGCGCCGGACGACGAGTACAACAAATACTTCCGCCAGCGCTTCAGCAACACCCCACACATCGTCGTCAAGTACGACTTCACCCCCACCATCTGGTGGCCCCGCACCAACCCGACCCCCGCCTTCGCCGACACCGGTGTCCACGGCGACTGCACCACCCCCGGAACGGCCAACCCCTGGGACAACCCCGGCTGGATCGGCGCACACACCGGGATCACGCTGAACGCCTCGACCTGGTCCCCCACCCATCAGCAGCTCCAGACCACGTTCCAAATCTGGGACGAGAACCGCGGACAGCAGACGTTCTACCCCCAGACACCCTGGAACGGTGACTACGGCGACGTCGCCGTCAACCTCGACCAGCAGCCGGACCTCATCCACGACGGCCACGTGTACGGCTGGAAGGCCCGCACCACCGACGGCACCCTGACCAGCGCTGACTCGGCCCTCTGCTACTTCCGGGTGGACCGCACCCCGCCCACGGCCGCCGTCACCTCCACCGACTTCCCCACCTCCGGCTCCATCGACGCCCACCCCAAGAAGGCCGGTGAAGAAGGCACATTCACCCTCTCGGGAACCGACCTCGCCCCGCTCGGCGGCGGCCACTTCTCCGGGCTCGCCTGCGGCCGCTGGACCACCGACCCGGTCAAGGCCGCGAACACCAGCTGGAAGTGCACCGACACGGCCCCCGGCATCGTCAAGCTGAGCAATGGCAAGACCGACATCAAGGTCACCCCGCCTCGCTGGGGCACCAACTTCCTCTACTTCCAGACCCAGGACATCGCGGGCAACCTATCCCAGCCCGTTGCCTACAGCTACTACGCACCGTCCGACCCCAACGCCCCCGCGCCGATCTTCGGCGACGTCGACGGCGACCGGAAAGCGGACATCCTGCTCCCGGACGGTGCGGGCAACCTCCGCCAGTTCAACGGCGGCGCAGACCCGTACGCGGCACCCAACGCCCGGATCCGACCCGCCCCCGGCGGCCACGGATGGAGCAACATCCAGACCACCCACCGCGGCAGCCTGGGCTTCAAGAACATCGACGACCTCATCGCGCACGAGCCGGGGAACCCCGATCTGCACCTGTACACCAACGACGGCAACGGGGGGCGCTTCGACGGACAGGCCCCTGGCAAGCTGGTCAAGCCCGTCGGGTGCGCCACTCCGGCACTGGCGACTCTTGACTGCGCAGCCCACGGATACGGCGCCAACTGGTCCAACGTCACACAGATCGTCGCGCTCGGGTCGACCACGGGCGACGAGGCGGACGGCGACGGGAACCTGCCCCGCACCTCCCTTGTGTTCGTGGAGAACGGACGGTTGTGGCACAGCCCCGCCGGCAGCGCGGACGAGCTCAACTCCCCGGCCATCCTCCTCTCCACCAACGACCAGCGCTGGGACGCCTACGACCTGATCACCCCCGGCCGCGCCCAGGGCACCGACTTCCCCACCCTCTGGGCCCGCTCCAAGGCCGACGGATCCCTGCACGCCTTCACGGTCAAGGGCACCCCCGAGGCGCCCGACCTCACCGGATTCACCGACCCCGCCTCCGGCACGCTCACCGGCAAGGTCGACCCCAAGGCCTACCCCCGCATCGGCTCCGACGGCGACCTCACCGGTGACGGCGTGCCCGACCTGTGGGCCGTGGGCACCGACCAGCAGCTCGTCTCCTTCACCGGCCTCGGCACGGCGACCCAGCACCCCACCGTCACCGGGATCGACCCGACCGTCGTCCCCCTCGGCAACCTCAACACACCCCGCTTCCAGTGGCTGCTGACCGGCCAGAGCGGAACCACCACCCCGAGCAAGATCGGCAACAACCCCGCCACCACCACCGGCATCACCTGGCCCACCGGCACCGTCGACGGCCGCACCACCCCCTACGCCGCCTTCAGCGGCGCCGACTCGACCATCACCGCCGGCACCGGGACCGACAAGGTCATCGACACGCGCAAGAGCTTCACCATCTCCACGATGGCCAAGGTCGACAGCGCCGGCGGCCTCGTCCTCAGCCAGGACGGCACGACCAGCAGCGCGTTCACCCTCTACGCCGATCCCAACGGCACCTGGAGCTTCGCCCTGGCCAAGGGCGACACCGCTGGCTGGGAGTACGACTGGACCTCCCCCGGCGGCAACTCCGCCGCACGCGTCACCAAGGGCGAGTGGACCCGGCTGACCGCCGTCTACGACGCCGACACGGGCCGGATGAGCCTGTACGTCAACGGGATCCTCGCAGCCAGCGGACACCACCGGGCCGCCGACAGCCCGGCCCCGGTCGGACCGCTCGTCCTCGGCCGGTACAAGGTCAACGGGCAGCCCGACACCTTCGGCGGCTTCACCGGCGGCGTCAGCAACCTCGCCGTCTACCCGTACGCAGCTGCCCCCGTCGCCCCGGGAGCCGCCAGCCCCATCTCGCTGACCGTCGTGGGTGGCAAGTGCATCGACAACGACCAAGGAGGCACGGCCGACGGCAACAAGATCCAGCTCTGGGACTGCAACGGCAGCGGCCCGCAGACGTTCGAAGTGCGCGGCGACGGCTCCATCCGGGTACAGGGCAAGTGCCTCGACGCCCTCAACGCCGGAACCACCGACGGGACCCTCATCCAGCTCGTCACCTGCAAGGGCAACCCCGCCCAGCAGTTCCATCCCCGAGCGGACGGCAGCATCTTCAACCCCGTCGCGGGACGCTGCCTCGACCTGAACGGGGCCCGAACCGAGAGCGGAACCCAGCTCTGGCTCTGGAGCTGCAACCGCAGTGACGCCCAGCGGTGGACCGTGGCTGCGCTGGCGACGGCACCCCTGCCGGTGCCGGATCCCCGGCCGGCCATGTGACCGATCGGCCCGGTTGACAGCAGCAGCGGCCGTCCCCCCTCTGCGGGGAGGCGGCCACTTGCTCGTACGGAGACCTGCGAATGGCGCAGGCGACGGTAGGCCAACGAGCTGCTCAGACTGTCCGTAGGAAGGGTCGGCTCCCGGCGTGAGCGAAGCCGCCCTCTGACCCGCACCCACATACAGCGGCCTTCCTGAACCAGCGGCAGGCCGTTCCCGGGGGCCTCGGCGCAATGCCCTTGGCCTACGGCGATAGGGTTTCCGTCAGGCCCCGCAGCACCTGCTGCCCGACCGGCAGCTCGTCTTCTCCATTCCCCACTCACAGCGCGGTGGATGCAACCCATCCGGCGGCTACGGGCCCCTGCCCGACCAGACGCGGCTGTGCATCGCCCGTTGGGAGTTCAGTTCGACACCAGCCGATGGGAGGCACTTCAGCCACATCGAGCCCTTCACCTCATCGGACTGGGCGATCTTGGCGGACGGGTCTTCGAGGATGCTCCCTACAGCCTCGGCCATGTACCCGTCGCGTGCCGCGGCCGAAGGCCACAACAGGCGACGCCGGACCAGACCCATCCTGCCTGCCCGTCGCCGGCGGTGGGGAAGCCCTGGGCGGATCGCGCGGCGGAGCACGGTACCGGCGCGCCGCCGCAAGGCGGTCGATGTTCTTGAGTTGAGGGCCCTTCAGGGGTCCGCGTGCAGTCCTTGATCCGGCCTGCTCGGCAAGGGCCATTAGATCCCGGGCCTGCGGTAGTGGACTTTCGGCAGTGTCTCGGGGCGGCGGAGTTCCGTAGGGTCGCGTCCGTGAGAACAGTGATCATCGCCCGGGTGCCAGCACCGGTACTGTCCGCAGGCCTCTTCATCGGGGCGGTGGCGGCCGTTGGCACAGGTGTCGCCACTCTGTGGTGGGGCGTACCCGCGGCGGTCTGCGCCTTCCTCGCGGGCGGGCAGCCGGGACGGAACCGGAGCACGGGGGCGGCCTTGGTCGGAGAGTGCTCGCGGCCGCCGTGGTGGCTGTGCTGCTGGTGCCGACGTGGCTGGGCTGGGCGAGCCAGTTCGTGGGGTTGCTGCTCGTGGCGGCGATGCTGCCGTGGTTCGCGGGCCGGTTCCTGCGCCAGTACCGCGAACTGGTCCGGGCCGGATGGGAGCGGGCCGCGCGGTTGGAGCGGGAACAGCATCTGGTCGCCGAACAGGCCCGATTGCGCGAGCGGACCCGGATAGCGCAGGACATGCATGACCTCCTAGGCCACGACCTCAGCCTCATCGCCCTGTCTGCGGGGGCACTGAAGCTGGCCCCTGGTCTGTCTGAGGACCACCGGGCCACCGCCCGGGACATCCGCGCCAGGGCGGGAGCCGCCGTCGACCGGCTCGGCGAGGTGATCGGTGTCCTGCGCGAGCCGTCGGATCTGGCTCCGGGGCCCGAGCCCGGCGCTGGGCTCACCGAACTTGAGGGCCTGGTGGACCGGGCGGCCGCGGCGGGGCTTGACGTCCGGCTGCGTGTGGAGGGCGAAGCGGCGGCCGGCGACGCGCACGGCAAGACCGTCAGCTCGCAAGGCGCTCGATGATGCCGTTGGCCGGGGTGGCCATGTACCAGACAGGCTGCTTCGGGGTGCGTGTCACGAGGTCCTCCAGAAGATGGGTGCGGGGGCGGCCAGCAGCGAGCATGGTCCCCGGGGGCGCTGCGCCCGCAACCGGGCTGGTACGATGCGGGCCCCCGCAGTGATCGCCGTTCTCCGCGCCGCGTACCTGACCGGCGAATGGGCGGCCCTCCTCGCCGGAGCGCTCATCCGGCGCCTGCTGCTATACCCCCTGCTCGCCTCGAAGGCCACACCGATGCGCCCTCCAGGCCCCTGCAGACCAGAGATGATTTTAGTGGTCCGGATGGACCGCCTGGACGCCGGTGCCGTCGTACAGATCGGGTTCCAGGGTGAGCAGGTAGCGGCCGGCGGGGAAGTCTGCCGAGGGGCGGGCCGCGTGGATGGCGTGGACAGTCGCCCAAGGGTGCCCGGCGTGCAGGAGCTCGGTGACGGACAGGGCGGCGGCCGTGTCGAAGGGCTCGATCTCGATGAACCGCAGCCCGTTGATGTAGGCGAGCAGGCCAGGCCGCCCGGTGTCGCCGGCCGTCAGGGAGAGCACAGGCGCGTAGAGCGTGCCCAGGCCACCGGAGGCCTGCACGTAGAACGCGGCCACGGCGTCGTTGTACGGGTCCTTGGGATCATGGAGCGCGGTAGCCGTCGTGTGGTCCAGGACGACGGCGATCGGCCCCACTACGCGGCCGCCGAGTCCTGCCGGGCGCCCAGGCGCTCCAGGAGGCCGCGAGCCTTCGCCTCGGCCTCCTCGCTCGGTACGGTGCCCAGCACCGAGGCAAGCTCGGCACGAGCCTGCTCGGCACGCTCCGCGTACTCGGCCTGGGTCGGCCGGCCCTCGGCGAGCTCCTCGACCAGCTGCCGGATCGTCGTGCCCTGCTCGATCGCCAGCGCGGCCAGCCGGTCACGGGTCGCCGCACTCACCTTGATGCTCGTCTCGTCTGCCATCCATCGACTCTACTCCCAGTAGAGGACAGGCGGGCAGGTAACGCAGGTAACGCAGGTAACGCCAGCCTCTTCCGCTACCGCTACCGCGCCAAACCGTTCCGCTGGACTCGGGCGCCGCCTTGCCCCTCAGCGACGGTCTTGCCTGAGCTCCTCGCCGTGCTTCACCAGCTGTGACCAGGCAGATACCGCGAGCACGGGCGGGAGCTAAGTGGCTGTTTCTTTCCGGTGGTGGCTGCGGTGTTTCCGCTGGTCAGGAGTAGGAGCGGTGATTCGGTGGGAGTTGCGTCTCGTCGGGTTGTTGTTCTCCGGGAGGTCGCGGATGCCGTCTGTTTCTGGGTTGCTGAAAGAGCGGGAGCTCGCTGCTCGTCGTCGTGTGGAGGAGTTGCGGGAGGAGGCCGATCGCGTCCAGGCCGAGCTGGTGGTGGCCGAGCAGGACTGGAGCGAGTGGGTCATTGCCCGCTCGCGGGTCGGCGAGGTCCTGGCCCTGGGCGGTGCTGGAGATGCCGCCCCGGATTCCACCGGGGGCCTGCGGGAAACTGGTCCGCAGCCCGAGCCGGCGAAGCCGAAGTCGGTGGTGCCGGTGTGGCGCGCGGGGCTGGCCTGGTCGGTACTGTCGGTGGACTACCAGCGCATCCTTCGGGTCCTGTCCGACCCGCAAGGTCTCGGCCAGGGACCGTTGACCTGCCAGGAGATGGCCGTCGCGTTCGGCATTGACCCGGTGCCGGCGAAGGTGGAGACGCTGCGGTCGAAGGCGAAGCGGCTGGTGGCCCGGGGGTGGCTGGCCGAGCCGGTGTCGGGGCGGTTCACGCTGCTGCAGAGCGAGTCCGGGTCAGGCGGCGGGTCATGAGCAGGGTCATCGACCAGTAGACCATCGCCTCGGCGCTGGCGGTGCGGCGTTCGAAGTCGCGCGCGAGGCGGCGGGATCGCATCAGGTGGGCGAAGAACCGCTCGACGATCCATCTCTTGGGCAGTACGACGAAGCCGCGCATGTCGTCGCTGCGTTTCACGATTGCCAGGACCAGCGCGAGCGTGGCGAGGCAGTGCTCGATGAGGCTGCCGGTGTATCCGCCGTCGGCCCAGATCAGCTCCAGCCGGTGATGCGCGTTGGTGACCTGCTCGAGAAGTACCCGGGCGGCAGTGCGGTCGCCGGTGTCCGCGGCGGTGACCATCACGCCCAGCAGCAGGCCGAGCGTGTCCACCACCGCGTGCCGTTTGCTCCCGTTGATCAGCTTGCCGCCGTCGAATCCGCGGCTGTCCGCGCCGACGACGGCGTCCGCCTTCACCGACTGGGAGTCGATCACTCCCGCGGTCGGCTCCGGGTCCCGGCCCGCCTTCTCGCGGACCTTCCCCCGCAGCCGGTCGTAGAACTCGACGATCAGACCGTGTTCGCGCCAGCGTCGGAAGAAGGCGTAGACCCGGTCCCATGGCGGGAAGTCGGCCGGCATGGCCCGCCATTTGGTTCCGTTGTCGACCAGGTAGTGGACCGCGTCCAACATTGCCCGGTGACAGTACGCCTCCGGCTGCCCGCCACGGCCCTCGAGCCAGCCCGGCACCGGCAGCAGTGGACGGACCACGGCCCACTGCGCGTCCGTCATGTCGGTGGGGTAGCGCCGCTCACGCGTCCCGTTGTCCGCGGCGTTCCCGAACCGGTGCGCGAGACAGTCACACGACGGGGTGAGCGGACTGGACCCGGCCCGCACGAAGGCGTTGAACTGCGACAACAGGGCCTCCCTGGTGCTTCTCCGGCTTCAACACCCAGGAGCTGCACCGGAGGCCCTGCCTTTATGCGGCTGTCGCACCGCGACCACCCGAACGGGACTGCCGTTCGATCAGCAACCGCCACGATCGATACGGCAACTACCCCTGAAGCGAAGTCGGTCCGGAGCCGCGATGAGCCCTGAAGGTCCCGCGGGCGGCCTCACGACGTCGAAGAGGCCACCCAACGGGCGGTGACATAACCGTCGTCTCCCGGCACGACCGCCTCCAGGCGCACCGCGTCCTCTGCCGGCCACGGGAATACCCCGAACTCCTGTCCTGGGGGTAGGTCACCGTCGTCCGGCAAGGGGGCATCCCATTCCACGGTGACGGTGCGGAGTTCTCTGTCGCTGGCCAGTGGGAAGATCACCACGTCTGCTCCGTCATCGTCCGATTGGGCCCGTCGCGCGGCCTCCACGGCACGCGCGACCTCGCCCCGAGAGGTCGCGTGGATCTCCAGATCGATGAAGGCGGAGATCAGCGCCTGACGTTTCACCGATGCGGCCACCGAAGAGAGGTCGTCGGCTGCCACGAGCCACAACCGGTGACCGAGTCTTCCGCCGGCCCAGCGCTCCACGACAAGCGTCCGGGCTTCCTGCTGCTGTGCGGACGACCTGACGGCCAACCCCCCGGCCACCTCAGTCCAGAAGGTGTCATCGGCGTGCCGAGAGACGTGCACTTCCTCGTCTTCGTCTTCGTCCTGCTCCTGGTCTCCCAAGACGAAAAGGCCCATCTCGTCGATCTCATCGAGAGACGCGAGGGCTCGCTCAGGGATCTGTACGTGCATGTAGAAGTCGAAGCCCATCATCATGCACATCTTCTCGCTGTCGAACCAGGCAGCGGGAGTGTCTCCGGACATGTGCCCTCTGAGCATCCGCAGGGCTGAGGTCTTGTCGACGATTCGGCCCTCGTACACCTCTCCGAGCCAGGCCGGCGGAGGGCTGTGCAGGAAGACGTTCCGCAGGGTGAAGTGCGAGGCGCCGGCCGCTCTCGCGAGGATGTCGGCAGCCGCGATGTAACGGTCCTCGGTCCGTTGATACTCCTCAGCCGTCAGGATGCGTCCGTCGAAGGACGCGCCGATGTCGGAATGGTCGGTCCAGTCGTCGATGTCGCCCCGGCGTCTGGCCTCGTCGTACTTGCAGAGGACGTAGGAGTGGAGCTTCACGGGGCTCGTATCAGGTCGCGCCCCGTTTTCGTGGCCGGCGGGACTGTTCTGACGGCGGCGTCTTCGCTGCATGACATGCGTCGGAGCTCCTCTGGGCGCGCTGCGGTTGTCGTCAGCGCCGCACGTCGCTTCCACCCGTGGGACCGCGCCCTGGGGCTGGACTCGCATTGTGCGCCTGCGACCGGACATCGCGCACCTCGATATGGGGACGGTCGGTTTGCTGGAGGAGCGGGAGGGGGTGCCGGAGGCGCGTTGAGGTGCTGCGTCAGGAAACCGACCCGGTTCTTGCCGAGCTGCGCGACGCGGAGTTGCTCCGGGAGCGGTTCGTCTTGCTCGGTGTCTCAAGAACCCGAACTGCACGAGAGGCCCTGTCCTCATGCACGGACAGGAGCAAATTCATCCGATCCGGCAGTCGCTTTCGATCACACCGCACTCAAGACCGATAGAACAACGGCTTCTGACGAGGACCTGGAGCTCACCGATGGCCAGGCTGATGGCGCTCTGGCGGGTGGTGGTGATCGTGCCGGTCTGCCCCGCTCCCTCCCACGCCACGTCCCACGTGGTCGTCGCGGTGACCGGGTAGCGGCCGCCCGGCGAGCCGTCGCTGGTGCGCGTGTACTTGTGCCCGCAGGTCGGGGACATCTCCTTGCCCCGGTCCGGGGTGTACGGGGTGCCCGGTCCGGTGCAGGTGATGGTGGCGCCGTCGCCCATCGACCACACCACCGTGCGGACCGTGGCGGTCGCGGTGACCGTGACCGAGCCCGCCGACGCCGAGGCGGTCGCCGGGCCGGTGCGGGTCGGACCGGGCTTGTTCCACATCCACACCGGCAGCCCGACCAGGCCCTTGCCCTCGGGCTTGGGCACGATGCCGATGTCCGGTCCCTCGAGGCGCAGCCGCTCGACAGCCTGCTGCGCGAGGGCCTGGACGTCGACGCCGCCGCCGGCCGGGCCGGTCGCCGACCAGCGGATCCCGCCCCGCACGTCCCCGCCGCGCGGGCAGGTCACCTGGTAGAGCCGGCCGCCCGGGTCGCCGGGCTTCCAGCCGGGCGGGGCGCCGGTGTCGAAGCCGGGCGGAAGGCCTCCGGCCGGGCCGTCGGTCGGCTTCCAGTAGCAGGAGTCCGCCGAGTTGAACGTCCCCATCTCGGGGGTGGAGCAGGGCACCTCCTCGCCGTCGATCGCACAGGTGGGCAAGCCCCCCTCCGAGGGGGGCTTGCCCGGTTGCCCGCCAGGCTTGCCCACGGGTGGCTTGCCCGGGTCGTGAGCTGTGACGTCGCAGTCCAGGTCCCGTGGCGGGCAGACCACGCCGCCGCCCGGGTCGTCCGCCACCGCCGTGCCCGTCACGACCGCCCCGAGCAGCGTCGCGGCGGCCGCGGCCGCCGCCGTCAGCCGTCGGGTCAGCACGTGCGGTCCCGCTCGATCGTGGAGCTCCACACGAGCCATGGGCCCGAACCGGTGCGCTGCAGGCGGGAGGTCACCACGTGACGGCGTGGCCCGGCCGGGGCCGCACCGGTCGGGTTGCCGTCCTTGTCGACCTTGTCGTAGTCGGTGGAGTCCACGCAGTCGGTGACGACCGCGCGGCGCGGGTCGCCGGTGGCATCGAGCGACTCGACCGCCGCCGCGTGGGCCGGCTGACCCTTCATGCGGGTGCCGCGCTGCTGGTACCAGAACAGCGTCGCCTTGATGTCCGCCAACGCCTTGTCCGTCGCGTAGCGCTCCACCTCCGGGTCCAACGTCCCGGACGTGTACGTGCGGACCTCGGCGGCGCCCATGCCCGCGTACGCGGCCAACACCGCGGCTTTCTCGGCCGCCTGCGGATCCACCGACACCGGGGCAGCCGCAGACGCCGGCGGGCCGGCCGGCTTCCCGTCCGAGGCGCCACCGGCGCAACCCGTCAGGATGACCGCCACCACCCCAACCCCTAACCCGACTCGCTGGCGCATTGTGCCTCCCGGAACTCGTGATCACGCCACGCTAGCGATCACACCTCCACCAGCCACCCGAAAATTCAGCCACATCCACACCGGCTCCAGGTAGGTAAGTCCGGCGGCTCACCAGACCCAGGACCCGGCCCCAGCAGCCACGATGCATGGTGAGTCCGCCCCACGGTTCCCCCTCAGGTTCCCCGTCAGCCTCCCCCCGAGATTCCCCCGCAGTTGCCCCGTCAGGTTCCCCCACCACGGACCAGCGCCCCCGCCGGCGTCGATCGCCTCGCGCCCACGCTGGTGGTCCTGACACCTGACGCTGACGCCGCCCCGTGCGCCCCGCGGCCCATGCGGAAGGAGGCGGAGCGTGTCAGGTGTCAGGACTTGGGCCCGCCCCGGGTAGACCCGGGGGAACGGTGGAGCCGGCCCCAGGGCGGTGTCCGTCCCGCGTCCTTCAACGACCGGACACGCCACCGGTTTCTGCGCCGCCCGGGTACCGGGGCGCGCCGGTTACCGATCACGGACGGTCCTGCGAATCCGTGCCCAGGGCGCCCGTGTGCCCGCGCGATAGGCCTACCGGCGCAGCCGACGACCGAGGCTCTGCCGCCGGCTTCTCGTCCGAGGAGCCACACTAGAGTCGGCTGCCGGGGGCAAAGCCGCAGCTCCTCGTTCGTCGCCGTCCCCGTCTGGTTCACCGGATCGCCGGGCCACCGCAGCTTCGAGTGCCCGGCCCTCGGCGGCGCGGAAGGAGACCACCTGCCGCCGGAGGCTGATGGCGGGCACGTCGTGGCGGATCAGTGCTGGGGAACCGGTGGTGCAAGTGGCTCGGGTTCGGGAGTCCGGTCCAGGGGAGGGGCGTCTTTGCTGATGGTCCGCGCATGGATGGCAGACCCCAGAGGCAGGCAGAGGATGAGAATGCCCGCTGTCATAGCCAGGGCGAAGCTCCACAGTCCCATCATCAGGGCGATGCAGAGGTGGAAGGTGATGCCTGCGTACATGGCCCATCGGCGTATCTTCCACGGAAGAAGTGCGGCGACGACCAGCGCGCCTTCGATCGCCACTGGAACCCAGGTCATGAGGGCAACGCCCAGCGGGCTGGCGAGGATGAGAGCGGTGAAGGTGTCCAGCCATGGGGCGGGGCCGAAGTCGAGGTGGCTTCCCCAGTACCACATCGCCGTACCGTCCTGCCATTCCGCGTGGGGGAGCTTGGCGACGGCGGCCTGCAGGTAGACGACGACCATCTGCAAACGCACCATCACCAGTCCGCTGATCCCTATAAGGGCGAGGGCGTGGGTGGTACGTGTGTCGGTTTCCGGGGAGCGTGGAGCCTGCCAGTGCCATCGGCGTGTGTCTCCGAGCGCCGGCAGAAGCAGAAGGACGGACAGGATCAGGGCGATTTGGTCGCCGCCGTCGACGATGGAGATTCCGGAGAAGACGCTGTAGTTGATGTAGGCGTGCGGGAGAGCGGTGAACCGCGGCCGCCATCCGGAGGCGATGACGGCGAGCACGGCTACACAGATCCACTTCAGCCATGTCAGGTGCGTGTAGCTGTCAGGTGACAGGCAGAAGAGGCTGGCCGCGGTGGTGGAGCGGCAGAGGGGATAGTCGCCGATGGTGGCTACCGGCCTGAAGAGGGTCTCTACGCTTGACGCGGCTAAGGTCGCTGCGGTGCTCAGGGCGACGAGGGTACGGGCGAGTCCGTACAGATTGGTCCACGGCCGCGGGATGTACTGGTTCACGGGCAGCGCACCTCCCATACCGCGACTCGTTGTGGTGTGTGGCGTTCGGGTGCCAGATGGCGCCAGGCCCAGGGGACGGGCCGCAGCTCAGCGACTGCGGCACGGCCGCAGAGACTGGGAGACGGGGACGGGTTGGTCACCGTGTTAACCGCCTCAGGAGTACTTCGCGCCAGGCAGTCGGCCACAGGGGCGGAACTCTCGCAAGCGCTCCACTTGATGTCTTCCTGGTGCAGCAACAGCGCTATCTCGATGCCTTGGGAGCGGGGAGCGCGGTCGAAGCCGAAGAGATTCGACGGTCTGGAATGCGGAGTCAGTGCGACGCTTTTCCAGCCACCGTCGATCAACCGGTACGGGGCGTACTGGGGATCTTTGGCCGACTTGGTGAAGAAGGCCCATCCTTGTGGTGCTACGACCGCTGCCGCTTTGCGTGCGTCGGCCTGTGCGGGAAGGGGCAGCACGTTGTGGGGCAGGAAGCTCTGAGCGATGTAGAGGCTCACCAGCGTCCAGAGGACGGCGATCGCCGCGATCCAGGGACGGGGCACCGCGATTAGGTGTTCCGGCCTCGCGGAGCCGACCTGGATCCTGTTGTTGATACGCATGGATGGATGTGGTCCCCGAGTCGGTAGGCGGTCGGCGCGTGCTGGTGAGAGGGAGAGTCCTGAGGACGGGGGTGGGGCTGCCGCCAAGGCCCTGGCGGCAGCCCCACCTGGGTGCCGTGCGTCAGGCGGCCAGGACCTGGGTGAGTTCGGCGATCTGCTCGTCCGCGCTCAGGGAGCCGGAACCGCTGGGCGGCGACCACCAGAAGTTGACTGCGTTCGCCACATTGGCAGCGGCCTGGATGTTGACGGCGACCGACACGTTGACGGCGCCGCCGAGATTGACGGCGACCAGTACGTTCACGGCGAGGACGACGGTGGCGCACTGTCCGGTGCCCGTGCCGGTGTCACCAGGCTTGACGGGCGGTGCCTGATCGGCCAGCGACTTGAGGACGCCGGCCGCTTCCTTGATGCCGTCCTGGACCTTGCGCGGGTCTCCGGAGCGGAGCTTGCCGGCGAAGGTTCCGAAGAACTGCGGCTGGTTGGCCTGCACCTTGTCCAGGAGAGCTGAGGCCGCTTGCCTCTGCTCCGGGGTGCTGTTGTTCTGGCGCAGGGCGGCCAGGTCTGCGAACTTGCCGGACTCACCGAGATCCTCGGCCACCGGGCCCTGCGCGAAGGCAAGCCCTTCGAAGAGCGCCCGTCCGTCCTGCGCGGCCTGCGGGGTTGCCGCCGCGGCCGCGCGGGGGGCGAAGGTCTTGGTCGTGGCCATCGCACCCTGTGCGGCGACGCCGCTTAAGCCCAGTACGGATGCCACGGCGATGGCGACGCTCGCGCGACGATGCATGGGTAACTTCCTCTCGCTAGACCCCACTTGTGGCGTTATGCAATAAATGAGGTGGGATGAGTGGACAGTACAGTCGTAAATTCGAAAGTCGTATCGAATTCCGACTTGATCGAACAGATCCGGCCTTCCTCGGGGAGGCCTGCATGGCAGTGCGTCACCTCGGGTAGGTGGCCGTTGCAAGTGTTGATCTTGTTCTATTACGAACCATGCAAGTTTCGGGCGTGCCCGACATGAAAGGGACAGACCTCAGATGACAGCCGATAACAAGACGCCCTTAGCCCCGACCCAGCGCGCCCTCACACTGGCGGCACCCTTCATCGTGGGAGCCGTGGCTACAGCAGTCGCGTTTCTCCTGTTCAGGAGCTCCTTCACGGGAAGGGTCGCCACCCACTTCACTCTTGACGGCGATGCCAACGGATTCAGCTCCCCCGCCGCCGCACTTGGCCAGTACATGGTGGTCTTCTTGATCGAGGCCGCCGGCATCGGTGCCGCCCTCATATCCGCCAAGGCCGCCATCACCACCGTGCGGGCGCTGGGCGTCTTCGCCTGGGGCCTGGCATCCGCAACCGCGTGCCTGTTCATGCTGGCCATGTGGGTCAGCACCGGCTCTGAAGGCCAGGAGGTACGGCTGTCCAGCCAACAGGTCGTCACAGCCGTCGCGGTGGGACTCGCTGTGGCGGTGGGCGGATGGCTCGTGTCACGGAAGCGAGCATGAGCCGGCAAGGGGAAACGGGCCCGGTCCTGGTGTGGCAGCGTTCCCTCGTCAGCGGGTGGATGCTCGCCACCGGGCTGGTCTCGGCCGCCGCCTTCCTGGTCGCCGCAGCGGTAGATCCCTCACACCGGCTCTGGGAACTGTCGCTTTTGCTGTTCTCCGCGGCTTTCCTGATCACGTCGGCGGTCAGGGTCACCGTTTCCGAGCGCGGAGTCACGGCAGCATCAGTCTGCCTCCCGCTTCTCCGACGGCACTTCCCTCTCCCCCGCATCACGGAAGCTTCGTCCCGCTGGACACGCCCCCTCGAAATCGGAGGCTGGGGCTACCGCTGGAATCCCGGCCTCAGCGCGATCTCGCTCCGCGAAGGCGACGCCCTGTGGCTCGGCCTGAGCAACCAGACCACGTTCGTCATCACCATCGACGACGCTGAGACAGCCGCGAAGCTCGTCAACAGGCTTCGCGAACAGAGCCCCAAGGACCGCTGACATGCTGGTCGAAATCGATCACTCGTCGCCCGTCAGCCTCGCGGAACAGATCGCCGCCGCGGTACGCAGAGCTCTAGGCCAGGGCACACTGCACCGGGGGGAACGCCTCCCCTCAGCCCGCTCTCTCGCACGAACCCTCGACATCAACGTCCACACCGTGCTGCGCGGATACCAGATCCTCAAGGAAGAACACCTCATCGACCTCAGACCAGGACGAGGCGCAGTCGTCACGTCGACCTCCCCCACACAGGCACGCGTGGTGGACGCATGCCGACACTTCGCGCACCTCGCGAGACAAGCAGGCCTCACCGAACCCGATGTCCTGGAGATGGCACGCACCCTCTTCCGGACAGCCACCTGACACCGAGGGGCCACACCTCCCGCTTGGCCCCGACTCGCGTGCACGGGCACACGAGCACCCGTGCACGCGGCACGCATGCGATACCCCGCGTGCCGGTGCAGACCAGGACGTGCGGCGCGTCGTCGAGGTCGACGGCGATCGCCGTGCCGTTGGTGCCGATGCCGATGAGCGCCGCAGAGGCGGGCAGTGCCTCCAGCTGCTCGCGCAGGCCAGGGTCGGTGAAGCGCAGCATCCTCGGGAGTGCGGTCGTGTTCGTCATGGTGCGGTGTTCCTCTTCCGTGCTGTGCCTGGTGAACCGGGTGTTCTGCAGGTGAGGGGGATGGTGTCGGCTGAACCGGACAGGGCCATGTCGGCGGCGCGGGACGATCAGTCGAGGTCGGTGGTGCCGCTTGCGCTGCTTGGCCAGCTCCGCCTTCTTCGCCTTGATCGTCTTCGGCTTCCGGGGCCGCTTCCAGATCGGCTGCCAGTCCGTCGGCGCCGCGTACGCCTCGGCGCGTTCCTGGGAAGCTGCCTTCAGCCGGGCTGCGACGGCTTCGATGCTCGGGTCCGCGGGCGGCGTGGTGGTCATGCGATTCCTCCGATGGGTGTGGTCCGGACCGGAGCGGGCTGGACAGGCTGCTGGGCGCTCGGCGGCGGGGCCGTTGCCGTCGCGGGCTTGGGTGAGCTGCGGCGGGCGGCGGCTCGTTCCCGGATGCCGGCCTGGAGCCGGGCGGCCATCTCGGCGGCTGCGGCCTCCAGCGTCCGGCTGGTCTGCTCCACCGCGGCGACGTCCATTGCCGGCTCAAGGTCCCGGTCGGCCCTCCGCTCCGCCCGCCCTCCCCATGGCCAGCCGCGAAGCGACAGGCCGCTGTTCCCTTCGGGCTCCACCAGATCCTGACCGCGACCAGCGACGAAGAGGAGCAGCGGGAGGCAGCCTTGTGCCCGCGGCCGCACCAGTATTCTGGATCTTCTCCACCGTCCAGCTGGTGACGTGAGCAGCAGCCCGTCCAGCAGACCACCGACGAGCGCGGCGTAGTACCAGCCAGGCCGCAGGCCGTTCGGGTCGTCGTCATACATGCCGTAGAGACCCCCGCGCAGCAACTCCGCATCCCTGTCCATGTGTCCCAGCCGCCACCGACAGCGGAGGCTTGCCCAGGGTCGCCTAGGCTTGCCCGCGCCGTCGGCGGGAGGCTTGCCCAGGTATCAGGGGGCTTGCCCGGGACGAAAGCGGGAACGCCAGCCGCGGGCCTTCTCCGCAGTCGAGGCGGCCTCCTGCTCCAGGCGGTCGCGCTCAGCCTGATCCGCTGCCGCGACCGTCTTGTCCTCGCACGGCTCGCACAGCGTCGGGTGCCACCGGTGGCCAGGCTCCGGGGACAGCTGGGTGTTCTCCCATCGGTCGTTGTCGAACTTCGTCCCGCAGCCGGCGCAGGCAGGGCGGGCAGCCTCGCGCTCGGCCCTCTTCTGCTCCGCTGCACGGCGCAGCTGCTCCTGGTACTCCGCCTGTTGCGCCTCCACCCGCTCTGCTCGGCGGGCGAGGACGGCGTCCCGGCGGGGGTTGCCGATCGCTTCGCGCAGTGGCTGCATGTGGGTGCGGCCGAAGCGAAGGAAGACCGGTCCGCTCGGGCCGTGGGCGCGCAGGTTGCGCAGGCCGGTCGCGATGATCGGGATCTTCCTGTCGTAGCTGGTGAACCCGTCGGCTGGCTCGCCCGCCCACAGCGGCCGGGTCAGTTCCTGTAGCCGTGGGATGGTGCGGTTGGGGTCGCGGGCTCCGATGTGGTTGAAGATGATCAGCACGGGCGGGTGCGGTGCCTCCCCTCGCTCCGCGACGCGGGCCATCCAGCGGGTGCGCCACATCGGCTTGTCCTTGCCGTCGGTGTCCTTGATCGTTCGTTTGAAGAACCTGGAGTACTTCAACAGCTTTGCCGCGATCTCCTCGGCGGTCTCGTGGCAGTTGTCGACCTCGATGAACAACAGCGGGATCTGGTTCTGCGGGGCGGTGAGCACGATGTCGGCCTGGGCGCCGCCCTTGCCCGGCGCACCCCACGTACCGGTGGCGGGCAGCGGGACCTCGGTCGCGTAGGAGGCGATCGTGCCGATACCGGCCGGGGCGTCGACGGCGGCCTGCGCGGCAGCCTTGGCTTCGGCTGGCTCCGCAGTGAGCAGCCGGAGGTCGGGTTTGGGGCGGAGCATCGCGATGACGGTCTCGTTGACGGCCATCGGGTGGGTGGTCCCGCTGGAGCCCGCGCCGCGCGCGGTGGAGCCCATCTCCGACATGGGGCGCCCGAGCTCGTAGGAGGCGGCCTCCAGGCCCTTGGTGGTCAGGTTCCGCAGCGACTCCCCCGCCCGGGTGGTGCCGCCGTTCTCGGCGAGACCGTGCTTGCATCACGAACACGGTCGCGGCGACGTCGACGGCCGCCAGGGCGACGTCGACACCGGTCACCATCACCTGGCGTCCGAGGGCGCCGGCCTTGAACGCCTTCTCCGGGGAGGCGCCCTTGGCGAGCAGGCCAGCCTCGATCCGGTCCGCGTACGGGTGCCGGCCCCGCTCGCCGAACAGGTTCCGCAGCTGCGCCTCGGTGACCTCCTCACCCGGCGCGATTCCGAGCGCGGCCAGGCCGCGGCCCATCCATCGCCCGGCCGGGACACCGGCTTGCTCCTGGGCCTCGCGCAGCGGCATGCGAGCCGGGCGGCGGCCGTCGCCGACGACGGTCTGGCGCAGGTAGTAGCGGTACATCTGACCGGCCCGGATGACCCTGATATCTGCTGTCATGGAGACCACGCCACACGGCTCTGACCTGCAAGGAAAGGCCGATCAGCGGGACGTCCCGCCAGACGGGAGCGAGGGCCGAACTTTCTTCTCAGGTGCCCGCCGGGCGGGAAGCGACCCCGGGCCGAACGCGAATGTCATCGCTCTCCGGCTCGCACCTGGGGTGTCGCCAACCACCTAGCACGAGCTCTGCTCTACAGAGGTCTGCGATCACCCAGCCGGACGGAGCAGGACGCGCACCACCAGAAGGTGCCGGGCTTCCCGCACCGCGCTTCAGCAGTGCCTGGCACTGACGGCCTGTTGCAGCCTTCGCACTTCGGAGCCGGGCCATAGACGGGGGGCAACTTGCTTCGGAAGCTGTTCAGCGCCTGAATCACCAGGACCCGCTTGTCTCTGTACTCGTCGGGATCTGCCGCCTCCACAGATCCACGAAAGTCGTCTAGGGCAGCAGCTCGGTTCAGAGCGCCAAAGACAGTCAGAGCTTCATTCAACACGGCTGCCCACTGGGTTCCGTCGTCAGTGCTCTTGCCAGCTACCAGGGCGGGTTCCGTACACAGGTAGCCATCTATCTGCCTGAGGAGGCCCTGGACAACCAAGAGCGTCGTCACTGCAAACTCCGGACGATATGTATCTTCACGCACCTTATGGACAGGGAGGTTTCTGTTGAACGTCGCCTGTTGAGCCCGGCCATCGAAGGCGTGCTTCAGCGAGGCAACCAGCAGGTAGGGCCCGAGCCTCGTGGATCCACTCGCAATGACCTGGCCGTCACGCCGCGCAAGGCTGCTGTGCACAAGCTTGTGATTCGTGTCTCCAGAAGAACCGAATTGGTCCTCGAACCAGCCGGGGCCTTGTGCTCGCAGGACTGAATCCAGGATGTTGCCAAGCAGCGCTTGAGCAGCTGCCTCCTGTCCCATCTCAATGCAGGCAGCAGCTTGTGCGGTCAGAGCGGCATAGGTCTGGAGCTCGGGATGGACTACCTCTTCCAAGCTCTCCAGAACATCCGCGACGACTTCCTGCCGTCGATCAAGAAGCAGCTGATGACGTTCCCGCGATGTCTGGATGTGCAGAAGCTCGTTCACAATGCTGCTCCGGGGAGCCCAGGTGAGGCAGACACCGTCCTTGACGCTCACACGGAACAACAGGGGCCACATAGCCGGCGTGAGATGGCGGAGGTTTTCCGGCAACCACAGGCTGCGCCGGCGGACAATCTCTTCGAGGAGCGCAAGCGGGTATGACCCGAGTGCCTGCCTGGCGATGTTGCCCAAGACCCCGGCAAGTGGGTCGAGCTGCGCGGCTGCTACGGACTCCAGCGCAGACCGCACGCCGGCAAGCGGGTCAAACCTGATCGAACTCAACACGGCCAACGGGGCAAGGGGCGTCGCCCCTACCGACTGCAGGACAGAACGCACCCCAGCAAGCGGGTCGTATTCGAACTGCACCGCACGAGCCGACTCCAGCGCAGACCGCACCCCAGCAAGCGGATCAAACTTGAGCGCCATCAGCGGACCAAGCTGAGCAGCTTGCAGGGACTTCAGGCCAGACCGCACCCCGGCCAGTGGGTCAAACCGCGCCCCCACCGACTCCGGCGTAGGCCGCACTGCCACAGCGAGAACCGCGTGGCCCTCATCTTTGAGCTCGGTCTCGCCAAACGGAAGGCCGTCAGATGTCTTGTCGTCGCTGGAGGGATCTTGCATGCACAAAGAATCCCTCACCCAGGTAGATCGTGTCGTCCCATTTGCGGACCCAGGCTCCTTGGTGCGGCCTGGTGAACCCTTGAGAGCAGGTCAACCCGTACGCGTGCTTCAGGCGTTGCTCGAGACGGACCACGGGCCCCGCGTTCTGATCTCGGTCGAGACCGTGGCTGCCAAGGTCGCCAACACGCTGGAGCAGTCCAAGGTCCGCCCCCGAAGCCCACGTTCTACGGCGTGCAGAACACTGAATTCCAGAGCTGAGTGGCGGCCGGGCGTGCAGCCGCCATACCCCGGTCCTCGTCTCCGGGCAGGTCACTGCCCGGACTCACCCCGAGCGCCGCCCAGCAGGTGACTGATGCGCTGAACACCCGCCCGGTCTCCGCTGCCCTGTCATCGCGGGCAGACGCCGCAGGCTCGGCCACGGCTGGAAGGGCATCGACGCCGACCGTTGACCTCGGCGAACAGTGGAAGCGCCCGTGGCGCGGACGGCAACGTCGCACCCGTCGGCGGGGCTGATCTCGGCCTCAACCTTCACCTGGCTGAGGATGCGGCCAATTCGACGGATGGCGTCTTGCTGACGCTGGGCTTCCTCACCGCTGCGGACCTTGCGCGCGGCCTTGTCTTCCGTGGCGTTCTCGACCGCCTGCCGCGCCGTGTGCAGCAGCTGCAGCGCCGCATCCACCGGGCCTTGCTCCGGTCGGACGCGGCACCCTGCGCGTTCTCCGCTTCGGCCCGCGGGCGGGCATGACGGCTACGGGCGTAGTCGCAGTGCTCCATGGTGAAGAGCAGATCCCGATCGAGCCATCCTGAGCCGGTAATGCGCTCGTCAGGGGAGTCGTCGGGCTGTTAGGAATGAGCGCCCGAGCCACGGGCGACAGGAAGCCAACCCAGGGGGGACTGGCATGAACTGGTTAATACCGGCCGTAGGCCGACGTGGCAGGACGTGGAGAACCATCCGGCCGATGGCCGTGACATCGCTGGTGCTCGGCCTGACCGCGGCCGTGCCGCAGAGCGCCGCGACCGCGGCGGATCCCGGGCCCCAGCCCGAGACCGCCGCGCTGCTCGATGCCGGGCGTGACTATCTGCAAAACCGTGCCGACCTCGTGACCACCTCGCCCAGCACGGCCCGTTCCGCGGGCGCCGCGGTCGCGATGACAGCACCGATGGCCGCGGACGCCCGGCAGGAGGAAGCCGCGCTCACCGAGCGGGGTGCTCTGCTGCAGGCCGTGAACGGGGGATACCGTGCGGCCGAGGTCTCCGTGACCCCCGACCACGTCTACGTCAACGGCGATCGGGCCGTCGTGGACCTCGTCGAGGACACCAAGCTGTACTTCCCCGAAGCCGCACCCGGCGAGCCGCAGTACGAGGAATACAGCCTGCCGCACACCCTCACCTACAGCCGGGACACCGCCACCGGTAGATGGCTACTCAACAAGGATGTGCCGAAGATCGACCCGAACGGGCCGGCACCCACCACCCAGTTCGCCGAGCCTGCCCCGATCCCCTTCGAGGAACCGCCGACCAAGCCGAACCCCGGCGAGCAGGGCCCCAACCCGCCGGAACCTCCGCAGCCCGAACCGCCCAAGGGCGGTACGCCCGCCTCGACCATCGGCGGGCCGTCCGCCGGGACCGAGCCGAAGGCCCCGCAGGCTTCCGGTGCAGACGCGCCCGCGCCGATGAGTGCGGCCGCCTCGTACAACTACACCGCCATGGCCAACTACGCGGACAGGTACTGGCGCAATCACAACGGCAGCTACCGCACCTACTCCAGTGACTGCACGAACTTCATCTCCCAGGCCATGAGGTCTGGGGGCTGGAACACCACCAGCGGCAGCGCGACGACCCGTGCGGACAACAGGAGGTGGTTCTACGCAAGCTTCTCCTGGACCACGAGCTACACCTGGGCCGGCGCGGAGAACTGGTGGTGGTTCGCCAGCCGCCACTCCGGCCGGACCTACATGCTGAGCAGCGTCTGGAGCCTGGGCATGGCCGACGTCCTCCAGGCAGACTGGAACCGCGACGACGTGGTCGACCACACGATGATCGTCACCGCCGTGGGGGGAAGCGAGCGCTACCTCACGTACCGATCGAACAGCACACACAACAGGAAGCTGAGCTCCCTGCTGGCCTCCAACCCGTACGCATGGTGGTACCCCCACCGTACGTGAGCCACGGCACGTGAGGAGAACACCATGAGATCACGAGCGACACGCAGGCTCGCACTGGCCGCAGCCGCTGCCCTCCTCAGCGTTCTGGCGACCGCATGCACCGGGGATCCGGCCCCCAAGACCGGGGCCGGTTCCGAACAGGCAGCGGTGGACACCTACCTCACCGCCCTCAACGCACAGGATGCGAAGGCACTGAGCGCGCTCGCCCCTCCCGGCAACGACGCGAAAGCCGAAGTGGACGAGCGGATCGGCCGGCTGGGCGGGCGCGAGCTGACAATCGGGCAGCTGGACCTCAAGCACGAATTCGGTCCGGACGTCGCCTCGGCCCACCTGACCGCCCAAGCCCAGGACGGCACGACGCACAACGAGATTCTGGGCCTGACCCGTACCGACGGACGCTGGTACATCACCATGGGACAGCACCCCGCGCCCCATAAGACACCGGCGGAAACGAAGCGCCCCTAACGCTCACTGCCCGCGGCCCTTCCACCAGGCCGCGGGCAGTGACCTGGCCCGGGAAACTCCCGCCGCCTGGCGGGTGAGCTCCCGCTCCGCCTTCCTGACCTCGTGACGGAGAAGAGATGCTGGCCGAGCAAGCGATGATCGCCGCCTGAGGGCTACCGGTCGGGCACAGCAGAGCTAAGGCCGTGTATCGAAAGTGGATCAAGGTGATGGGGTGGCCGTCGTTCGGGGCTAGGCTCACCGGTCTGGTGTCGATCTGAGGAGACGGACGAGTTGGCTGCTGTGGTGCTTATTCACGGCCTGTATCACCGTCCCGAGCACTTTGCGGTGTTGGCGGAACGGTTGCGGACCGACGGAACCAAGGTTGTTGTGCCTGAGCTCCACCGCGGCTCATTGGCTGCTGACATCGCTGCCGTCCAGGCCGTCATCGACGCGTTGCCCGAGCCCCCGCTCGTCCTCGGTCACTCCTACGGAGGGTCGGTGATCACAGGGGTCCGCGGAGTGGCACACCTGGTCTACCTGGCAGCGTTCGTGCTGGACGCCGGTGAGAGCGCGGCCAGTTTGGGCGGTGCGTCCCAGCAGCTCAAGGACGCGATCGTCGCCGAGCCGGATGGCTCGACCACCCTGCACCCCGGCCTGGCCATCAACACCCTCTACGGCGACTGTCCCGGGCCCCTCGCCGCGCGTGCGGCCGGTCTACTGCGTGCGCAAGCCTCAGGTTGCGGACGAGGAGTCCCCCAGCACCACAGTTGGAAGGAAACTCCCTCCACCTACGTCATCTGCGCACAGGACCGGGCCATCGACCCCGGCCTCCAGCGGACGATGGCCTCGCGGTGCACCGACGTGCGCGAATGGCAGACAGGCCACTCCCCGTTCGTGGGGGCAGCCTGATCTCATTGTGGAACTCCTGCGAGAACTGCTCACCACTCGCATCGCGCTCAGGCGAAACCAGGAAGTCACAACCACTCGTTGATCACTGCTATCAGGACGGTCGCCTCGTATCGGACCGCGAGCTTGTCGTACCTGGTGGCGACGGCACGGTGCCTCTTGAGGCGGTTGATCGCGCACTCGACCGCGTGGCGCTCGCGGTAGTCGACGGGGTCAAAGCGGGGCGGCCGGCCGCCACGGGATCCGAGTCTCTGGCGGTTGCGCGCCTGGTCGGCCTTCTCGGGGATGGTGCAGCGGATTCCGCGGCGGCGCAGGTAGGCGCGATTCTTGCGGGAGGCGTACGCCTTGTCAGCGCGCACTCGGTTGGGACGGACCCGCGGCCGACCCGCTCCGACGCGGGGCACGCGGACCTTTTCCAGAACGGGTTCGAACTGTGGCGAGTCACCACGCTGCCCGGGGGTGACCACGATCGACATGGGCTTCTGACCTTGCTCGACGGCCAGGTGCAGCTTCGTGGTGAACCCGCCGCGTGATCGGCCCAGCCCGTGATCGCGAGGCTCGGAGGCGACACCGCCTGGTGGTTCTTTCTGCAGGTCACCATGCTTCCGGGCCCCGGCTGCATGCTGATGGGCGCGGCACACCGTGGAATCGACGCTCAGCTCCCACGTGATCGCACCCGTCGCATCGGCCAGGGACTGGAGCCTGGTGAGGACCCGGTGCCACGTGCCGTCCCGTTGCCATCGACGAAACAGGTCGTAGATCCGGCCCCACGGCCCGTACTCGACGGGCACGTCCCGCCACGGAACGCCTGTCCGCACCCGGAACCGTATGCCGTCGATCAGCTGACGCCGGGGCCAGGCGGGCGGTCGCCCTGCCTTGGCCCGCTTCGGCAACAACGGCTCCAGCAAAGCCCACTGCTCGTCCGTGAGATCTCCCCGCCCCATGACCACGATCATTCAGCGCGCAAGATCCATTTTCGATACACGGCCTAACGGCAGTCGGCGTCCAGGCCCAGCATGAGGACACCGGCCACGAGCATGGCTATGCCGACGGCGAGAACCGGGATCCATGGGCCCGGGAGGATGTAGAGCGCGGCGCCGGCCATGGTGGTGATGGTGCCGACTACGGCCAGGGCGATGGCACCCCAGATGCGCGACATGCTCCCTCGCTGGGCTGTTGCGGCACGACTGATGTGAAGAACGTTATACCGCTCGGCGGGCCGCTTGCAGGGCGTGCCCTCCCGGCGGATGCGGCGCGACGGGGAGGCCGAGGCCCCAGTTCAGCGTTGCGGGTGGTCGGAGCGGGATACGTGGGTGGGGCGCGGGCTGATCACCGCGTCGGGTTCGATGACCAACCCGGTACCGGCGTCGGCGGGCTGCTCGCCGGCGGCTGTTCTGCTGGCCGGGTCGTTCTTCATCGCCCGGGCCTCGCTTTTCAGAATCCGGGCGGACTTCCCCATCGAGCGGGCGAGTTCGGGCAGCTTCTTGGCTCCGAAGACCAGGATGACGAGGATGAGGATGATCGCTATTTCACTGATGCCGAACACTGCGTTGGCCTCCGATGCGGGTGATGCCCTCTTCGCCGAGCCTGCACGCCGGCTCCGGCCCGTACGTGTCCGCGGTGCTGGTGCTGGTTACAGATGGGAGGTGATGGCGGGCAGCAGGTCCTGGAACGTGCGGCCGTTGGCCGGCTCGCCGATCGCGGACATGTTCCAGCCCTGCCCGGATCGGTGGACCTTGGCCATGACCTGGGCGGTGTAGGTGCCGCCGCCGGAGAGGGTGTAGCGGGCCAGCTCCTGGCCGTTGGTCTCGTCGATGAGGCGGCAGAAGGCGTTCTGCACGTCCGTGAAGGTCTGCCCGGTGAAGGAGTTGACGGTGAAGACGATCTGGTCGACGTGCACGGGAACCCGCGAGAGGTCCACCAGGATCGACTCGTCGTCCCCGCCCTGTCCAGCGCCGCCGACGCGGTTGTCCCCGGTGTGGCGCACCGAGCCGTCCTTGCTGACCAGCTGCTGGAAGAACACCACGTCCACCGGATCCTTGCCCGCGAACAGCACGGCCGAGGCGTCCAGATCGATTTCCCGCGCGGTCATCCGGGCGAGAAAGCCCTTGCGTGGGGCGGACTGCCAGCCCAGCCCCATGCGGACCACGCTCAGCGTGCCACCGCCGGCCTTCTCCAGGCTGATCTGCTGGCCCTTGTCGAGATTGATTCCCACCGTGTCCTCCTGATGATCGGCCGTCGGACAGCATCTTCGCGAGGCCGCCTTCGCGACCGCCATGAATCTACAGCACTGTAGAAAACGATGACGGTGTACGCGGTGCCTCGTTCCTGGGCAATCCGGCGCGCGGTTGTACCCGGCGGATGGGGGAGTTGCGGGTCGGTGCGGCGGGGATGCGAGCCGCATGGGCTCGAAGCCGGCTCCGCCCGCGGTTCAGGGCGGGCCCTCCTGCCCCAAAGGATCCCCGGATCGAGTGACACGGCTGCGCCTGTATCGGGCGACGGGGGCGGTCCGCCGGGCCCGGCGGACCACCCCGCCTGCATGCGGTTGTTCAGACTCCGACGCCGAAGTCTGCGGCGATGCCGGACAAGCCGGAGGCGTAGCCCTGGCCGACGGCGCGGAACTTCCACTCCGCGCCGCTTCGGTAGAGCTCACCGAAGACCATCGCGGTCTCGGTCGAAGCATCCTCGGATAGGTCGTAGCGGGCGATCTCCGCACCGCCGGCCTGGTTGACGACGCGGATGAAAGCGCCCCTCACCTGGCCGAAGCTCTGGCTGCGGGCCTCGGCGTCATGGATGGAGACCGGGAAGACGATCTTTTCGACGTCGGCGGGCACGGTGGCGAGGTCGACCTTGACGACCTCGTCGTCCCCCTCGCCCTCACCGGTGAGGTTGTCGCCGGTGTGCTCGACGGAGCCGTCGGGGCTCTTGAGGTTGTTGTAGAAGACGAAGTGCTGGTCGGAGGGGACCTTCCCGGAGGCGTTCACCAGGAGCGCGCTGGCGTCGAGGTCGAAGTCGACTCCGGTGGTCGTCCGTACGTCCCAGCCCAGGCCGACCAGCACGGCGGTCAGGCCCGGGGCCTCCTTGCTCAGTGAGACGTTGCCGCCCTTGGACAGGCTCACACCCATGTCGTGACTCCCATTCGGTATCCCCGCGGCCCCGGCTGGCGCGCCCGTACCGTCGGATCAATGCGAATCTACAGCACTGTAGAAGTATATTGGTGGGAGTTCGGCCGGTGTGGCGGCTTCGCGGAGGCGGACCGTTCGCCGTCCGCCGAGCAGTTGGCCGGTGGATCAGTACGATGAACCGCCACGCCGCGTCCGGTGAGGCCATGAGGCGGGAGGTTGACGGCATGACAGTGAAAGACTCGAGCGGTGCCGACCCGTCCCCCCGCCGGGGGCAGGGTGAACTGGAGGGCCAGGTACTCGCCGCGCTGTGCCAGGCGCCGGGGCCGGTCACGGCCGGCTGGGTCCAGGAACGCCTGGGCGGCGGTCTGGCCTACACGACGGTGATGACGATCCTGACCCGGCTGCAGGCCAAGGGTGCTGTGGCGCGGGAGCGGGTGGGCCGGTCGTTCGAGTGGATGGCGGT
Organism: Streptomyces virginiae; assembly: GCF_041432505.1. Classification (GTDB taxonomy): domain Bacteria; phylum Actinomycetota; class Actinomycetes; order Streptomycetales; family Streptomycetaceae; genus Streptomyces; species Streptomyces virginiae_A. The sequence goes on from NZ_CP107871.1 coordinate 7,554,668, forward strand.
CGCCGACGAGGCCGGGCTGGCCGCTCTGCGGATGCGCAAGGTCCTGGATGCCGAGAGCGACCGGCAGGCCGTCCTGGCCAGCTTCGTGACCGCTCTCACGCCCGGGGACGAGGAGCTGCTGCGGGAACTGCTGGGCAAGGCGTCCGAGGCGGGGGAAGACTGAGGAGCATGGGAATTTTCGTGTTCCTGCCGCTGGTGCTGCCCTTAACGGCGTGGCCGATCGCACGCCTGGCCGGGCATCATCTGCACCCGCGTACCGCGACGTGGCTGCTGACCGGAGCCGCGGCGGTGCTGGCGGTGTGCAGCACGCTGTGCCTGGCGCTGCTGATGGTGGTGGGGACCGCGCAGCTGCCCGGCAACCCGTTGCCGGACGGCTGGTCCGACCCGGAGGTGCGCGAAGCGGTCCCGTACGACGAGGTCGCCGGCAAGGCCGCCATCCCCGCGCTCCTCGCGGTAATCGCCTCGTGTACGTCGGCGGCATGGCGCCACCGGCGCGTACGCCGACGCAGCCGGCGCGCACTTGCCGGGCTGCCCGCCACCCCGGTGGCCGTGCTGCCCGATGAGGTTCCGTACGCCTACGCGCTGCCCGGCTCGCGCCGTGACCGGATCGTGGTGAGCACGGGCATGCTGGCCGCGCTCTCCTCCCGCGAGCGCCGGGCACTGTTCGCGCACGAGCGTGCCCACCTCACGGGGGGCCACCACCGGTTCCTGCTGGCCGTCCAGCTCGCCGCCCGCGCGAACCCGTTCCTGCGGCCGCTGAGGTCGGTGGTGGCCTACACCGCCGAGCGGTGGGCCGATGAGGAGGCGGCGGCCAGGGTCGGCAGCCGCCGTACGGTGGCGGTGGCGATCGGCAAGGCGGCGCTGATCAGCCGCGGTGCCCCGCTGGCCACGCTGCCCGCGTTCGCGGCGGCGGGACCGGTGCCGAGCAGGGTCGCCGCACTGCTGGGGCCCGCCCCTGCCTCCAGCCGCTGGCCTTCGGTGTTCACCGCGGTGGGCGTGGCCACGTGGGGTGCGGCGGCCGGCACAACGGTGTCCGCACTCTCCTCGGCGAACTCCGCCGTCACCCTGTTCTTCATCCTCCACGCCGCCACACCGCTATGACCTGGCCCGGGGACGCCTGACGCGGCTGCCCCTGGTGGCGTGGGTGCGGCCTGCGAGAGAACCTGGGAGGACGAAGCGCGGGCCCAGCCCCGCAGCAGGAACTGCGGGAAGAGGAGAGGCAGGGCGATGTCCGGTCCGGTCGTGGTCGGGGTGGACAACTCGCCCTACGCCATGGGCGCCGTGGACGCCGCCGCACGGGAAGCACTGCTCAGAGGAGCGGAGCTGCATGTCGTGCACGCCTTCGTCTGGCCCGCCATGCACGTCCCACCCGGCGCCTCACCTCTCGGACCGCCCGGCGGAGGAGTGCGGGATCTGGTCGAGCACCTGCTCCACGAAGCGGTCGACCGGGCCCAGGCTGCAGCCCCAGGAGTGCAGACCACCAGCGCGGTGATGCCCGGCGAGCCGGTGGCCGCCCTGGAAGCGGAGTCACGCACGGCTCAGCTCGTGGTGGTGGGCCACCGTGGCACGGGCGGTATCCGAGGGCTTCTCCTGGGATCGACGGCCGTCCACCTTGCCGCACACGGCCACTGCCCGGTGATGGTCGTACGCGGCCGGACCGGGCCCGAGGGGCCCGTACTGGTGGCGGTGGACGGCTCCCCTCAGGGCCTGGGCGCGATCAGGTTCGCGTTCGCCGAGGCACAGCTGCGGGGCAGTGAACTGGTGACCCTGCACGCCTGGAGCACGTGGAGCGATCACGGCGAGAGCGGCCCGGGCCATCCCGTGGAACTGGTGGACCTGATCGGTGACGTGGACCGACAACGGACGGTGGAAGAGCGGCTGCTGGCCGAGGCCTTGTCCGGGCACCGCGAGCAGTACCCCAAGGTGACTGTGCGCCAGCGGATCGTCCGGGGCCGTACACGGCCGACACTGATCGAGGCCAGCGACAGTGCCCAGCTGATCGTGGTGGGTGCGCGCGGGCGGGGCGGATTCGCCGGGCTGCTGCTGGGCTCGGTCAGCCAGGCCGTCCTGCACCACGCCCACTGCCCCGTCACCGTGGTCCGCTCGAGCCTGTGACGCCCACCCGCACCCGCACCCGGCTGGGCGCGAGGCCGTGAACGGCTCCGTGTGGGACCTCGCGCTCACGCCGCGCTGATCATGCTCAACGCCCTGTTCGCGGGCGCCGAGATCTCACATCGGACAGCGCCTCGACATGCGTCTTCCCGCCCCCGGCGCGTATGGTTCTGGCGCCTTACGTCGGAAACGACGACAGCAGGTCGTTCGGGAAGAAAAGGATCAGGATTCGCCGGGCTGGACCTCAGCTGATTCGGTCCCAGGCCGACGGATCGTGCCGATGCCGAGTCCCAGCGCGACACCCACGCCGAGTCCGAGCGCGAGGCTGTCGACGATGAGCAGACCGAGTACGACTCCCGCCATCATGCCCAGCGATATGCCCACCGTGAAACCTACGTACGGAGCGCCGCGTTCCTCGCTGTTCGCCATGCGGACATTGTGCTCCAAGGCAGATGACGACTACGGACCGGGCTCCGGAATCGAACGGCGTCCCGAGCGCCATCGCCCGGATGGAGATTCGCTACGTCGACACAGCCTTCGCCTGATCGTGCGCACCCGCGCGAAGCCCGGTCTCCTCGCAGGCATGCCTCCCCGAGCCCTGGGGGCCGCGGCGCCGGGCGCGTACGGGCAGGGCCGTGGCGCTAGAGGTCGAACTCGTGAGGCGGGAGGTCGAGGGTGTAGCAGGCCTCGCGTACGACGGCCTGCTCGGTCTTGTCGAAGTCGCCGTCAGCGCCTCCGATGACGATGCCGATCTGGATGACGGCGCGCGCCTCGGCGGGCTTCTTCTTCGCCTTGGCGATCTCCTGCAGGATGCTGACCTTGCCGAAGTCGAAGTCGGCGGTGAGGGTGTTGAGGTCGTCGTCGAAACGCGTCTGGAGATCGGCGGCCGGGAAGTTCTGCAGGACCTCGTTGGTGGCGATCAGGTGGGCCACCCGTCGGCGCTCGGAGTCGTCGATCGTTCCGTCCGCCGCGGCGACCAGGGCGCACATGGCCATGCTCGCGTCGCGGAACGCGCCGGACTTCAGCTCGTTCTTCTTTGCCTCCAGCTGCGTCTGCATCTGCTGGGCGGACTGCTTGAAACGGTCCCACAGGGCCATGCCAACTCCATCGGGTCGCAGGGTTGTCCGGGCCGGGGACGGACGGATCCGGCCCGGACAAGTTATTTCTACACCACCGTAGAAGCTACGGTGCGGGTGACGGAGCCGCTACGCTTCCTCGCCGCCGTCCTCGTCCTCGTCCTCGTCGTCCTCGAAGAAGTCGCCGATCTCGTCGACGGCTTCGGCCGCCACCATCCCGCCGACGACACCGACCGCGAGGCCGGCCGCGCCGGCAGCGACCACGGTGCCCATGCCCGGCCCGGACCGGTGACCGTCATGGTGTCCGTGGTCGTCCTTGTGGGTGTGAGCGTCGTGCCCTGCGCCGTGCCCGTAGGGGCTGTGGGGGGTGTGAGCCGCGCGGGCGGTGTGCGCGTCGAGAAGCTGGCTGATCCAGGAGCCGACGACGGCGTTCCAGTCCCGGTGGGCCGCTCCCACGTGGCTGACGTGGTGCCGACCGAGGGCATCGTGGCCTCCGGAGAAGAGGCTGCCGCGCTTGTCCGCCTCCAGGACGACCTCCAGTCCGCCAGGATGGGCGAGGAAGGTCAGTTCGATCTCGTTGACCTGGTGGGCGTACTGCGTGGGTGGGGTGAGTTCGATCTCCTGGTAGAAGGGCAGCTGCTGGCCGGTGCCGCCGATGCGGCCCAGTTCGAGATCGGCGGACTTGAAGCCGAAGCCGAGCTGCCCGAATGCCTCAAGGATCGCCTCCTGCTCGGGCAGCGGCCCCACGGAGAGGGGGTCGAGGTCGCCCTTGTCCCTGGCGCCGGCGATGCCGAGCTCGGTCCGCACCCCGAGGACGATTCCCAGAGGCTGGCCGTGCAGCTGGGTGATGGGGGTCTCCCACGGCAGCGTGATGGCGAACGGCGCGGAGCGGTGCTCGGCCTCCGCGAGGCGGAAGCCGCCGCCGATGTGGAATCGCTCGAAAGCAACCGTGCCCTCGTGCTCGCCGCCCTCGGTCTCGGCCTCGACGTGGGCGACGAGTTCCAAAGTGATGTGTTCGATGTCGAAGCCGGCCCGGCCGCCGGTGAGGCGGACCTCGCCGGTCAGGCTGCCCCCGGGCGCGGCGGTCGTCAGGTCGAGAACCGTGTCCACGGCGGGGCCGCCGACACCCATCGAGCCGAGCAGGCGCTTGAACACCATCGTGGCGTTCTCCTTCATGTGCGTTGCGTTGTGATCTCTGTTGCGGTGCCCGCGACGGTGCCGTGGACCGGGGTCCGGTCCACGGCACCGCGCGAGCCCGAGGCGCTACTTCGCCGCGTCCAGGGCCGCGAGGGCCTGCGCCCAGCGGACGTACTTCAGCTCGGCGAGTTCGGCGACGGTCGTGACGCCGAACGCCTCTTTGAGCAGCTCGCCGTCACGGTCGGAGACGCCTTTGAGGGCTCCCACGGGAGCGGCCAGGATCTCGGGCAGGCTCTTGTCCGCCCACGCCTTGTCCAGCACCTTGTCCAGATCGATCGAAGCCACGTTCTGTTCCCCTCCTGACTTCACGCGAGCCCGACAGGCGCGCGTACGGGCGCCCGGGCAGCACGGAGTGCTCCGTCCGCCCTGGCATAATCTACAGACATGTAGAAGCATAGGAGCAGCGCGGCCGCTGTCGAGTGAACAGGCGACGGTTGAGCGGGAAAGTCCGAAAAGGCCCTCCCTGTCGCCATGTGGGACGTCACTGGCCAGGGACTTTGCTGTTCCTTTACAGTTGTCGTGCGGATACTGAACCGCCCCTGGCGTGGACCGCGCCAGTCGGCCTGAGTGAAGAAGGAGCAGCAGACCCGCAATGGGTGAACCTCCCAGTACGAGCCGTGCCACGTCTTGCCCGCTGAATGTCGAGCCGGGAGCGGGGGTGGCACGGTGACCGAAGTCCTGCTGCTGCTTCTCGCTCTGGCGCTGACGCTGGCGTGCGCGGTGTTCGTCGCCGCCGAGTTCTCGCTCACCACCGTCGAGCGCAGCGAGCTCGAGCGTGCCGCCGCGGCCGGCGAGCGGGGCGCCGAGAGTGCCCTGAAGGCCGCCAAACGACTGACCTTCCAGCTGTCCGGGGCCCAGCTGGGCATCACGGTGACCTCGCTGGTGATCGGCATGCTGGCCGAGCCGTCCGTTTCCGCGCTGCTGCGCGGACCTCTGGAGGCCGTCGGCCTGTCCTCCGGGGCGGTGTCCACCACGGCGACGCTGCTGGGCGTCGCGCTCTCGACCGTCGTGCTGATGGTCGTGGGCGAGCTGGTGCCGAAGAACTGGGCGATCTCGCGCCCGCTGGCCGTCGCGAAGGTCGTCGCCGGCCCGCAGCGCGCCTTCACCGCCGCTTTCGGCCCCCTGATCCGGCACCTGAACAACACTGCGAACCGCCTGGTGCGCCGCTTCGGGCTGGAGCCGGCCGAGGAGCTGGCCTCTGCCCGTACGCCGGAGGAGCTCGTGGCTCTCGCCCGGCACTCGGCCCGCCAGGGAGCCATCGAGGCGGACTCGGCCGAACTGTTCGTGAAGTCCCTGCACCTGGCCGAGCTGACCGCGGAGAACGTGATGACCCCCCGCGTCGATGTCCAGGCCTTGGAGGCCCACGCCACCGCGGCCGACGCGGCGAACCTGACGCTGGCCACCGGCGTCTCCCGCTTCCCCGTCTACCGCGACACCCTCGACGAGGTCATCGGCACCCTCCACATCCGAGACGTCCTCGCACTGGAGGAGGAGCAGCGGGTCAAGACCCCGGTCACGGACCTGATGACCTCGGCTCTGCTCGTGCCGCACTCACTTCCCGTGGACACCCTGCTCGGGCGGCTGCGCAAGGCCCGCACCATGGCCGTGGTGATCGACGAGTACGGCGGCACCGCCGGTGTCGCCACCGTCGAGGACATCGTGGAAGAGGTCGTCGGCGAAGTCCGCGACGAGCACGACCCGATAGAGGTCCCCGACCTCATCGAAGGCCCCGAGCAGGACGGCCGCCAGGTCTGGGAGGCCGACGGCAGTGTCCGCCTCGACGAACTGGAAGAGATCGGCTTCGACGTGCCCGAGGGCCCGTACGAGACCCTCGCAGGCCTGATCGCCACCCAGCTCGAACGCATCCCCGCCGAAGGCGACACCATCACCGTCGACGGCTGGGAAATCACCGTGCTCGACATAGAGCACCACCGCGCGGACCGGGTCACGATCGCCGCACCCGCCGTCTCCGCAGCCGATGAGGAGCGAGCCCGATGACCGCGATCCAGCTGCTGATCGGCGCCCTCACCCTGATCACCAACGCCTTCTTCGTCGGCGCCGAGTTCGCCCTGATCTCCGTACGCCGCAGCCAGATCGAACCCGCCGCCCTCAAGGGCAACAGGCGGGCCAAGACGACGCTGTGGGGCCTGGAACACCTCTCCGCGATGATGGCCACCGCCCAGCTCGGCATCACCGTCTCCTCCCTGGTCCTGGGCGCGGTCGCCGAACCGGCCATCGCCCACCTGCTGGAACCGCCGTTCCACGCAATCGGCGTGCCCGAGAGCCTGATCCACCCGATCGCCTTCGTCATCGCGCTCACCCTGGCGACCTACCTCCACATGCTCGTCGGCGAGATGATCCCGAAGAACATCGCACTCGCCGCCCCGGCACCCACCGCGCTGCTCCTCGGGCCGCCGCTGGTCGCCGTCACCCGGGCGCTGCGGCCGTTCGTCTTCGGCATCAACGCCTTCGCCAACGCGCTGCTGCGTCTGCTGAAGGTCGAGCCCAAGGACGAGGTCGGCTCCATCTTCACCGACGACGAACTCGCCCGCCTGGTCAAGGACTCGTCCGCAGCCGGCCTGCTCGGCCCCGAGGACGGCGAGCGCCTCCAGGACGCCCTGGAGCTCGGCACCCGGCCGGTCGGCGAGGTCATGGTGCCCCTGGAGCGCGTGGCGACCGTCGGCCACGACATCACCCCGCGACAGTTGGAGCGCACGGCCTCGCACCACGGCTTCTCCCGCCTTCCGGTCACCGGACCGGGCGAGGAGATCCTGGGCTACCTGCACATCAAGGACGCCCTCGGCGCCCCTGAACGCGACCAGCCCTTCCCGCGTGCGTCGCTGCACCCGATCACCAAGGTCGCGCTCGACACCCCCCTGGACGACACCATGACCGCGATGCGCGCGGCCGGTACCCACCTCGCCGCCGTCACCGGCAGCAAGGGCACCGTCCTCGGCTTCGTCACCATGGAAGACCTCCTCGAAGAGCTCGTCGGCGCGGCCCACGACCCCGGCGCCTGACTGCCTCCCCGCACCACGGTGGCCGGCCCCGACCCGGGTGCCGGCCACCGGCGGATCAGCCGGCCCGTACGACACGGCGACGCCGCCGCCCCTTTGCCGCAAAGCGATCCACCTGCTGTGCCCCAGTCCTACTGTGGTCGCGAGGACATCACCCCTTGTAACCAGGCGGTCCCGCCGCTCAGGGCATGTCCAGCGACCAGATCGCCGAGCGGATGGTGGATCAGCCCGATGATCGCGAAGATCTACGCCAACCAGGGCAAGACCAGGCTCCGGCCTTCGCCCGCGCCCAACTCGTCATCCTCGCCCGCCAATCCGGCCTGCTGATCCCGCGAAACTCCTGAGAACGCTCAGCGCTGCGCCGAGGGGGAGGTGCGTCACACAGGCCCTAGAGCTCGTGGGCGGTCAGTGTGCGGCGTACCGCGTAGGCAGCGGCTCCCGCGGCCAACACCGCGGCGCCGCTGAGTACCGAGGAGGCCGGGAGGGCGAAGGCGAGAACGAGGCATCCGGCCAGCCCGACGACCGGGATGATCCGTGCTGGTCGGCCTTCGTCCGGGGTGAGCGTCCAGGCGGAGGCGTTGGCAATGGCGTAGTAGGCGAGCACCCCGAACGAGGAGAAGCCGATTGCCCCGCGTACGTCGGTGGTCGCGGCGAGTACGGCGACGACCGCGCCCACCACGAGTTCGGCGCGGTGCGGCACCTGGAACTTAGGGTGAACGGCGGCCAGGGCATGCGGGAAGTGGTGGTCGCGGGCCATGGCCAGGGTCGTACGCGAGACCCCGAGGATCAGGGCGAGGAGCGAGCCGAGTGCGGCCACGGCGGCACCCACCCGTACGACGGGCACCAGCCAGTCCGTGCCTGCGGCCCGTGCAGCATCCGACAGGGGAGCCATGGCGGCAGCCAGCCCTTGCGGGCCCAGCACGAGCAGGACGGCGACGGCGACGGCCGCGTAGACGACGAGTGTGATGCCGAGGGCGAGCGGGATGGCCCGGGGGATGGTGCGGGCGGGGTCGCGGACTTCCTCGCCGAGGGTGGCGATGCGGGCGTAGCCGGCGAACGCGAAGAACAGCAGGCCCGCCGCTTGGAGCACGCCGCCGAAGGTCGCGTCGTCACCGATGCCGAGCCCGGCGGTGTGTGCGTCGACGGAGGTGGCTGCGGCGACCACTACGGCAGCCAGCACGGCCAGGACCACGGCGACAACGACGCGGGTGAGCCAGGCGGACTTCTGCACCCCGGCGTAGTTGACTGCCGTCAGCGCCACCACGGATGCGACCGCGACGGCGTGCGCCTGAACAGGCCACACGTACGAGCCGACGGTCAGCGCCATGGCCGCACAGGAGGCGGTCTTGCCGACCACGAACGCCCATCCGGCCAGGTAGCCCCAGAACCCTCCCAGCCGCTCCCGCCCGTAGACGTACGTACCTCCTGAGGCGGGGTAGCGTGCGGCCAGGCGCGCCGAGGACATCGCGTTGCAATACGCCACCACCGCGGCCAGCGCCAGGCCGAGCAGCAGCCCCGACCCGGCCGCACCAGCCGCCGGAGCCAGGGCGGCGAAGATCCCCGCCCCGATCATCGACCCCAGGCCGATCACCACGGCGTCGAACACACCCAGGTGCCGCTTCAACTCACCTGTGCCCGAAGACCCCGACACCGCACCCATCACTCGCTCCCCGACCACACTCCGGCATATGTACCGGCGCACCGTATAGGAACAAAGTGACGAGTCGGAGACGGCACTCGGACGGGCGAGGACGGCAGCGTGCCGTCCTCGCGCTCGAGGATCAAGCGTCGAGCGCCGCAGCGGCTCGGCCCCGGGCTGGGTTCCCTACGATCGTTCGGCATTGAGTATCTGCCGCATCTGCCGCATCTGGGCGTTCTAGGCGGCCTGAGAGGTGACTATCTCGTCGGCCAGAGCTTTGGCGGGGCCGTATGTACCCTGCGGCTTCTCCGTCTTGGTCATGCCGATCACGCCTTCGTGGTGTTCGACCATCATGGGCAGGAACACGGTGTCGAATGCGTTGCTCCTGGCATTGCCGAGCCTGGTCACGTCCTGGTCGTCCATCATGCCGGGCATGCCGAAGTGAATCGTCATCGCCGTGTCCCCTGCCGTCCGTGCTGATGTGGGAGGGTGCCTCCCTCTCCCCACTCCTTGAGTGAGCCGGACATGGTTTCGATCTCCGGGATCTGTGCCCATGGCGCCCGGTGTGACACATGCGGCTGCCCCACTTCGGAGCGTTGTACGGGTGGTAGCCGTAGCTCCTGGGCCGACGCGAGTGCCGGAAGGTGACGATTGGTAGGGCCGCCAGCGAGTCGGCTGATACAGCCCGCACGGCCGCGTGTACTACTGGGGTGTACTGCCAGTACGCCCCAGTGGTGCTATGTGGTCATGCCTCTTCCCCGTTTCGATCGCCTGCCCGCAGAGCGCCGGGAGCTCATCTTGGGCGTGGCGCGCCGGCACTTCGGCGAGCACGGCACCAAAGGCGCCTCCTACAACAAGATCATCGAAGTCGCGGGGGTCTCCAAGACCGCCGCCTACCACTACTTCGACGGCCGCGAGGACCTGCTCACCGCGGTCCTCGACGGTGTGCTCGGGCGACTGCTCGACGCCCGTGGCCCCTGGGTCCCGGCCCGTGACGAGGCCGACTTCCGGGCCCAGTTCGCCGGCGCCTCCGCCGCCCTCGCCGCCCACCTGCGGCACCACCCCGAGGATCTGGCCCTCAGCGACGCCGCCATCGGGCGCACCCACGCGGGCCCGTGGCTCGACTGGTTCGACGCCCTGGTCACGGACGGACAGCGGCTCGGGATGATCCGGACCGACGTGGACCACGGGCTGCTGGTGTCGGCGACCGCGGCGGTCATCCGGGCCGCCGACGCCTGGACCTTGGCCCGTATGACGACCGAGCGCGTCCTCCCCGAAGCCGCGGACTTCCCGGAGGACGGCGAGGCCTCGGCGCAGCTGTGGTGCCTGTTGTACGGCCTGTGGGGCGGGGCAGTCGCCACGGCCTCCACACCTGCCGGAGAGGACCCGACCCATGCGCGGTGACGTGCAGATCTCCTGGGAGATACCGGCCACCCCGCCCGGCCTCGCGGGACGCCTGGAGCGGTTCATGGGCCCCGGCAAGTCCCGTTCCGAGTCCGTGGTGGAGACCCTGGGCCTCCTCGGCTGCGCCCTACTCCTGGCCGTAGGCCTGTGGGCCTCGGGGGTCGCACGCGACCTGTCCACCGCGCAGCTCGTCGTGGTCGCCCTGGCCGGGCTCGACCTCATCGGCGGGGTGCTGACCAACGCCACCAACGCCGCGAAGCGTTGGTACCACCGGGCCGACGCCGGGGCCAGGCGTGCCCGGCTGCTGTTCGTCTCCGCGCACCTGGTCCACCTCGCCGCGATGGGGCTCGTCGTCCTGTCCGGTGATCTCACCTGGACGCCGACCAACGCCGCGCTGCTGCTCGGAGCAGGGCGGTGCGCAGGCGGTCGGCGGCCTTGATGGGTTCGACCTCGGCGGCGGCCTCGGCCAGCCGGGCCCGCTCGACCGCCGCGCCGACATGCGCGGCGAAGGCGGCCAGCACGCGTCGCTCGGAGGACGGCAGCGTACGACCGCGCAGGACGAGGAAGGCTTCGTGCCCGGCCGCCACCGCAAGGGCGGGGCCCGCCTCGCGACGGGCGGGACGTCCGCTCTCCGTTCCCGGACCGATGTCGGGCGGTTCGGGAGTCAGTTCGACGGTGTCCATGCCGAACGTCTCCCGTGTACGTTCCAGCAGGGCCGGAATCGTCTGGTCGCCTCGGATGATGCTGCCCGCGAGCGACGACATCGTTTCCGCTTCTGCCGTGGCCCGCGCGGCACGGCGGGAGAGGCGCAGGGACCGGTCCGCCGCGGCTGCCACGGTGGCGGCGACGACGGCGAAGACCACCAGCGCCAGCACACTGTCCGGGTCGCTCATGGTGAACTCGCCCACTGGCGCCATGAACCAGTAGTTGAGGAGCAGGGCAGCGGTGAGCGCCGCGATCAGAGCGGAGACCACCCCGCCGATGCAGGCCACGCCCACGACGGCCACGAGGAACAACAGCGCCTCGCTGGTGAGGTTCAGCGTGCCGCGCATGCGGTCGAGAGTGAGGGTGAGCAGTAAGGGGAGCAGCAGAGCGGCCACCGGTCCGGCGATGAGGCGGGACGTGGGGAGCGTACGGCGGCGGGAGGGGAGCAGCCTGCCGTGGCCGGCCCGCTCGTGCGTGACCATGTGGACGTCGATGTCCTCCGACAGCGCCACGACCGTCTCGCCGATGCCCCGGCCGGTGAGGAATCGTTCCAGCCGACGGCGGCGGCTCGTACCGAGGACCAGTTGGGTGGCGTTCTCCGCCATGGCGAAGTCCACCAGGGCGGTGGGTACTTCGTCGCCGACGACGGAGTGGTAGCTGCCGCCGAGGCCTTCGACGAGGGCCCTCTGTCCGGCCAGCGCCGCATGCGAGACGCCGGCGGCGAGCCCGTCGCTCCGGGCGACGTGTACGGCGAGCAGTTCGCCGCCGGCGGACCTGCTCGCGATGCGTGCCGCGCGGCGGATGAGGGTCTCACCCTCCGGGCCACCGGTGAGAGCCACCACGACCCTCTCCCGGGTCTCCCAGACGTCCCCGATGCCGTGCTCGGTGCGGTACTTGTGGAGGGCTTCGTCCACACGTCCCGCCAGCCACAGGAGCGCCAGCTCCCGCAGTGCGATGAGGTTGCCGGGACGGAAGTAGTTCGCCAGCGAGGCATCGATCCGCTCCGGCGGATAGATGTTGCCGTGCGCCATCCGGCGCCGCAGCCCCTCGGGCGGTATGTCGACCAGCTCGATCTCGTGGGCGCGGCGCACGAACTCGTCGGGTACGGTCTCCCGCTGCGGCACCCCGGTGATCTTCTCGACGACGTCGCTGAGTGATTCCAGGTGCTGGATGTTGAGCGTGGTGACGACGTCGATCCCGACGGCGAGGATGTCCTCGACGTCCTGCCAGCGCTTCGGGTGCCGCCCGCCCCCGGGGACGTTGGTGTGGGCGAGTTCATCGATCAGCACCACCTGCGGCCGCCTGGCCAGCAGCGCCTCCCCGTCCAGTTCGGCGTACCGGCCACCGCGGTACTCGCGGGCAGCCAGGGGCAGGGTCTCGAGCCCGTCGAGTTTCGCTTCGGTGTGCCGGCGCCGGTGGCACTCCACGAAGCCGGCCACCACATCCGCGCCACGGGCAGCCCGGCGGTGGGCCTCGTCGAGCATCCGGTACGTCTTGCCGACTCCGGGGGCCGCGCCCAGAAACACCTTGAGCCTGCCGGGGGGAACGACGGGCCGCCCCGCCTCCGGGGTGGCCTCTCGCGTGATCGTCATCGTCAGAACTTCTCCGGGAAGAACAACGCCAGGACCAGATAGCCGACCAGACAGACCGCGACGATGATGCCTACGACAGTTTCCGTGTTCACCCGTACCCGACTCCTCCGTGCGCCCTCGACCTCACCAGCGAACACCAGTGACGCAATGAGGAGAACGCCCCTGACGCACTCCTGACGCCCCTCCGCCGGGACTTTGACGGTGCATTGACGGCCAGGAGGCCGATAGGGTGAAGGCGGTGTGCCGGGAAGCCTGGTCGGCGTCGCGGGCCGCGTGGCCTGCGTCGACTCGGTGGGGGCGTCATGCGCAGTGTCGGTACGGTCTTGTTCCTCGTGGTCCTGGCCACGGTCGTGGCCACAGGGGCCCGGCGCTGGCGGATTCCCGCGCCCTCACTGCTCGTCGTGGCGGGCCTCGTCGTCGCGCTGACACCAGGTACTCCGGAGATACGGGTCAGCCCCGAAGTGATCGGTCTGGTCGTCCTCCCGCCCCTGCTGTACGCGAGCGCGGAGGAACTGTCCTGGCGCGAGCTGCGCCTGGTGTGGAAGCCGGTCAGTGTGCTCGCGGTAGGTCTGGTGCTGGCCTCGGCAGCCGCGGTCGGGGCCGTGGCGTCGCTGCTCACTCCGCTGACCTGGCAGATGGCGCTGGTCCTGGGTGCCGTCCTCGCGAGCACGGACCCGGTCGCCGTCACTGCCCTCGGCCGCCGCCTCGCCCTGCCACCCCGCGTCCAGGTCCTGGTACAGGCTGAGAGCCTCTTCAACGACGCGACGTCGCTCGTGCTCTTCCGAGTCGCGGTCGTCGTAGCCGTGGCCTCCGCCGGGGTGTCCTGGCAGGCCGCGGGCACCGAGTTCGCGCTGCTCGCCGGCGGAGGCGTCCTGGCCGGGGGAGTGGTTGCGGGTGTGGTGGCTCTGATCCGCCGCAGGACCGAGGACCCGGTACTGGAGACCGTCATAGCCCTGGTGACCCCGTACGCCGCCTACGTGCTGGCCGAGGAGGTGCACGCGTCCGGCGTGACCTCGGTCGTGGTGGCGGGCGTCGTGCTCGGCGGTCAGGCGGGCCGGTTCACCAAAGCCCGCATCCGGATCCAGCTGCACGCCGTCAACGGCACCGTTGTCTTCCTGTTGGAGAGCGTCGTCTTCAGTCTCATCGGCCTCACCCTGCCCGGACAGGTCGCGGCGCTGACCGATGCCGACCGACTCTGGCCCCTGTACGCCCTCGTCGTCGCCGCGACCCTGATCGCCGTGCGCCTGCTGTGGGTACTGCCGCTCTCGGTCATCGTCCAGCGCAGTGCGGGTACGCGGCCCTCTTGGCGGGTGCCGGCCGTGCTGACCTGGGCGGGCACGCGCGGCGTCGTCCCGCTGGCCGCGGCTCTCTCCATCCCTGCCGCGGCGGACGACGGCAGCCTGCTGGGCCAGCGCCCGCTCGTCCTCGTACTGACCACATCGGTGGTGGTCGTCACCCTGGTCGCCCAGGGCTTCACCCTGGCCGATGTGGTCCGCCGCTCCGGCATCGCCCTCGAACCGGACCACACCGAACGCGAGGAGGCATCCGCCCGGTGCAGCCTTGCCGCCGCCGGGATCCGCCGCCTGGACGAGATGTCCGACATCGAAGCCGTACCGGACGTCGTGGCGGACCGTTTGCGACGCAGCCTGCCGGCCCGCCTCGACCATGCCCGCGACCGCTTGGATGAAGCCGACCTGGCGGAGTCCGCAGACCATGTCTACCGGCTGCTGCGCCGCGACCTGATCCGGGTGGAGGCCGTCGAACTCCAGCGGCTGTACGACGAACACCACATCAGCGACACCACCCGCCAACGGCTGCAGCGCTCACTGGACCTGGAGGAGGCGCGGCTGGACCTGGTGACCTGAGCCGTGCTCCCCAGCGCCGACGCCGTGCGTTGCGGAACGGGCACGGCGAGCCCGGCTACGCGGGTACTGGCGTTGCCCGGGCCTCGGATGCCACGGCGCGTCCGGTGGCGTGGTGGACGTATTCGCGGGTCAGCCGGAAGCCGGCCGTCCAGGCCAGCAGCCGGCTCGGCCGGTTGTCGCGCGAGCAGCACCAGCTCGCCGTGTGTCCACGGGCTCGGATGTCGGCCGTCAGGCCGGCGACACAGGCCAGCGCGGTGGGGGCCCCTCCCAGCGGTAGCTGGGGGAGTTCGCGGCGGCGATCCGGCACGGTGACGACCGCGATGTCCTCGTAGGCGCTGCCGAGGAAGTAGGCGCAGGCGACGGACAGGATCCGGCCCTTGGCGAATGCGGCCCAGCCGTGGCCGGAGGCGGCGAGGCCGCCGGGTCCGCCCCAACTGGCGTGGATCCAGGCGTTCCCGGAGTGCAGTTCGGCCAACGCCGCAGCGTCCCCGCACGTCAAGCGTCTCACCGTGACGCCGCGCGGCGGGCGGGTGAGGGTCGCAGGGGCCTGGTGGACGTACAGCATCCGTTCCCGGGGGACGACGCGCTCGAAGGCAGGGCCGAGCGTGGGCCAGAAGCGCGCGGGAGTTTCGACGTACTGGCCGGCGAACCGCTTCAACGAGTCCGGTGCGAGGACGCCCGGGTCGCCGCGCAGCAGCACGTGGTCCGCGCAGCTGACGGCGAGGACACGGGGCTGATCCGGGCGGTCGGCCCACCAGTGGCCGACGCCAGTGGTCAGCACGTGCTCGGCGAGGGCGCCGGGACCGGGCGAGCCCGTGGGGAACCAGCGGCTCAGGGCCGGAAGTTGCCGCGGTGCGATTTCGATCACGACGTTCTCCAAATGGTGCTCGGCTACGAGAGCGGGGAGGCGGGGCCCATGCGGGCACGCGGGTCCGATCGCCGACCGGGCGGGCGAACGGGAGGAGGCGAAGGGTGAGGCCCTGCGCCGACCCGGAGCGGGGGCAGGCGCGGGGTGAAGCGGCCGCCCGCGCAACGGGCGGGGCGGGCGGCCGCGGATGGGGCGGTGCGTCAGCGCACCGGCAGGTGAACAGCGTCCGAGGCCGGGCGCACCGTATGCGGCGGTCGGTCGTCATGGCGCAGAGCGCTGTTCACATCGCTCATCCAACTGGTTCACGAGGCGGGGCTCAAGGAGGTATGCGAGTCCTTGACGCCGCTCTGATGAGGAACGTTGACCCGGTCGTACGCGGCTCGTGCCCTGCCCGCCGGGCGAGTCGCGCCGTTAGAAGGGCGTCAAAGTAGCGCCTACGGTCGTATGGACGTCGTCAACGCCTGCCGAGGCGGCCGATAGCCGCTGTTTCCTCTAGTTGACTGCCCTGTCCGAAGCTCGTCAGCAGCCCACGACGGCCGGATCTCCAGGGGACGTACGAGAGGAAGGCGGCACGCCGATGACCCGGGTGCTGGTGGTGGATGACGAACCGCAGCTGGCTCGGTTGCTGGTCATCAATCTGAAGGCGCGGAAGTACGAAGTGGACTCCGCCCAGGACGGGGGCGCGGCCCTGGACGCCGTGGCGGCGTGCCGCCCGGACGTGGTCCTGCTCGACCTCGGGCTGCCGGACATGGACGGCATCGATGTGATCAAGAACCTGCGTAGGTCGTCGCAGGTGCCGGTCCTGGTGGTCTCCGCCCGTCACGGCTCGGAGGAGAAGATCCGGGCCCTGGACGCGGGCGCCGACGACTACGTCACCAAGCCTTTCAGCATGGACGAACTGCTGGCCCGTCTGGGAGCCGTCATCCGCCGCACGCCGCGTCAGGAGCCGGCCGCCGCGGAGGAAGCGCTGGTCGACACCGACGAGTTCACCGTCGACCGGCCTGCCGCCGCTTTCCCGGTCGCCGCCGGTCTGCCGACGGCGTAGTGGGCGTACTCCAGCTCGGGGCGGAAGCCGGCGGTCCAGGCGAGCAGGCGGCCGGGGCGGTTGCCCGCCAGCAGGTCCAGCTGGGCTGAGAGCGCGCGTGTCCCGGGCGGTCAGCCTGTGTACGGTCACACCCCTGGGCGGCCGGGTGGCGGGCACGGGGGAGCGCTTGACGTACACCACGCGCTGCCAGGGCGCGACCCTGTCGAACGCGGCCCCGATCAGCGGAAGGAAGCGGCCCGGTGCTTCGATGGAGCGGTCCGCGAAGACCCTGAGATCCGTCGGCGTCAGGGCCTGCGGGTCTCCGCGCAGGAGTACGTGGTCCCCGTACTCGGCGGCGATCACGCGCGGCTGGATGACGCGGTCCACCCACCAGCGGCCGGCCTCGGTGGTCAGTACGTGCTCGGTCAGGGCGGCCGAGCCGGGGCCCCGGTGGGGAACCAGCGGACGAGCGCCGGGAGTCGGTGGGACGGCAAGTTGATCACGAGGGTTCCTGTCGGGACATGGAGGCGGGGCGGCCCGGTTCGGAGGGCCGCCCCGCGGATGGGGCCTATGGCTAGCAGGAGGGCTTGCTGCCGTGGTTGGAGCCCTTCTTGCGGCGGGCCCTCTTCTTGCGTGCGCGCTTCGACATGTGTGGGTATCCCTTCAGGCGGTGTGGCCGACGAGCAGGTCGGCGAGCTTGTTGAGGCGCTTGATCGTGCGGTCCTCGGTGGCGGCGGCGGCCGGGGCGACGCGTTCGGAGCGGTCGTAGTAGGCGCCGTTGACGATCTCGGTGGCCGGGTCGCAGAGACGAACGACGTGCTGGGCGCCCTCGGCGGCGGATTCGCCCTCGTTCCCGTACAGCGACAGGAGACCGGTCGCGCAGACACCGGGGTGGACGGAGACGGCGGTGACGCGCAGGTCGGAGGCGAAGACGGTCAGGGCCAGTTGCGACTGCGCGTAGGCGGCGAGCCGTGAGTAGCGGCGCTCCCGGTTCGGGTCGCTCCACTGGATGGCCGCGGTGCGGTGGAGGGAGGAGGAGACGTTGACGACGCGCCCGCCGGGGTCGGTGGTGAGGGCGGATTCCAGGAGGTTGGTGAGGAGGTAGTGGGCGAGGAAGTTGACCTGGAAGGCGACCTCGTTGCCGTCGACGGTGAGCGTGTGACGCTCGGGGGCTGCGATGGCCGCGTTGTTGACGAGTACGTCCAGGCGCGGGTGCTCCCGTACGACGGCGTGGGCCAGGTTCTCGACTTCCTCCAGGCGGGCGAAGTCGGCGGCGAGCGGTCGGAGACGGGCGCCGTCCACACCGGCGGTGGCAACGAGCCGGTCGGCGGCGGCCTGGGCCTCCTCGGATGTGCGGCCGTGGAGGAGGACGGTGGCGCCCCGCTCGGCGAGCCGGCGGGCGGTCTCGTAGCCGATGCCGGCGGTGGCGCCGGTGACGAGGACGGTACGTCCGGACAGGGAAGAAGACATGTCGGATTCCTGGAAGCAGGCATGGCTGACGCGCCCGGCGCCCCGGCGTCGGCAGGGGCGAGGGCTCAGGTCATGCGGTGAAGGGGAGGACGCGTACGAAGCCCCGGCCGGAGTCCTTCAGGACGCCGGCGGCGGGTGGTACGCGCAGGACGCGCGGCCGAAGTCAGAGGGCCGGGCGGACAGCGGGCGCTGTCGGCTGCACCTGATTCGGTGGCCGATCGTCGTAGCGCGGACCGCTGTTCATGAGCCCATCCCAGCGCATCAGGGATACCGGGGCAAGATCCCGAACGGGACCTTGACGGCCTTCTGATGTATGTCGGGTGACGGTGCGAATCCGGCTTTCGCGCAGGTCATCAGGTGCGCGTCAAAGATCGGCAGCCGGGTGGAAGGAACGCGTCAAGGAGCGTTGTCACCGAGGTCGGCCGGGAGCAGACTGGCGGAGCGACGGAGCCGGTGACGGTCCGGTGGCACGCGGCTGGAGGCCGGTGACCTGAACACCGACCAAGACGCGCACGGTCCGGCCGTGGGAGTACGGGCCGGTGCGACCGCGTGCTGGTCAACCGTCGCACAACACATGAGCCGTCCAGCTCTCGGTGTGGGGATACCGGAGCTGGGCGGCTCGCGTGTTTCGGTCGTCGACGTGTGCACCGGCCGAAGTGGACTCGCGGCCCTTCCCGCGCCGGTTGTGCGTCTGTCGGTCGTCGTGGCTCTCGATTTTCGGGCCCGCCCGCGGGCCGATTCAGGTGACCGCCGAGGTCGGGAGATCCGCGGTGACCGGCGGTGTGCCGCCCGCTATGGGGAGGGTGATGACCATGGTGAGGCCGCCGCCGGGGGTGTCCTCGGCCGTGAGGGTGCCGCCGATGGCCTCGGTGAAGCCGCGGGCTACGGCGAGGCCGAGGCCGACTCCGGCGCCCCGTGGGGCGTCGCCGTGGCGCTGGAAGGGTTCGAAGATCCGGCTCTTGGCCTCGTCAGGGACGCCAGGGCCACGGTCGACGACGCGCAGTTCCACCCGCTCGTGCAGGGCACTCGCCGTGACCTTGACCGGCTGTCCGTCGGGGCTGTACTTGACGGCGTTCTCGACGATGTTGGCGACCGCCCGCTCCAGCAGGCCCCGGTCGACGGCGACCATCGGGAGCGTTTCCGGGATGTCGAGGTCGACACTGTCCTCCGGTACGCCGCCCAGCGCCATCGGGACGACCTCGTCGAGGTCGGTCTCCCGGATGAGGGGGACGACGGTGCCGGTGTTGAGGCGGGACATGTCGAGGAGGTTGCCGATCAGGGCGGCGAGGCGGTCGGCGCCGTCCTCGATGCCTTCGAGGAGTTCGGCCTTGTCCTCCTCGGACCAGTCGACGTCGTCGGAGCGCAAGGAGGTGACGGCGGCCTTGATCCCGGCGAGCGGGGTGCGCAGGTCGTGGCTGACGGCGGCGAGCAGGGCGGTGCGGATGCGGTTGCCCTCGGCGAGTTCCTTGGCCTTGCCCGCCTCGTCGACGAGGCGCTGGCGATCGAGTACGACTGCGGCCTGGGCGGCGAAGGCGCCGAGCACGCGCCGGTCCTCGGCGGGCAGTACCCGGCCGGTGAGGGCGAGCGCCATGTTGTCGCCTATGGGCAGGTCCACGTCCGCGTCTTCGGGCCGGCTGACAGGGCTGGTGCCGACGGACGAGGCGGTGTTCCAGGGATCGACCTCACTGCTCCGTTCGAGGAGGACGACCGACTGCATGGCGAAGGTCTCGCGGAGCCGTTCGAGGAGGGCGTCGAGGGAGTCCTCGCCGCGCAGGACGCTGCCGGCGAGGAAGGACAGGATCTCGGACTCGGCGCGCAGCCGGGCGGCCTGGTGGGTCCGGCGGGCGGCCAGGTCGACCACGGAGGCCACCGACACGGCGACGCCGACGAAGATCGCGATGGCGACGATGTTCTTCGGGTCGGAGATGGTGAACTCGTGCAGCGGCGGGGTGAAGAAGTAGTTCAGGAGCAGGGATCCGAAGGCCGCCGAGGCCAGAGCGGGCAGCAGGCCTCCCAGGAGGGCCGCCGCCACCGTGAAGGTGAGGAACAGCAGCATGTCGTTGGCGAGCCCGAGGTCGGGAAGGACCTGGTTCAGCAGAACGGTGAGGAGCGCGGGTCCGGCGATACCGGTCAGCCAGCCCCAGATGAGGCGGGACCGGCCGAGACGGGCACCGCGGGCGATCGGCAGGCCGCGGCCCTTGGCGGCCTCGTCGTGCGTGACGATGTGGACGTCGAGGTCGGGTCCGGATTCGCGGGCGACCGTGGCACTCACGCCCGGTCCGAACACGTACTGCCAGGAGCGGCGGCGGCTGACGCCGAGGACGATCTGGGTGGCGTTGCAGCCGCGGGCGAACTCCAGCAGCGCGTCGGGGACGCTCTCGCCTATCACGTGGTGGAACGTGCCGCCCAGATCCTCGACCAGGGTGCGCTGAACGGCCAGCTCCTTGGGCGAGGCCGAGGTCAGTCCGTCGCTGGCTGCGATGTAGACGGCGAGGACCTCGCCGCCGGCCCCCTTCTCGGCGAGGCGCGCGGCGCGTCGGATGAGCTGACGCCCCTCGGGGCCGCCGGTGAGGCCGACGACGATGCGTTCGCGGGCCTGCCAGGTGGAGCGGATGTTGTGCTCGCCGCGGTATTCCTGGAGGTACTCGTCCACGCGGTCGGCGACCCACAGCAGCGCGAGCTCACGCAGGGCGGTCAGGTTCCCGGGCCGGAAGTAGTTCGAAAGCGCCGCGTCGACCTTGTCGGGCTTGTAGACGTTGCCGTGTGCCATACGGCGGCGCAGCGCTTGCGGGGACATGTCGACGAGCTCGATCTGGTCGGCGCGCCGGGCCACCTCGTCGGGAACGGTCTCGCGCTGCCGTACCCCGGTGATCGTCTCGACCACGTCACCCAGGGATTCGAGGTGCTGGATGTTGACGGTCGAGACGACGTCGATGCCGGCCTGGAGCAGTTCCTCGACGTCCTGCCACCGTTTGGCATTGCGCGAGCCGGGGACGTTGGTGTGGGCGAGCTCGTCGACCAGCGCCACGGCGGGGCGGCGGGCGAGGATCGCGTCCACGTCCATCTCGGTGAAGGTGCTGCCCCGGTACTCGATCTCGCGTCGTTCGATGAGTTCCAGGCCGTGCAGCATCACCTCGGTCCGCGGCCGGCTGTGGTGTTCGACGAAGCCGACGACGCAGTCGGTGCCCCGCTCGATCCGGCGGTGCGCCTCGGAGAGCATCGCGTACGTCTTGCCGACGCCCGGTGCCGCGCCGAGGTAGATGCGGAGCTTGCCGCGTCCCATGTTCCGACTCTTCTTCTCTGCTGACGACGGGGGTTCGTGCCGTGGATCGGGCGGGTGATCAAGGTTCGAAGCGGTAGCCCATGCCGGGTTCGGTGATCAGGTACCGCGGATGCGAAGGATCCGCTTCCAGTTTGCGCCGTAGCTGGGCCATGTAGACGCGCAGGTAATTGGTGTTCTCGCCGTAGGTCGGGCCCCAGACCTCCAGCAGAAGCCGACTTTGGGTGATCAGCCGGCCCGGGTGGGTGATGAGGATTTCCAGCAGGTGCCATTCGGTCGGGGTGAGCCGTACGGTGCGCTCGCCACGGCGAACCTTCTTCGCGACCAGATCGACGGTGAACTCGTCGGTCGTGACCACGGTGACTTCGTCGGCCTGCGAAGCCGTCGGCGCTTCATGTCTCCGCGCCGCCGCCCGCAGCCGCGCCAGGAGCTCGTCCATGCTGAACGGTTTCGTCACGTAGTCGTCGGCGCCGGCGTCCAGGGCCCGGATCTTGTCCTCGGAGGTGTGGCGGGCGGAGAGGACCAGGATGGGGACCTTGCTCCAGCCGCGGACGGCCTTGATGACGTCGATGCCGTCCATGTCCGGGAGGCCGAGGTCCAGCACTATGACGTCCGGCTTGCGTGCGGCCGCGAGCCGCAGGGCGGAGCCGCCGTCGGAGGCCTCTTCGACCTCGAACTTGCGCGCCTGGAGGTTGATCTTCAGCGCGCGGACGAGCTGAGGGTCGTCCTCCACCACCAGCACCCGGGTCATCGGTGTGCAGCCTTTCCTTCGTAACGGGCACGGTGGGAGCCGGCGGGGGCGGGGCCCCGCCCAGCGGCAGCTGGGGGAGACTCCGCGCCCTGCCGGCTCCCGGTCCGTGCGATGTGGAGCTCAGCTCTTGGAGAGCGCCTTCAGGGCGATGTTCAGCTCCAGGACATTGACGCGGGGCTCACCCATGAAGCCGAGCGTGCGGCCCTCTGTGTGGTCCTCGACCAGCTTCTCGACCTGCTTGACGTCGAGTTTGTTCTGCTCGGCGACGCGGTGGACCTGGAGCTTGGCGTATTCCGGGGAGATGTTCGGGTCGAGGCCGGAGCCGGAGGAGGTGACGGCGTCGGCCGGTACGTCCTCGGGCTTGATCTGGTGGCCGGCGGTGGAGTTGTCGGCGATGACGGCCTCCTTGGCGGCGATGACCTGGGAGCAGAGGCTGCCCTCCACCTCGTCGGTGCACTTGCCGTCCTTCGCGCCGTTGTCGGCGGAGCGGTTGGTGGCGCCGGAGAGGATCAGCGTGTACTGGGTGTTGACGCTGTTGGAGCCGAGGCCGTTGGAGGGGCGCGGCTGGAACCACTTGAGGTCCGGCTTGGCGGCTTCCTCCGGGTCGTCGGGGTTCTGCTTGGGCAGGTTGTAGGTCTGCCCGATGAGGGAGGAGCCGACGACCTGGCCGCTCTTGTCCTTGATCTCGGAGCCGTTGGCCTGGTCGTTGAAGAGGGCCTGGGCGATCCCGGTGACGGCCAGCGGGTAGAGCACGCCGCAGATCACCGTCAGAACCAGCAGGGCCCGCAGACCCGCGCCGATCAACCGTGCTGTGTTGCCTACTGAGTTGTTCATTGTCGTCTCAGCCGATTCCGGGGATGAGGGAGATGAGCATGTCGATGATCTTGATGCCGATGAACGGGGCGATCAGGCCGCCGAGTCCGTAGATCCCCAGGTTCCGGCGGAGCATCTTGTCGGCGCTGGTGGGCCGGTACCGGACGCCCTTGAGGGCGAGCGGGACCAGCGCGATGATGATCAGCGCGTTGAAGATGACGGCGGAGAGGATCGCGGAGTTCGGCGAGGACAGGCCCATGATGTTGAGCTTGTCGAGGCCGGGGTAGACCACGGCGAACATGGCCGGGATGATCGCGAAGTACTTCGCGACGTCGTTGGCGATGGAGAAGGTGGTGAGCGCACCCCGGGTGATGAGGAGCTGCTTGCCGATCTCGACGATCTCGATGAGTTTGGTGGGGTTGGAGTCCAGGTCCACCATGTTCCCGGCCTCCTTGGCGGCCGAGGTGCCCGTGTTCATCGCCACGCCGACGTCGGCCTGCGCGAGGGCGGGGGCGTCGTTCGTACCGTCACCCGTCATCGCGACGAGCTTGCCGCCGGCCTGCTCCCGCTTGATGAGGGCCATCTTGTCCTCGGGCGTGGCCTCGGCGAGGAAGTCGTCGACACCCGCCTCCTCGGCGATGGCCTTCGCGGTGAGCGGGTTGTCGCCCGTGATCATGACGGTCTTGATGCCCATGCGGCGCAGTTCCTCGAACCGCTCGCGCATGCCCTCCTTGACCACGTCCTTGAGGTGGATGACGCCCAGCACGCGGGCGCCCTTGTCGTCCTTGACGGCGACGAGGAGCGGTGTACCGCCGGCCTCCGAGATCTTGTTGGCCAGGGTGTCGGCGTCGTCGGACACCTGACCACCCTGCTCCCGGACCCAGGTGATGACGGATCCGGCGGCGCCCTTGCGGGTCTGCTTGCCGTCCACGTCCACGCCCGACATGCGGGTCTGGGCGGTGAAGGCGATCCACTCGGCCTGGGACAGTTCGCCCTGGTGGCGTTCCCGCAGACCGTACTTCTCCTTCGCGAGGACCACGATGGAACGGCCCTCGGGAGTCTCGTCCGCGAGGGAGGAGAGCTGGGCCGCGTCCGCCAGCTCGGCCTCCGTCGTTCCCTTGACCGGGACGAACTCTGACGCCTGGCGGTTGCCGAGGGTGATGGTGCCCGTCTTGTCGAGCAGCAGCGTCGACACGTCACCGGCGGCTTCCACCGCGCGCCCGCTCATCGCGAGGACGTTGCGCTGGACGAGCCGGTCCATGCCCGCGATACCGATGGCCGAGAGCAGGGCACCGATGGTCGTGGGGATCAGGCAGACCAGCAGGGCCGTCAGCACGATCATGGACTGCTTGGCGTCCGCGTAGATCGCGAACGGCTGCAGGGTGACGACGGCCAGCAGGAAGACGATCGTGAGGGACGCGAGAAGGATGTTCAGCGCGATCTCGTTGGGCGTCTTCTGCCGTGCTGCGCCCTCGACGAGGGCGATCATGCGGTCGATGAAGGTCTCGCCGGGCTTCGTCGTGATCTTGATGACGATCCGGTCGGACAGCACCTTCGTGCCGCCGGTGACTGCGCTGCGGTCACCTCCGGACTCGCGGATCACCGGAGCCGACTCACCCGTGATCGCGGACTCGTCGACGGAGGCCACACCCTCGACCACGTCACCGTCGCCGGGGATGACATCTCCCGCCTCGCAGACCACCAGGTCACCGATACGGAGCTCCGCGCCGGGCACCTGCTCCTCGCCCTTGCCGTCCTTGGTCAGACGGCGGGCGACGGAGTCGGTCTTGGCCTTGCGCAGGGTGTCGGCCTGAGCCTTGCCGCGGCCCTCGGCCACGGCCTCCGCGAGGTTGGCGAAGATCGTGGTCAGCCACAGCCAGGCAGTGATCGCCCAGCCGAACCAGTTCGTCGGGTCCGTGACCGCCAGGACGGTCGTGACGACCGACCCGATCAGGACCACGAACATGACCGGCGACTTGATCATGATCCGGGGGTCGAGCTTGCGGACCGCGTCCGGGAAGGACTTCAGCAGTGCCTTGGGGTCGAACAGCCCCCCACCCACGCGGCCGGCAGGCGGTTTGTGGCCGGTCGGCAGGTCGTCGTGCGGAGCACGGGTCGGTGTGGCGGTGCTCATGATGCGAGCCCTTCGGCGAGCGGACCCAGCGCCAGCGCCGGGAAGTAGGTCAGACCGGTGATGATGAGGATGGTTCCGACGAGCAGGCCGGTGTACAGCGGCTTGTCGGTCCGCAGGGTGCCCGCGGTCTCGGGCACGGGCTTCTGCTCGGCCAGCGAGCCGGCCAGCGCCAGGACGAACACCATCGGGAGGAAGCGGCCGAGCAGCATGGCGATGCCGATGGTGCTGTTGAACCACTGGGTGTCGGCGTTCAGGCCCGCGAAGGCGGAGCCGTTGTTGTTGGCGCCCGAGGTGTAGGCGTAGAGGATCTCGGAGAAGCCGTGCGCGCCGGAGTTCGTCATCGAGTTCGCCGGGGTGTCCAGCGCCATCGCCGCGGCGGTGAAGCCGAGCACCAGGGCGGGCGTGATGAGGATGTAGCAGGCCGCGAACTTGATCTCGCGGGTGCCGATCTTCTTGCCCAGGTATTCGGGGGTGCGGCCGACCATCAGGCCGGCGATGAAGACGGCGATGATCGCCATGATCAGCATGCCGTAGAGGCCGGAGCCGACGCCGCCGGGCGCGATCTCGCCGAGCTGCATGCCCAGCAGCTGGATGCCGCCGCCCAGGCCCGTGTACGAGGAGTGGAAGGAGTTGACCGCGCCGGTCGAGGTCAGCGTGGTCGCGACCGAGAAGATCGCGGACGCGCCCACGCCGAAGCGGGTCTCCTTGCCCTCCATCGCCCCGCCCGAGACGTCGAAGGCCGGGCCGTGGTGGGCGAACTCGGTCCACATCATCAGCGCGGTGAAGCCGATCCAGATGGTGGCCATCGTGGCGAGGATCGCGTAGCCCTGGCGCAGGTTGCCGACCATGCGGCCGAAGGTGCGGGTGAGGGCGAACGGGATGAGCAGGATCAGGAAGATCTCGAAGAGGTTCGAGAACGGGCTGGGGTTCTCGAAGGGGTGGGCGGAGTTGGCGTTGAAGTAGCCGCCGCCGTTGGTGCCCAGCTCCTTGATGACCTCCTGGGAGGCGACGGCGCCGCCGTTCCACTGCTGGGTGCCGCCGAGGAACTGGCCGACCTCGTGGATGCCGGCGAAGTTCTGGATGGCGCCGCACGCGACGAGGATGACCGCACCGATCACGGAGATGGGCAGGAGGATGCGGAAGACACCGCGGACCAGGTCGGCCCAGAAGTTGCCCAGCTCACCGGTGCGGGAGCGCGCGAAGCCCCGTACGAGGGCCACGGCGACGGCCATGCCGACGGCGGCGGAGACGAAGTTCTGGACCGCCAGGCCGCCGGTCTGTACGACGTGGCCCATGGCCTGCTCGCCGTAGTACGACTGCCAGTTCGTGTTGGCCACGAAGGAGGCGGCGGTGTTGAAGGCCTGGTCGGGGTCGATCGCGGAGAAGCCGAGCGAGCCGGGCAGGATGCCTTGGGCCCGCTGGAGGCCGTAGAGGAACAGGACCGAGACCGCGGAGAAGGCGAGGACGGCGCGCAGGTAGGCGGGCCAGCGCATCTCGGCGCTCGGATTGGCGCCGATGGCCTTGTAGATCCACTTCTCCGGCTTGTAGTGCTTGTCGGAGGAGTAGACGCGGGCCATGTGGTCGCCCAGCGGGCGGTAGGCCAGCGCGAGCGCGGCGATCAGTGCGAGGAGCTGGAGCACACCAGCGAGAACGGGACTCATCGGTGGCTAGAACCTCTCCGGGTACACAAGGGCGAGGACGAGGTATCCGAGCAGGGAGACGGCCACGACGAGGCCGATGATGTTTTCGGCGTTCACAGCTTGGTCACCCCCCGGGCGATGAGAGCCACCAGCGCGAAGACCGCGACCGTGGTGACGACGAAGGCCAGATCGGCCACCGTGAGCTCCTGGATGAAGAGGGAAGGAATTGAATCGGCCAGATGGCCGATGTCGAGATAACCGTGTCTTCATCCCGGCGTTAAGACACCTTGATGGGGTCCATACGGAAGCAGGGGAACTCTTAACGCGGCGCATACGCGAGTGGTCGCGAACTGCCGGTCAGCCCTGGTGGGAGAGGCCGACCGTGTCCAGCACGGCACCGGCCTGAGCGGCCAGCGCGACCGCGACCAGGCGGGCCTCCTCGGGAGGCAGGGGACGGTCCGGGAGCGGATCGAGGAGGAAGCGGCCGTAGTAGTGCCGCCGACGACGCGCAGCTCGGTCTCTCCGTCCGGCCGGTGCCCGAGCAGCCTGCCGTACTCGAAGCGGCAGCCGCGCAGCCCCAGCAGGCCGACGAGCTCCCGGCGCACGTACTCGACCACCGCTTCCGGTGAGGCGCCGTCCTCGACCAGACGGGCGGTTCCCTGGAGGCTCGACAGATGCGAGGCGTCGGCGACCACGACCGTCCGGAGCCGCTGTACCCGTGCGGCCAGCTGCGAGACGATCAGGCCGACGACAAGCAGGAGGAAAGCCGTTTGGATCTCGTCGCCGTCGGCGATGGCGAACTGCTGGTAGGGCCTGGTGAGGAAGAAATCGAACCAGGCAGCCGCAGAGAGTGCGGCCGGCGCCCCGGTCGCCCGGGTCCCGAGCGCGGCGACGGCGACCACCGCGACGACCATGATCAGACGAGGGCGAGCGCCACGAGGAACGGCACCACGAGGGCGGCGAGCAGAACGGCACGGTCGTGCAGGCGGTGCGAGGATCCGGACATGTGATGCCTCCCGTCCGGACGGGGCGGTCTTGAATCAGAACCTCTCGGGCCTGATCAGGGCGGTCACGAGGTAGCCGAGCAGAGCGACGGCGACGATGAGCCCGACCACGTTTTCCGCGTTCATCAGCGTGTACTCCCTTGACTTCGACGGACATGTGTCGCGCCTTTCAAGCGTGCCCCCGGCCGATGAAGGAGCCACGTGCCCTGTTGAGATCTTGACGCACCTCGTACGACTTTGCGGCCCCGGCGTCAGGAGCACGTGAAGAGTGGCGCGGCGGTCGTATGGAATTCGCCAAGAGCACTGGTCATTCGGCCACGCCATCCGGACGCTGTCCTCACTTTGCCCAATCGGAGGAACAGCGAAGATGGCCATAGAAATGGGAAAGACGACCGCGGCCGGGCAGGCACCGGGCACGGAGGAACCTCCTGATACCGGCGTGCGGACGCCTCACGAGGCGGGGGACCGGCACCGGCTGACCGCCCTCCAGGGTCTGGCCGCGCTGTCGCTCGACGCGATGGCCTCCGTGGCGTACGGGCCCGAGTCGATCGTGCTGGTCCTGGCGGCAGCCGGTGCCTACGGGCTCGGGCTCACCCTCCCCGTCACCCTCGCGATCGCAGCTCTGCTCGCCGTGCTGGTGGCCTCGTACCGGCAGGTCATCGCCGCGTTCCCGGACGGTGGCGGTTCGTACGCCGTCGCCAAGAAGCATCTCGGCCGGCGCACGAGTCTGGTGGCCGCGGCCTCGCTGATCCTCGACTACGTCCTGAACGTCGCCGTCTCCGTCACCGCCGGCGTCGCGGCGCTGACCTCGGCGTTCCCCGAGCTGTACGGGGAACGGGTGTGGATCTGCCTCGGGATCCTGGTTCTGGTCACGGCGGTGAACCTGCGCGGGGTCGTGGACTCCGCCAAGGCGTTCCTCGTACCGACCGCGGTGTTCGTCGGGTCGATCCTCACCATGGTGGCGGTCGGTCTCTTCCGCGACGGCCCGGTCAGCACCGCCTCGGCCGCCGGCCACGCCTCCGCGCTCGGCGACGGGGCCACCACCGTCGGCGCGCTTCTGTTGCTGAAGGCCTTCGCGGCCGGCTGTTCCGCCCTGACCGGCGTCGAGGCCGTCGCCAATGCGGTGCCGGCCTTCCGTTGCCCGGCCGCGCGACGCGCCCAGCGGACCGAGGTGGCCCTCGGCGCCCTGCTCGGCGTGATGCTGATCGGCCTCTCGGTCCTGATCGGCCGCTTCCACCTCCAGCCGGTCGAGGGGGTGACCGTGCTGGCCCAGCTCGCGGACGCCTCCTTCGGCCACAACCTCGCCTTCTACGTGGTCCAGTTCGCGACGATGGTGCTGCTCGCGCTGGCCGCGAACACCTCCTTCGGCGGGCTTCCCGTGCTGATGAGCCTGCTGGCCCGGGACAACTACCTGCCGCACGTCTTCGCCCTCAAGGCGGACCGCCAGGTCCACCGCCACGGGGTGGTGTGGCTGGCCCTCGTGTCCGCCGCCCTGCTGGTGTTCTCAGGCGGCGACACCAATACCCTCGTTCCGCTCTTCGCGATCGGCGTCTTCGTCGGCTTCACCATCTGCCAGGTCGGCATGGTCCGACACTGGTACGGCGAACGCCCCAAGGGCTGGCAGGCCAAGGCCGGCCTCAACGGCTTCGGCGCCCTGCTCACCGGGGTCTCGGCGGTCGTCGTGACCGCCACCAGGTTCACCGAGGGCGCCTGGCTGATCGTGCTCGCCCTGCCGCTGATCGTCCTCGGCTTCGAGAAGGTCAACCGGGCCTACGCCCAGATCGGCGCACGCCTGGAGCTCGGCCGCATCCCGCAGCCGCCCCGGCGCTCCCGCTCGCTGATCGTCGTACCCGTGTCGGGACTGTCCCGACTGACCTGTCAGGCGCTGACCGCGGCCCGCTCGCTCGGCGACGAGGTCCTCGCCGTGACCGTCACCCACACCGGTCCTGAGGACCGGCAAGCGGCCGAAGCGCTGCGCCGGGACTGGGAGTTGTGGAAGCCCGGCATCGAGCTGATCGAGGTCGCCTCCGCTACCCGCTCGCTCGGCCGGCCGGTGTCGGCGTACGTGCGCGAGCTCATGCAGAAACACCCGGATGCCCAGGTGACCGTCCTCATCCCGGAAACGGAACCCACTCACCTGTGGCAGCGGATGCTGCAGAACCAGCGTGGCTCCGTGGTCGCCCACGCGGTACGCCGCGACACCGACGCCGTCATCTGCCGACTGCGCTTCCGCATCACGGCCGACGCGCGTTGACGTGCCCTTGACGGCGGCTTGACGCGTCTTGTGCGCCGCCGTCAAGAAGGTGCCAAATCCCCTGCCCACAGGGGGATTTCCGCTGGCACGGGCAGTAGTTTCCTGCCTGTTGCGCCGCCGGGGACCTCGACCACTCACATGACGGCCGAGGGGGTCCATGCGAGACAGTCCCCGGCGGCGACACCTCTCACCCGCACCCGCCGCGTGCCGACCGGCCCGGCAGGGGTGCCCGGCCGAACTCACCAGAAGGTCTCCTCCCCATGCCTCCCGCCGCCGCGCAGCACGTGCCCCCGGGTCTAGGGACCCCTCCGCGGACCCCGCTCGACCGGCCGTCCCGGAAACGCTCCGGCCAGGTGAACGTGCTGGAGCCCGAGCTCCTCGCCACCTCCGCCCCGGAGGCCGTCGCCAAGCTCCACCCGCGCGAACTGGTGAAGAAGCCGGTGCTGTTCGTCGTGGCCGTGGGCTCCGTCCTGACGACGCTCTCGGCGCTCATCCACCCGTCCGTCTTCACTTGGGTGATCAGCGTCTGGCTCTGGCTGACGGTTCTGTTCGCCAACCTCGCCGAGGCCGTCGCCGAGGGCCGTGGCCGAGCCCAGGCCGCGTCGCTGCGCAAGGCGCGTACCGACACCGTCGCTCTCCGGCTGAAGCGCTGGACGTACGGGACGAACCTGCGCCACGCCGAGACCGAGGTGGTGACCCCGGCCGAGCTCCAGCCCTTCGACTTCGTCCTGGTCGAAGCGGGGGAGCTGGTACCGGCCGACGGGGACGTGGTCGACGGCGCGGCGATGGTGGACGAATCGGCGGTGACCGGTGAATCAGCCCCCGTGCTCCGGGAGTCGGGCGGCGACAGGTCCGGTGTCACCGGAGGCACGACCGTACTGTCGGACTCGATCGTCGTACGGGTCACCTCGCGCTCCGGGAACAGCTTCATCGACCGGATGATCGCGCTGGTCGAGGGTGCGTCCCGGCAGAAGACCCCGAACGAGATCGCGCTGAACATCCTGCTGGCCGCCCTGACCGTCATCTTCATCCTGATCGTGGTCAGCATCCAGCCGATGGCCGCGTACGCGGGCGCCGCCCAGTCCACGACCGTACTGGTCGCGCTCCTGGTGACCCTCATCCCCACCACGATCGGCGCCCTGCTCTCCGCGATCGGCATCGCCGGCATGGACCGCCTCGTGCAGCGCAACGTCATCGCGCTGAGCGGCCGCGCCGTCGAGGCCGCGGGTGACATCAACACCCTGCTCCTCGACAAGACCGGCACCATCACCCACGGCAACCGCGAGGCCGCCGCCTTCATCCCGCTTCCCGGCATCGACCACACCAAGCTTGCCGACGCCGCCCAGCTGTCCTCCCTCGCCGACCAGACCCCCGAAGGCCGGTCCGTCGTGGCCCTGGCCCAGCGGTACGGGCTCCAGCCGGCCGCCGCCGAGGACCTCAGCAACCCCCGCTTCACCGAGTTCAGCGCCCGCACCCGGATGAGCGGCGTCAACCTGAGCTGGGACAACGGCGCGGGATGCGCCATCCGCAAGGGCGCGGTGACGGAGGTCATGGACTGGGTGGCGATGCGCGGCGGGACCGTGCAGGCGGAGGCCGCCGCATGGTCCGCCCAGGTCTCGCAATCCGGCGGGACCCCTCTGCTGGTGGCGGTCCACGACTGGGACGGGCCGCGGGTCCTCGGCATCATCCACCTCAAGGACGTGGTCAAGGAAGGCATCCGGGAGCGCTTCGCGGAGCTGCGGAGCATGGGGATCCGTACGGTCATGGTGACCGGCGACAACGAGCTGACGGCCCGCGCCATCGCCGCGGAGGCGGGGGTGGACGAGTACCTCGCCCAGGCGACGCCCGAGGACAAGCTCGCGCTGATCAAGCGGGAGCAGGCGGGCGGCAAGCTGGTTGCGATGACCGGTGACGGTACGAACGACGCCCCCGCCCTCGCGCAGGCCGACGTCGGCGTGGCCATGAACACGGGCACCTCGGCCGCCAAGGAGGCCGGGAACATGGTGGACCTGGACTCCAACCCGACCAAGCTCATCGAGATCGTCGAGATCGGCAAGCAGCTCCTCATCACCCGGGGTGCGCTCACCACCTTCTCGATCACGAACGACGTCGCGAAGTACTTCGCGATCATCCCGGCGATGTTCACCGCGGCCTACCCGGGGCTCGAAGCCCTCAACATCATGGGCCTGAGCAGCCCGACCTCTGCGATCACCTCGGCGATCATCTTCAACGCGCTGATCATCGTGGCCCTCATCCCGCTCGCCTTGCGCGGTGTCCGCTACCGGCCCGCTTCCGCACACGACCTGCTGCGCCGCAACCTCGGTGTCTACGGCCTCGGCGGGCTGATCCTGCCCTTCGTAGGCATCAAGCTCATCGACCTGGTGGTGTCCACCATTCCTGGCCTCGGCTGACCTCGGGAACACTGCGGCTACGCCACAGGTAGCTCTGTTCGCGTTAAGGACGCGTCAGGATTGCCTCAGCTGCGGGCATATGAGATCAATCTGCGTACGCTTGCTCCGCCGTCGGTGTCGATGGCTGATTCTTTGCCGTACGACAGGAGCTCCCCACGATGGCCACCCCGGCCCGCTCCTCGCGCCTGCGCGCGTGGATGCTGGAAGGCTTGACCGCCGAGAACAGTTCGCCCGCCGCCAAGGAGGCGGCGGCCCAGCCCCATGGCCGGCCCTGGTGGCGGGTCATGTGCCTGACGGGTCTGGACTACTTCTCCACCCTCGGCTACCAGCCCGGCATCGCGGCGCTGGCGGCCGGGCTGCTGTCGCCGCTGGCGACCATCGTGCTGGTCCTGCTCACTCTCTTCGGCGCGCTACCGGTCTACCGGCGAGTGGCCGAGGAGAGCCCGCACGGCGAGGGCTCGATCGCCATGCTGGAGCGGCTGTTGACCTTCTGGAAGGGGAAGCTTTTCGTCCTGACCCTGCTCGGGTTCGCGGCGACCGACTTCCTGATCACCATCACCCTCTCGGCCGCGGACGCTACCGCGCACCTGGTGGAGAACCCGCACCTCACCAGCACGTTGCACGGCCACGAGGTGCTGATCACGCTCATCATGATCGCGCTCCTCGGTGCCGTGTTCCTCAAGGGGTTCAGCGAGGCCATCGGCGTCGCAGTCGTCCTCGTGGCCACGTACCTCAGCCTGAACGTCGTCGTGGTGGCGCGCGGCTTGTGGGAGGTGGCTGCTGAACCCCATGTCGTCACCGACTGGACCGAGGCGCTGACCGCCGAGCACGGCAACCCGCTCATGATGGTCGCCATCGCCCTCATCGTGTTCCCGAAGCTCGCGCTCGGCCTGTCCGGCTTCGAGACCGGTGTGGCGGTCATGCCGCACGTCAAGGGCGCCCACGAGGACACCGAGGACAAGCCGGCGGGCCGGATCCGCGGTGCCAAGAAGCTGCTGACGACCGCGGCCATCATCATGAGCGTCTTCCTGATCACCAGCAGCTTCATCACCACGCTGCTGATCCCACCAGCCCAATTCCAGCCAGGTGGTGAGGCCAACGGACGGGCCCTGGCCTACCTGGCGCACGAGTACCTGGGATCGGCCTTCGGCACGGTCTACGACATCTCCACGATCCTGATCCTGTGGTTCGCCGGGTCGTCGGCGATGGCCGGTCTGCTGAACCTGATGCCGCGTTACCTGCCCCGGTACGGCATGGCGCCGCACTGGGCGCGAGCGCTGCGACCGATGGTCATCGTGTTCACCCTCGTCGCCTTCCTGGTGACCTGGATCTTCAACGCCGACGTGGACGCGCAGGGCGGCGCGTACGCCACCGGTGTCCTCGTCCTGATCACCTCGGCCGCGGTCGCCGTGACCATCGCCGCGCGCCGGGCGGGGGAGCGCGGCTGGACGATCGGCTTCGGCGTCATCTCGGCCGTCTTCATCTACACGACGGCCGTCAACATCGTCGAGCGGCCGGACGGCGTGAAGATCGGCGCCTGCTTCATCGCCGGCATCATCGCCCTGTCCCTCCTCTCCCGTCTGGCCCGGGTCTTCGAACTGCGCGTCACGCACATCGAGTTCGACGACATGGCCCAGCGGTTCATCCGCGACACCGCCAACCGCACGATCCGTTTCATCGCGAACGAGCCCGACAACCGGGACCGCGAGGAATACCGGCAGAAGAAGGAACAGATCCGCGCGGACAACGACATCCCCGCCGGGGACGACGTCATGTTCGTCGAGGTCACCGTCCTGGACGCCTCCGAGTTCGAATCCGGCATGCGCGTACGCGGCGAAGTGCTGCACGACCGCTACCGCGTCCTGACCCTGGAGAGCTCCAGCATCCCCAACGCCCTGGCCGCCCTCCTGCTGCACGTCCGGGACGAGACCGGTCAGCGCCCGCACATCTACTTCGAGTGGACCGAGGGCAACCCCTTCGCCAACTTCTTCCGCTTCTTCCTCTTCGGCCAGGGCGAGGTCGCCCCGGTCACCCGCGAGGTCATCCGCGAGGCCGAACCGGACCGCGCCCGCCGTCCCCACGTCCACGCGGGCTGACATCAGCGCCAAGATGCCGACAGGAAACCCTCCGGATACTCCCCCCCACGCGGATCCGGAGGGATGCTCGCCGTCGTGACCATCTCCCGGCGCCCCGATCGCGCCGTCCGCCGGACCGTACTCGTCCTCGGGGCGGCAGGCCTGACCGTCATCGCCACCGGCGCGATCCTCGATGCCCTGTGGCTGCTCGGCATCGGGGTCTGGGCGCTCATCGCAGCGATGGTGATCGAGCTCGTCTACCGGCCCTAGCCGCCGATGTCCCGGTGGCGGTAGCCCTCCGGCGTACGCGCCGTAGAAGGATCCGGGCCGTGTCCTCGTGGACCGCGGGAGGGCCGACGAGCTTCTCAGGGGTCATGTTGTCGACGTCAGCGGTGAACCAGACGTACCCGCCGTGCCGCCGCGGTGCCGGACGGCCAGATGGCATGGGTCGGTGACGTTCGGCAGGAACTGGTCCGCCGGCGGCCCAGACGGTTCGGCTGAGACCCGTCACGCCAGGAGGCGGCGGCATCGGTCGGCCGACTCCAGCATGTCCAGGCTGACCTGTTCCAGGAACGCGCCGACCTTGGCCAGCCGCTGACCCACGGGGCTCTCGGGCCCGTACGTCTGCGCCGCGGCCGTCGAGGCCTGCGCTGCCTCGAGCGTCTGCCGCGAGCTGATCACGATCGAGTGGTACCAGGCGTCGTCGTCGACCACGTAGATGTCGCGACGCCTCTGCGGATCGCGCTCGCGCCGGACATACCCATGCTCGACCAGGAAGTTCACGGCTACGGAGACGGAGGCCGGGCTGACCTTCAGTCTGCGGGTCAGCTCGGCTGCTGTGCGCCTGCCGTCCTCGGACAGCAACAGGTCGACGTGCACGCGCGCTGTCATCCTCGGCAGTCCCGACCTGACCGCCAGCTCGATGATCTCCTCTTCCATCGCGCCGCCCGGCGCTCCGGCCGCGCGCGGGGGTGCCGGTGTGCCGCGCTGCGCCCGCTGGACCGTAGCCAGCTGCGCCTGCTGGGGCCGGTAGCCGCCGGGACCGCCGTTGCGTGCGATCTCCCGGCTGATCGTCGAGGTCGGCCGGTCGAGCCGCCTGGCGATCTCGGCGTAGGAGAGCCTGCCGGTGAGTCCGGCCGCGATGCGCTGGCGTTCCTGCTGGGTCAACCGTCCTCCAGGCATGCCGCCAGTATTGCCTTCACCGCCACTCAATGCAACGCACCATTGCATTCGAGCGCAGCGTCATTGCATCAATTTGGCGCTCTTCAGCTGCACTTATGCGTTCCAGTGGATTGCAGCAATCCTGAATGCAACGTAGCTTTCGAGTTGTGTCAAACACGCACTATCGCGAGGTGAGGAATGGTCATGGATGAATCGGTCCACACTGTTACGACGCTGCCGACGGAGCGTCAGTCCGGCTGTCCCTTCGACCCTCCGGCAGAGCTGATCGACGCCCGCCGGCACGGCCCCATCAGCCGCTACACCCACCCCGGCGGGAAACCCGGCTGGATGATCACCGGATACGAACTGGTCAGGTCGGTCCTGGCCGACCCGCGGTTCAGCTCGCGCAAGGACCTCCTGAACGTGGTCGACTTCGAGATCCCTCCGGCGCCGCCCGGCGAGTTCCTCCTCATGGACGACCCCCAGCACAGCCGCTACCGGAAGCCGCTGGTCGGCAAGTTCACCGCACGGCGGATGCGACTGCTCACCGAGCGCATCGAGCAGATCACCACCGACTGCCTGGACGCCATGGAGAAGGCGGGGCCGTCGGCGGACCTGGTGACCGCGTTCGCCAAGCCCATCCCCACCATCATCATCTGTGAGCTGCTGGGGGTGCCGTACGAGGACCGGGCCTCCTTCCAGGAACAGATCGACAAGTTCATGAACGGGGAGACGGGCGACGAGGAGCTGATGGCGGCCTACACCGCGACCCAGACCTACCTCGCGGAACTGGTGGCCGCCAAGCGTGCGAACCCCACCGACGACGTGCTCAGCGAACTCACCGACAGCGACCTGACCGATGAGGAGCTGCAGGGGATCAGCCTGATCCTGCTGGCGGCCGGCTTCGACACCACCGCCAACATGCTGTCCCTCGGGACCTTCGCGCTGCTGCAGAACCCGGAGCAACTGGCAGCGCTGCGCGCCGATCCCGCGCTCATCGACCAGGCCGTCGAGGAGCTGCTGCGGTATCTGAGCGTCGCCAAGTCGTTCATGCGGACGGCGCTGGAGGACGTCGAGGTGGGCGGCCAGACCATCGAGGCCGGCACGACGGTCGTCCTGTCGTACAACACCGCCAACCGCGACCCCGAGCGATACCCGGATCCCCACATGCTCGACCTCGGGAGGGACTCCGGCGGGCACCTGGCCTTCGGCCACGGCATCCACCTGTGCCTGGGCGCGCAGCTGGCCCGCATCGAGATGCGGGTCGCGTTCACCGCGCTGCTGGGGCATTTCCCCACGCTGCGCCTGGCCGTACCGGCCGAAGACGTCGCCCTGCGCCCGGAGACCGCGGACATCTACGGGGTGAAGAGCCTCCCGGTCACCTGGGAGGTGTGACCTCCGGCCGGTGACGGGTGAGCTCGCGTACGGCCGCCGCGGCCGAGCTGTGGTTGCCGGCCTGCGCGGATCGGGTCCGCGGCGCCGGCTGGACAGTGAGCAGGGCCCTGGCCGCGCTCGACCTGGCAGGGGCTCACGTGCGTGTCGGGAATGGAGAACACGAACCCCGATCGGGAGCCCCTTCGCGACTTGGCCGACGAGGGCAACGAGACCGCGCTGGACCGGCTGGCCGATCTCGCGGACGCGGCCGGCGACGTCGCGGAGCTGAGCGACCTGTTGGACGAGGGATCCCGGCACGCCGGAATGCTGCTCACGCGACGCGCGGCCGCGGCCGGTGACCTGCGCGAGCTGCAACGGATCTCCGACGCCGGATATGAAGAGGCCGGAACGGAGCTGGAGCGGCTGCTGCGGGCACCGGGCGGTCGTCAGGACTGACGATCCGCCCGGCTGCCGCACCTGCCGCCATCCTGTATCTCACCGTGCCTGTATCTCACCGTGACGATATGGAGAATCCCAAGCGGCGGCGAACGTGCCCTCGTGTGGCCTTAGGCGCCGATGTCCCGGCGCCGGTGGTCCTCCAAAGCTTCCCGCCGGACGAGGAGCCGGGCCGTGTCCTCGTGGACGGCTACGACGGCGGGGCGGCCGACCAGGTTGTATCCGGAGGCCATGGACAGCTGGTAGGCACCGGCCACCGGTACGGCGAGCAGGTCGCCGGGGTGGATGTCGCCCGGCAGCTGGACGTCGGAGGCGAGGATGTCGCCCGCCTCGCAGTGCCGCCCGACGACGGTGGCCGTACGGGGCCCGGCCGCCGAGTGGCGGCCGACGAGCCGGGGTGCGTACCGCACCCCGTACAGGGCGGGGCGCGGGTTGTCGATCATGTCGCCGTCGACGGCGACGAACACGTTCTCGCCGGTGTGCTTGACGGTGAGCACCCGGTAGAGGGCGACTCCGGCGGGGCCCACGACGGCCCGTCCGGGTTCGACGGCGAGCCGGGGCACGGGCAGTCCGGCGGCGGCGCAGCCGTCGACGAGTTCGGTACGCATCCGCCGGGCGAGCGCGGTGAGGTCGAGGGCGGGTTCGCCCGGCTGGTAGGCGATGCCGTGGCCGCCGCCCATGTCCAGCTCGGGCAGGACCAGGCCGTGGGTGTCACGGATGCGGGCCATGAGCCCGATCATGCGGCGCAGGGCGACCAGGTAGGGCTTCACCTCGGATATCTGGGATCCGATGTGGCAGTGCAAGCCGGTCAGTTCGAGCCGCGGCTGGCCCAGGATCCGGGTGACGGCGTGCTGTGCGCCGCCGTCGGTGAGGGAGAGCCCGAACTTCTGGTCCTCCCTTCCGGTTCGGATCTTGTCGTGGCCGCCGGCCAAGACGCCCGGGACCACCCGCACCATCACCTTCTGGCGGCCGCCTGGGCCGACGGCGGCGGCGATCCTGGCGATCTCGGACGGGCTGTCGATGACGATCCGTCCGACACCGAGGCGCAGGGCGGCCTCAGGGTCGTGGGGGGACTTGGCGTTTCTGTGCAGCACGATGCGCTCGGGCGGGAATCCGGTGGTGACGGCGAGTTCCAGCTCCCCGGCCGAGCATACGTCCAGGCCCAGCCCCTCCTCCTGGACCCATCGGACCATGGCGCGGGAGAGGAACGCCTTGGCGGCGTACAGCACGTCCGCGTCGGGGAAGGCGTCGCGATACGTCCGGCACCGCCCGCGGACCTCGCCCTCGTCCAGTACGTAGACGGGGGTGGCGAAGCGCTCGGCGATCTCGGTGAGGGAGACTCCGCCGACGGCCAGGTCGCCGTGGGGGAGCGGCCTCGTGGACGCGGGCCATACGGACAGCTCACCGGCGGCGGGCATCTCAGGGAGAACGGCGATGGTCATGTTCCGCTCCCCTTCAGGCCGTGCGGGCCGTGGTCTCGGATACCCATGTGAGCGGTGCTCCGGTGGGTCCGGCATCCGCCGTGGGGACCGGGGGCGCGGTGAGGGCCGGGTCGACGGTCAGCAGGGACGCGCTGAGCGGCCGGGCCATCGCACGGGCGGCCTCGGAGAGCCGGATTTAGGGCTGGGCCGTACCGAGCGTGGCGGCCAGCCGTTCCGGGCTGGTGAAACCGACGGCGGTACGGGTTCCCATCGGGGTGCGGAACAGCCGCACGACGACGTGCGCTTCTCCCGGCCGGGCGGGCACGTACAGAGGCCCGGCCGGGCCCTGTTCCTCGGGCTCGGAGTCGGATTCGTCGTACTGGAACAAGCACATGGGGCCCTCCTCGGGGAACCAACGAGTGACAGGTCACGCCCCGGCGCGGGGAGGCGGTCCGGGACGTGCAACCGAAGCTATCCCCGCCCCAGCGCCCCGGCGGCCACCCCGTAACGGGACCCATACGGCCACCGACCCACTCCATACGCATCACTGACGGCAGGACCTGGAGTCCATCAGGAGTGCGTCAGGGTTGTGGACCTCTCCGCCAGAAGTCCGTGAAGGACATGGCTCCGCCGTGCCTCGTGGCGTTTCCATCGGGACCGGTGACCGGACGGCGAGGAGAGAGAACAGGTCGTGCGAAGAGTCGTGGTCGGCGTGACCGGCACCTTGGGGAGTCTGGCAGCCCTGCACAGGGCAGCCGCAGAGGCCCGCGCACGGGATGCGGAGCTGCGAGTCGTCCTGGCGTGGCAATCGCCGGGCGGTGAACTCGGCAGCCGGAACGGCCTCAGCCCCTCCGCCCTGGCGGAATGCCGTACGGCTGCCGTCGAAAGACTTCGCGAGGTGCTCGACACGGCGTTCCGTGCGGTGAAGCCCGGAGTCGCCCTCGCGGGCCTCACCGTACGGCGCACCCCCGGCGCCGTCCTGGTGGACACCGCCCGTGACGTGGAGGACCTCTTGGTCGTAGGCACCGGCTCACGTACTCCGTTGCGCCGCCTCCCGCACCCGCCCTCGCCTGCGCTCTGCGCTCCGCAGGAGCAAGAGCGGCGGCGTTGCCTTCGCGCCATTCGTTTGAGCGGCAGCGGCTGGAAGCCGGTCGCGAAGTACCCGGAGGACGGAAGCCGTTGGGGGACGGTTGGACCGGATCGAGGCCGGCGATCCACTCCACCAAGCGGTGTCGGCCCGCGCATGGCGGCCGCCGTGGTGAGGTATAGGCCGAGCGTCCTCGATCGTCCGTTTCATTCGGCGATCTCTGTCCGTTCCCACCACTCGTAGACCGCCAGTCGTCCCTCCGGGCTGTCCTGGTGCCGCGACGTGTTCTTGAAATGCTCGTACCCGCCGCGGTGTGGAATCTTCAGGTCTTGTCCGGGGTCGGAGATCGAAACGATCCGCTCGGGCAGATCGTCCGGGCCGCCCTCAAGCACTGCCTTGGTCGCCATGCTTCCAGTCTTCCCAACCGCGGGCCCGCTCGCATCATGAGGTCGGCACTGGCGTGCCTCAGCACCACCGGCAGCGCCCCGCTCCGACGCGGTGACGGGGCAGGGTCGGTTTGTGGACACGGAGTACGCAATGTGGAGGGGGGCCGACCGAACGGCAGGGGGGCAGGGTCAAACGCCCCGGCGCCGAGCATCGGTTTGGGACCTGGTCCTCACCTGGGAGCGGAGGGATCGGGCCGTGTCCAGGTCGAAGGGCTCGGTGCTGGGGGTGAGCATCGCTGCGGCGGCTGCGGCCACCCCCGACGCGGCGGCGCTGACGGGATCCTCTCCGGCGGCCAGCTGTGTGATGAGGGCGGCGACCATGCTGTCTCCCGCCCCGGCGTCGCTCAGGGGCTCGCCAGGCAGCGGCGGCGCGTAGAGCTCGGTGTGGCCGTGGCCGGTCGAGCACAGTGCGCCCAGCTCTCCGAGGGTGGTGACGGCGATCTCGGCGGCCCCTGTGGCGATCAGGTGCTCGTTGAGAGCCCGGGCGTCGTCGAAGCCACGGACCGGCCGGCCGGTCAGGCTCTCGGCCTCTGTGCGGTTGCACCTGAGCAGGAACACGCCCTCCGCGAGTGCTCCGCGAAGCGCCGGACCGGAGGTGTCCAGGACCAGTCGGGATCCGGCTTCCCTGACGCGGCGGGCGGCGACCGCGTAGAAGTCGTCGGGCAAGCCGCCGGGCAGGCTGCCGCTGGCCACGACGTACGGGCAGTTGCCGACGGCCTGCACCAGCGCATCCAGGGATCGCCGCCCCTCGTGGTCGTGCAGGTGCGGGCCGGGCGGCACGATGTGGTAGCCGCGCCTCGATTCGGCCTCGAACAGCACGAGTGCTTCGCGGGTGCCGTCGTCGATGTCGATGGCGACGTGGTCGACGCCCTCTTCGTCCAGCAGTCGGTTCAGGCGCAGGCCGACCTCGCCTCCGGCGGTGTGGACGGCGGTGGCTCGTCCTCCGAGCCGCACGACATGACGGGCGACGTTGATCCCTCCGCCCCCGGCGGCCACCGACCTGACCCGGGCACGGTTCTTGCCGATGACCTCCAGGTGCCCGACCTCCCAGCAGAGATCGACCGCAGGATTCATCGTCAAGGTGAGGATCGCCCGCTCGGACGCACTCTCCGATCCTCCTGCGCCGTGGGTACTCTTGGCTGTGGTGGGTTCCGGCGTCCCGGCCGTCCTCATCGCGGAACCCAGGTGGTCGCGCTGACCCCTTCCCAACACACCGTCCGCTGGGCACGGCACCGCTCACTGCAGACTGAGGAAATCGGGGCCTGTTCCCACGCGCTGCGGTCGATCCCGATCCCTGCCGCTGCCAAGAATATCTTCGGCTCCTGACCACGGTGCCGACCG
This sequence comes from Streptomyces virginiae, assembly GCF_041432505.1. GTDB lineage: Bacteria > Actinomycetota > Actinomycetes > Streptomycetales > Streptomycetaceae > Streptomyces > Streptomyces virginiae_A. The sequence continues at coordinate 7,596,285 of NZ_CP107871.1, forward strand.
TTGGACACGTGGAGCCTGGCAACGCCCGCTGTCCTCTCGCACAGGTTCACGGAGGCCGCATCCCGCCCCGTGCCGTACCTGCTTGCGCCTCGGGAACGGTGACCGTGAGCGCATCGTCGGCCGGAGCCGTACCGGCGTCCTCGCTCTTCACCGCCGAGGGGAGCGTGGCCTGGTACCCGCATCGGCCGGAGCGGCGTGTGCCGCGCCCGTGGCGCGCCGAAGAACGGGTGCGTGCGGCCGAAGAAGGCGTCCGGCTCCACCGGGCCACCGGTCCGGCGCCGCGCGGGAAGCGTCATCGCACTCACCTCCGTGGACAGCGACACGTCCGACCCGACTTCCATACTGAAACAGCCTGACGTCACCTGCATGCCGGCCCACGGCTGGGGCCGTTCCTCGGCATCTGGATCTACAGGAGCATCGGGTAGGCGGTGACAACTGCGCCACCTGGGGCAAGAACGTGCGGCCTCGGCCATCTCGTCGTCCAGCTCGGACGGGAACAGCGTTGCATCGGCTTTCTTGGAACGCTTTTGCACTGGGGAACGAACGGTCGAGGCTGTAAGCAGGCCGACGCCCGTTGCGGAGGAACGCGGGCTCCGCACTTTGCGGACAAATCGAGCACCGAGCCGGTCGCTGACTGCCGCAGAGGTACGTCCATGCCTTCAGAGGTCGAGCGGAACGTCACGTGTCGTGGGGTCAGATGGGTGTACGGGCGGAGGGGAGGAGCGTGATTCTCCCGGCTCGCCTCTGGGCGAGGAACTACTGTCGCGATAAGCCATCGGTGGTCAGGCGTGCTCGTCCGATGGCTGTTGGTCAGGCTGGGCCGACCAGCTTGCCGGCTCGTCGTCGCCTGAGTCCTCGTCGCGCTCCGCGTCGGCGGCTGTCGCGTGGATCTTGCCCGACGCGTGGTGGACCGGTGCGTATACGGCGTAGAGCTGCAGGGGCTCGTCACCGATGTTGGTGACATTGTGCCAAGTGCCGGCGGGTACGAAGATTGCCCAACCATCCTCGACCTCCTGGTCGAAGTCGAGTCGATCCTTCGCGCGGCCCATCTGGACGCGGCCCCGGCCTGCGTCGAGTCGTAGGAATTGGTCGGTCTCCGGGTGTGCTTCCAAGCCGATGTCCTCACCCACCGGGATCGACATGAGGGTCAACTGAAGATACTTCCCGGACCAGGCGACGGCGCGATAGTCCGTGTTTTCAAGCGTCGCCTTCTCAAGGTCGAAGCTTTGAGGTTCCGGCCCGATGTCCTTGATGGTCATCTTCTCTCCCGGTCGACGAAGGCGGTACGCGGTCGCGGTCTTGACCAGCGCACGTCGACATTCTCAGAGCCCTGGGCGTTTCTGGCCACAGTGCGCGAGCTGCTACCGCACGAGCAACCGGTTGTGACCAGTTGCCGCATTCCGCCGTGCGCGCAGTCGATGACGGTCTTGCCGGCCATGCGCCGACGCGGCACCTCCATGATCGAGTGCTTGTCCGCGCACTCCGGCACAATCCGCGACTCCTGAATCAGAGCCTGCGTCGTTGCGCGACAACGCACCCCCCGGCACAGCCTGCTGGGCATCGATTATCGGCTCCTGGCGCTACTGCGGAACAGGACTCCTACCCGCCAGGATGACACTTTGCGTGATGTTTCGCGCCATGGGTGTCACCTGGCATGGTGGGCGACTGACACCGGGACGCGGGTGGCCGGGTCGGCGTGCGGGCCATGCGCGCACCACCCACGATGGGCGACGCACCCATCCACTACCGCCCGTCAGGAGCACCCATGCTGGAGCGCACGCTGCGCAAGGACCGCACCGAGGTCACCTTCATCCTTCCCGCCGACAACCCGTCGGGGCCGGTCAGACGTGGCGGTCGCATTCACTTCCTGACGTCACGTCGTTGAGCAGCCGGAATTCGTGGTCCATGGCCGCCCGGCACCGCACCTGATTGCCTTGTCGGAGGTTCTCGAGTCCGTACGGTGCGCAGGAGCACCTCCGCCTTGCGATGTCGGGGACCGGACCCGCCCTGTACGCGAGGTGAGGCTCGATTCCGGCCGATTGACGGATGTTGTCGGACCGTGAGCCGCATGCATGGCTAGGGTGAATTTCCCTCAACTAGCTTCTTGGAGACGGAACATGCGCATATCAGCCCTGTCTGTCACCGCTGCGGCAATGGCCGCGACGATAGCGGGAGGAGCAGTCCCGGCCGCTGCTGACACGTTGGTCAGTACGGTCAACCTGGAGGCCGGCGCCGGCCTCCACCGCAATTCCGCGACTGTGACCTATGAGCGCGTCGACGGCGCGGTGAACTCGGTCAAGATCATCTCGCTGCAGGCCTTCTCCGGCGAGCCCGACTGCGTCTGGGTGGAGTGGAACGATCCGAAGGACGTGGGGGACGGCTGGACCGCCCTCAATTCAGAGCCTCCATGTCACGGCGGCAGCCTCGGGGAGACGATCAACCAGATCATCAAGGCGCCCAAGGGATATCAGCTCAAGATCCGCCTGGTTGCCTACCACGACGGAGGGATCGAAGTGATCCACAAGGACATCGCAAAGCTCTAACCGGACCGTGCGGAGACACCGGACGCCGAAGGCGGTCCGGTGTCTCCGCACCACCAGAAGACACGGGGGACCTTCGGGCCCGTGCCCGGGTCACTCACACGCCGTGCGTATTGCCCGTGACGGCGTCGGTCGGCAAGGCGCACTCAGGCCATCCACACCGCATGGTCAGCCGTTCTTGAGCATCTCGCGCATCTGGGTGATCTCGGCGGTCTGGGAGGTGATGATGTCGTCGGCAAGGGTCTTGGCGGGGCCGTAGAGACCTTGCCGCTGCTCTGTTTCCGCCATGTCGATCGCGCCTTCGTGGTGCTCGATCATATGGATCAGGAACATGGTGTCGAAGGCATTGCCCCGCGCGCTCCCGATGCGGTTGAGGTCCTCGTCGTCCATCATGCCGGGCAGGGCGGAGTCGTCATCGCCGTGTCCCATCCCGTCCATGCCTCCCATGCCGGCGGGCACTTTCTCGCCCCATGCCCTCAGCCAGCCGGCCATGGCGTCGATTTCCGGCTGCTGCGCCTTCTTGATCCTCTCGGCGAGGGCCTTGACCGCGTCGGAGGCGCCGTGGGACTGGGCCATGTCGGACATGACGATGGCCTGGCGGTGGTGGGGGATCATCCCTTGTGCGAAGGCGACGTCCGCCTTGTTGTGCTGTTCGGCCTCGGACGGAGCCGGGGTGGTCGTGGAAGTACCGGCAGCGGTGCCGGCAGTGTTCGTACTGTCGTCGGTGCCGCAGGCCCCGAGGATCAGGCCGAGGGCGGCCGCGGTGGCGGCCAGGGCCGCACGACGCGGTACGGATCGGTTCGTGTTCATTTCGCTGACTCCAGTGATCGAGTGCGGAGGGAACGGGCACTGCGGGGAAGGCGCGTCGCAGGAGGAGTCCCTATATCCGCAGGAGCTGGAGTTCGGCGAGCGAGGGTGGCGCCCGTCTTCCGGCGGCTTCGTAGGCCGCTGAGAGCAGGTTCGGCACGGGGGCAACGGCATCGGCGTCGTCGTGCTCTGTGCCGGTGATGGGTACGTTGTCCGGTGCGGTGATGTCGGGGGCACTGGGCAGGGACCCGGAGGCGCACATCGTGTCCGCGTGGCTGATGTGGCGGCCCGTGTCGTGGTCGTCGTGGGGGCATAGGTAGTGCGGACCGGCATCTGTCGTCGCCACGTGGTGGGACGTGTGCTGCTCGACGGTGACCGGCGACGGCAGAGCGGCCGTAGGGCTCAGGGCGTGCATACCGAGCAGCCCGACGGTGAGGGCCAGGACGAGCATCATGGTGAGCCGCATCAGCACCCGTGGTGCAGTGCGGGGCTCGCGGCCGGTCATATCTCCCAGCGTAGGGCGCGCCCGCGAAGGGCGCCCCGGGACAGCTCTCAGCCCCGCCCGCCGCCTCCGCCCACCGGATCCGTTCGCTGAGGGCGGGGCAGGTGGAGGCGCTTGAGCGCGAGGGCGTTGACGGCGACGATGATGCTGGACCCGGACATGGACAGGGCGGCGATCTCGGGGCGGAGGATCAGGCCCGTAGCGGGTTCGAAGACTCCGGCGGCGATGGGCAGGGCGATGGCGTTGTAGCCGATGGCCCAGCCGAGGTTCTGGCGCATCTTGCGCGAGGTGCCCCGGCCGATACGCAGGGCGGTGGGGACGTCCAGGGGGTCGGAGCGCATCAGAACGAGGTCGGCGGTCTCGATGGCGACGTCGGTGCCGGCTCCGATCGCGATGCCCAGGTCGGCCTGGGCGAGGGCGGGCGCGTCGTTGACACCGTCACCGACCATGGCGACCGTGCGGCCGCCCTGTTGTAGTTCGCCGATCTTGGCGGCCTTGTCGCCGGGGAGGACGTCGGCGATGACGGTGTTGATCCCCAGGCGCTGCGCGATCCGTTCGGCGGTCGCCCGGTTGTCGCCCGTGAGCATGACGACCTCGACGCCGAGGCTGTGGAGGTCGGCCACCGCTGCCGGGGAAGTCTCCCGCAGGGCGTCGGCGATCCCGATGAGGGCCGCCGCCCGGCCGTCGACAGCGGCGATGACGACGGTGCGGCCGGTGGCGACAAGTTCCTTGCGCCGGCCGCTCAGGGGCCCGAGGTCGACGCCTTCACGTTCGATCAGGCGGCGGTTTCCGACCGCGACCCGGTGGCCGTCGACCACGGCCGTCGCGCCGTGGCCCGGTACGTTCTCGAACCGGTGGGCCCTCGCGGCGGCGACGCCGCGCGTGGCGGCGTACCGTACGACCGCAGCGGCCAGCGGATGCTCCGATTCCTGCTCGACGGCCGCGACCAGCCGCAGCACCTCGTCCTCGTCGCCGCCGCGGACGCTGATCACGTCGGTGACTTCGGGTTCGCCTTTGGTGAGGGTGCCGGTCTTGTCCATGACCACGGTGCGGATGCCTGCAGATGCCTCCAGGGCCATGGCGTTCTTGAACAGCACGCCCCGCTGGGCGCCCAGCCCGGTCCCGACCATGATCGCGGTGGGGGTGGCCAGGCCCAGTGCGTCCGGGCAGGTGATGACGACCACGGTGATGGCGAAGAGCATGGCCTCGCCGAAGGGCCGGTCGGTGGCGAGCAGCCATACGGCCAGGGTGAGCGCGCCGCCGACAAGGGCGACGAGCACGAGCCAGAAGGCGGCCCGGTCGGCGAGCCGCTGACCGGGAGCCTTGGAGTTCTGGGCCTCCTGGACGAGCTTGACGATCTGGGCCAGCGCCGTGTCCGCACCGACCTTGGTCGCCCGCACCCGCAGTGTGCCGTTGGCGTTGAGGGTGGCGCCGACAACCGGGGAGCCGGGGCCCTTGTGTACGGGCATGCTCTCCCCGGTCACGGTCGACTCGTCGACCTCGCTCTCACCCTCCTCCACGATCCCGTCCGCGGCGACTTTCGTCCCGGGGCGTACGAGCAGCAGATCCCCGACGACCACCTCGGCGGTGGCGACCTCCACGGGCCCGCCGTCCCGCAGAACCACGGCCTTCGACGGGGCGAGGTCCAGGAGGGTGCGAATGGCATCGTTGGCACCGCCGCGGGCACGCATCTCGAACCAGTGGCCCAGCAGGACGAAGGAGGCCAGCACGGTGGCTGCCTCGTAGAAGACGTCCCCGCCCCCGGTGAGGGTGACGATCAGCGAGTACAGCCAGCCGGCACCGACGGCGACCGCCACGAGCACCATCATGTCCAATGTCCGGGCACGCAGGGCCCGTACTGCGCCGACGAAGAAGATCGAGCAGGAGTAGAAGATCACCGGCAGGCTCAGCAACAGTGCCCACACGTCCTGGCGCAGGCCGAACGGAACGGGTGCGTGCCAGCCGAAGACCTCCTCGCCGATCGGCGACCAGACAACGATCGGGACGGAGAACGCCACCGCGACCAGGAAGCGGTGGCGCATGTCGGCGACCATCGCCGCCATAGACATCTCGCCGTGGCCGTCGTGCTCCTTCGCCTCGTCGTGCGAGCGCGCGCCTGCTGTGGTCACGGGCGTCGTCTGCGGGCGCTGCGGCGCAGCCGTGAAGCCGGGCGGGTCCGGTTCCTGCATCGGATCGCAGATGTGGGAGGGCACCGACTGGCCTGCGCAGTGGTAGCCGCATTCGGTCACCCATGCGCGCAGCTCGGCGAGCGAGGTCCGCCGAGGGTCGAACACGACCGTGGCCGACTGCGCCACCGGGTTGACCTCGACGTCGAGCACGCCTGGCCGACGGCCCAGTACGGCCGCGACGGTGCTCTGCTGGCTCGCGCGCACCATGCCCCGCACATCCAGCACCGCCGTGCTGCGCTCCTTGCCCGTAGTGCGGTGGTCTGCGGGGTGCGCCATGCTCCCGTTCGCCTCCCGGATGGGGTCTGCTCCGCCTGTACAGAAGCCTGCGCTCCTGGTGAGGGCGCCGCAACGGCTGCTGCCGCGCGAGGAGCCGGTGGCGCTGCCGTGACCTGCTCTGCACCAGCAGCGGGGAGACGCTGGTCCTGCTCCTGACCGGCGGCGTGTTGTCATTCGGGCGGGCGGGGTCCTGGGCGCACACTTCTCGCATGCCCCAGGACGAGGCGCTGACCATCCCTCCCGAACCGCTGTTGCAAGTGATCGCCAACCTCGCGCGGTTCCATCGAGAACACGAGCAGTTCTACTCGCAGGCTCCGTTGCGGCAGGCGGACGAGCTTCAGTCGAGGTCCCGGGCACTGAAGTCGCTGGCAGGCCGGTGGAGCGTGACCGACGTCGGTGAGTCGGCAGGGAATCCTTTCGCCGGTGCGGAGGATCTGAACGCCCCCGGGCTCGTCGCGGAGTCGGGGATCCTCTTCATGGAAGGGGAGGACGAGCCCGTCGAGCTCCAGCGGCTGAAGCGGGATGTCAGGGAGCTTGCGGAGGACAGCGACCGGACCGGAATCTGGCTCGCACACGCCATGGAGCAGTCGTGGGAGGCCGTCGGCCTGCTGGCAGCCTATCCGGCGCTTGCCGATCTGCTCGGGGAGCGCCATCGCATCATCGCCAACGACTGGCAGTCGGCGGGGCTGCTGGCGCTGGTGGCCAGGCTGCTGCGCCGCTCCCTTGACCTGTTGGACCGGGTCACGTTCTCTCCTGCGGCGCTGCGGTCCGACCTCCGGTCCGAGCGGAACGCCCCCGCCTACCTCTACTCGGCGTCCGAGCTGCTCGACCGAGCGGCGGACCTCCTCGCGGAATCGGCAACACTCGTGCGCGACAACGAGCGGCGCTGGCGCGTGTTCGGCACCCGGATTCACCGGCTGCGGTCCGGGTGAGGCGGGTTCCTCATGGGGATGCCGCCGAGAGGGAAGCCAGGGACGATCGCGGTGTGCTTGCGTACCTGCCGCGTCGGATCGGTTGTAGATCCGTTCACCGCGCTGCCGCGGATGGCCGGATGATGTGCCCGCTGGTACGCGACCAACCATCCGGTTGGCGACCATCGGAGGGAGGCGCGTGGCCGACCCGTTGCGTGGGCTCGCGGAGTACGACCCAGCGCGACCTCCGCTTCCGTGTCCATGGGGCGGGCACGGATGTCACCTCCGGTGCGCCGACCACGGACCGCGCGAGGCCGGGGGTCATGGCGAAATATCGGCCTCGCGCGGCTTCCGGATGGTTGTCAGGCCAGGGTGAGGAAGAGCTTTTCGAGTTCTTCCTCGGTCATGGGCGCCTGGCTCTCATCGGCGTTGTTCATGCACTGGCGCATGCCGCTGGCGACGATTTTGAATCCGGCGCGGTCGAGTGCCTTGGAGACGGCGGCGAGCTGGGTGACGACGTCCTTGCAGTCCCGCCCGGCTTCGATCATGGCGATGACACCGGCGAGCTGCCCCTGGGCGCGGCGCAGTCGGTTGAGGACTGAGCTGACCGCGTCGTCGTCGACCTTCACCGGGTACCTCCTGATGGGTGTGCTGTCCGTGTCCATGGTACCCCAGGGGGTATTTACCTCCGGGGTCGGTGATCGAGGAGGGCTGCCAGTGTGGCATCGATGTCGCCATGCCGCGGACGGTTGTGGGGGAGTTTGGCGAGGACGGCAGCCATGCCGCAGCTGTTGGTGAGGGCGGAGAAGGCCAGTCCGCCGGCGACGGCGGCGGAGATGAGCTGGAAGGCGGGGTGGAGCAGGCCGAGCCCGAGGCCCGCGAGGACGAGAGCGCCGGCGGTCAGGCGGACCTGGCGTTCCATGCCCCATGTGGTGCGCGAGCCTTGCTCGGGGCGGTGGAGGTCATGGCCCGCGGCGGCCCAGGCGCCGGTGCCCCCGGCGAGGGTGGCGGTGTCGATGCCGTGCTCGGCGAGCGTCTTGCATGCGCTGTCGGAGCGGGCTCCGGAGGCGCAGACCACCAGGATGTCGCCGCGGTCGGCGGCGTGGTGGATGGCGGGGAGGGCACGTGAGATCTGATCGAGGGGGATGTTCAGGGCACCGGGCAGGTGACCTGTGGCGTATTCGCCGGGCGTGCGGACGTCGAGGACGGTGAGCTCGTGCAGGCGGGTGAGGGCCTGGTCGGAGCTGAGGGCGTGGGGGGTGCTCATGGCGGACTGTCTCTCCTGCTGGATGTTGGCGGTGGTCCGGGTGCGGATACCGGGCGACTGTGGGGGTGGCCGTGTGGGCGGACCCGCTGTCAGCGGATCGCGTCGGTGAGCATGAAGGCCGCGACGGACAGCAGCACGACAGCGAAGATGCGTTGAAGGGCTGGGCCCTTGATCGCGGCGGACAGGCGCTTTCCGTCCCAGGCGGCGAGGATCGCCGCCCCGGTGAAGGGCGCGACGACTGCCCAGTCCAGAGGACCGGCCCCGCCGGTACGGACGGTGAGCGCGGCGAGCGAGTTGACGGTGATGACGAGCAGGCTGGTCCCGATGGCCGCCCGCATCCTCAGACCCAGCACTCCGACCAGGGCGGGGACGGCGAGGAATCCGCCGCCGACGCCCAGGAATCCGGTGACCGCCCCCAGGCTCGCGCCGGCTCCGGCGGCCCGGGCCGGGCGGACCGGGCGGACCTCGTTCTCGGGTGCGGGGGACTTGAGCATGCGCAGGGCCGCGAGACCCGCGACGGCTGCGAACGCGGCCGTGAGCAGCTGTCCGGGCAGTCGTGCGGCGAGGGCGGCTGCCGCCATGGCGGGAGGGATGCCGGCGGCCGCGAAGAGGGCGCCGGTTCTCCAGCGGACGTTGCCGGAGGTGGCGTGGGTGTAGAGGGCGGTGGCGGACGTGGCGGTGACGATGATCAGCGACGCGGTGGTGGCGGCTGCAGGGGTGAAGCCGAGCAGGTAGATCAGTGCGGGGACCGCGAGTACGCTGCCGCCGCCCCCCAGGGCACCTAGTGCCAGGCCGACGACGGCTCCTGCGACC